>CAYTPY010000155.1:0-3924 GCA_964439725.1 uncultured Erythrobacter sp. | reverse complement strand
AGGATCAGCAGGGCATTCGATTCCATCGGCACAGTCTAGGACGCGACCGTCTCATCGCGCGATCCGGGCGCCGGCCCGGGTGCACGGTCCGCGGCGACGGGCGGCCGCCGTCAGGGCTCCACCGGGTAGCGGCTCGCAATCGCGATCCGGTTCCAGGCGTTGATGACTACGGCAAGCCATTCCACTGCCGCAATCTCGTCCTGGGACAGTTGCGCCGCGGCCTGCTCGTACACCACATCCGGGACCTGCCCATCGGCGACCTGCGTCACCGCCTCCACCAGCCCCAGTGCCGCGCGCTCCTTCGGACTGGAGTAGCCGCTCTCCCGCCAGGCGGGCAGCACCGCGAGGCGGTCGCCGGACTCGCCGCTGGCGATCGCATCGCGCGCATGCAGGCGCACGCAGAACGCGCAGCCGTTGACCTGCGAGGCGCGCAGGCGCAGCAGGTGGGCGAAGCCATCGGCGATCCCGGCCGCGGCCACGGCCTCGCTGGCCAGGCGGTCGAGCCCGACGACCGCCTGATAGAGCGCAGGCGATGACTTTCCGAGGTTGACCCTTGCAGACATTCCATCTCCTTGTCGAAAAAAGCGGGCGACACGCACGCCGTGCACTGCATCTGGCCGGATGCGACCATCGGTCCTGCCCGCACACCGGCAGGGCAGCCACCGCCAGCCGCGGGCGGGAACACGGGGATCAGCCGCAGGATCCGGGCATCCGTGTTTACTTGCCAGTGTAGGGTGGCCAGTCTCAGATGCTGCGCCCGACGCGGTGCACTTCGGGGTACCCCGCGCGAACCCTTATGTCGAGGCGCACGCGCCGACTGCACGCAGTCCCGCCTCCATCGCCCCATGCCGCCCGTCAGCGCTCGGCCGGCAACGTCTGGTAGACCAGGTTGAGCAGCGGATCGGCGCGCCCGACGACCATGTACAGCAGCACGATGTGGGTCTGGCCCGAGCGCCAGGTCGACCTCGCCTTCGTCACCATTCCGGTCGTGCGCTCGCGCGTCAGCTCGGCGCCGTGTTCCTCGCGCAGTACATGCGACACCGCCTCGAAGGCCTGTTCGGCCACGTCCTGCGACCCGATGTCGATCAGCCCCAGGGTGACCTGGGCCAGCCGCCCGTCGAGGAAGAAGAACGACGCCTGGAAGCGCTGTCCCGCCAGCTCCAGCCCGGGAACCCGCAGCGCCTCCGTCGCACCGCTGTACAGCACGTCGGGCGCGTCAGGCGTCACGGCCTCGGGGAACCGCTGCCGCACCTGCTCCACGCTCATCCCGACCGCGCTGCCACCCCACAGGGCCTGCGCCTGCGCCACCGGCGAGGCGAGCAGCCCCATCAGCACAGCCATCCACAACGCGAGCGGCGACGTCCGCCAGCCCGGCAGCGAGCGCTGGAAACCGACTGGAACCGTAATCATGGACAGGCCATCTAGATTCTGCACTTGTGGCGTGCCATCGAGCTCATGATCGCCTCTTGGCTCGCCTCCCGATTCGCCAGCGCGCGCCTCAGCTCCGCGCACGTCGTGCGCTGCGACATTCTCTGAAGGGTGCCGCCGAGTGAGCGGTCCTGGAAGGTCACCTGGAGCCGGGGTTCCCTAGCGATTCTGTCAGGCCTTTCGAGTAGCCCATGACTGAACTCCATGGCGGCCTTCTGCAAGGCGAGATCGAGGCGGCCATGGCCCACGGGTTCACCTGGGTGAGCCTCGACATCGCGCTGCGCTCTTGAAGGTTGAGCCTTCCGGGCCCGCACCGCAGGCTTGACCTCCTGGTCCTGAATCCGGGATGCAGAACGAGGTTCGACCTCGGCTGGCGTGTCGTCCCGCTCTATCCAGACGACCTGCAGCACGTCGACTCCGGTGCCGATCCTTGCCCGTCCCGCCCGGTCGGCGAAGACGATCAGCAGGAAGGCACCGCCCACCATTGCCACAGCAGCGATCGCGGAAACGACCCGATCCGAGCGCTCACTTGTCGATGCGAATCGAGACAGTCCCTCAGCCCCTCCATGGCGGTCTGACGCTTTGATCGAGCCGAACCACCGGGTGGTTTCGGATCGAACGAATTCTCAGGTCCCGCCGCGCTCATGACAAGCCGTGGGCACGCTGGGACCACCGGACCAATCGCCCTCTTCATGCTGATGGCGACGTGACGGGCTCGTTCTCCACGTCGACGGCCTCGCGATGCGGTTTTCGGCGCGACCGTGCCGGCCGCCAAGGCAGCCGCGCGACCATCGCACCGGAAGGCGCGTCTTTGTGTACCGCACAGCGGAGTCCGGGCACCGGAACTCTTCGCTGCAAAAAAGCGGCATCGCCTCGAAGAAAGTGTTAGAGCGGGCACCAATGCTACTTACACTTGCCCGCGGCCCTCAGGAGGTCATTGCAGGTCCCTGCCGCTGCCGCCTGACCTTGCGAAGCCCCCGACTGCGTCTCAGTACACACCGCGTCCGACACCGACTTGCCTATCACCGTTACAGTTCCGGTGACATAACACGAGTAGTTCTTCCCCGAGACGGTCCGGACACTGTAGTCCGTACGCACACCGCTGTCCGAGCGGTTCGAAATGGTGAACTGGTCCGGAGCAAGGCCGAGCGCCACGGACGTGCGTTGCGTCAGCGCGTCCTCGCCCACAGCCATGGATGCACATCCGGTAACCAGGAGTAGAGAAAGCGCACCTGATAGAAAAAGTCCCTTGAAGTTCATATACATCTCCTTGAATGTTCGAATGTTGACTACCTGTGGTGCCCCGCTCTAACTCCTGCCAGCCGCCGCGATCGGGTCGGCCTGAATGAATGTCAGGTTGCATGCTACATCATGTAGTCCGGAGGACCGGCGCGATGGAGGCGCGATAACCGGGCGCGCACCTCGGATGGAGATGTGGCGAATGAAACCAATTTGGGTGCGCGCCGAGCTAGCCGCCATGAGCGCCATCGCGTCGCTCCCTACCCCACGATTGACGGCCATAAAGTCGCCCTCGCGTGGAAGCAACGAAACATCAATCGCCTGCTACGCCAATACTTGCCCAAGCGCAGAAGCCTGCCCCGCGCCAGGGCAACGGCGACCGCATCGCGTGCAAGCTCGACACACGACTGGGGAGGCGGCATGGCTACCCCTCGGGGATGTCGCACTTGGGGTGTTAATTCACGTGTGCACTCAGCTACGGTCAACAATCCTTGTAATTAGCCCATCGCCAAACGAGAACTCCGATTTACCCTGCAGGTCAAGGATGGTGCCGGCTGGCGGGCCGTTAGGTATGTCTGCAGCCAGCTTTCCCCGATAGGCAATGGTTGCAACAGCAAAATTACCGCTGAACTCTAAGCCCGTGATGCGTTGCTCGCGCTCCGAGAACAAAGATTTGGAACGCTCTGCGAGTTGCTTGAACTCGTGAATTCCGCTTGCAGCAGCGGTGAGTTGGTCGCCGGAGTAGTTTTCGAAGCGGACATCTTGGGAAAGAAGCGACAGCATGCCACCAACGTCAAAGGAGTTGTAGGCGACCAAATAACGCTCAATGAGGTCTTTCATTACTGGGTTGCTCATGATTGCTTGCCCCACCGCTCCTCGACGTTGAACAGAACCTCGCAGTCGCAGAAGCCGCCGTACTCTCCCAGCCAAGGGGTCACCAGCTCAGGTTGGATTCTGCGGGAGACCAAGAACTGCTCCGTAAGCCGTAAAGAGTGGTCACAACCGTCGCCAAGAGACTCATCCAAGTAGTCGAATAGGGCCCACAGCGTCTCTTTGAGGACAGGAAGGCTGGCCTCCTCGGACGCGCGCTGCTCCGCCTCCGCTGCCCTGCGCAGTTCTTTGCGACGTTGGACCTCCGACTTAGCTGCCATTGCTGTCTAACGCTTGAGTTAAGCCGCGCCACGAAGTGGCGTCGGCTTGAGCGAGTAAAAAGGAGACTTCCCACTTCAGCGGCAAGCCGCTCGGCATCGAGTGCCA
>CAYTPY010000154.1:0-3943 GCA_964439725.1 uncultured Erythrobacter sp. | reverse complement strand
CCGGAGCTGACCCAGAAGCTCTCGCACATCATGGGCGCGCAGGAATTCACCCGCGCCAGCGCGATCGACAAGGTCACGCTCGTCAACCTGCAGCCGCTGCACGACGACGTCCGCCGGATGAAGACCGCGCTGGAGCGCCACGGCAACGGCGTCGCCGCGTTCATGAATTCGGCGAGCCCCGGCCTCATTACCGCGTTCCAGCCCAACCAGTTCTATCCCACCCACGACGCCTACCTCGCGGACCTGGTCGAGGCGATGCGACCCGAATACGAAGCGATTGTCGAAGCCGGCTTCGCGCTTCAACTCGACTGCCCCGACCTCGCGATGAGCCGCCACACCGGCTACCAGGACATGGACGAGGCCGAGTTCCTCAAGACCATCCAGGCCAATGTCGATGCGCTCAACGCCGCGACCGCCAACATCGCGCCCGAGAAGCTGCGCATGCACGTCTGCTGGGGCAACTACGAAGGCCCGCACGACTTCGACATTCCGCTGGAGAAGATCATCGACGTGATCCTCTCGGCGCGGCCGGCGACGATCCTGTTCGAGGCGGCCAATCCGCGCCACGAGCACGAATGGGTCGTCTGGAAGGCCGCCGACACCAGCGGCAAGATCCTCGCTCCAGGCCTGATCGACTCCTGCTCGAACTACATCGAGACCGCCGAGCTGATCGCCCAGCGCATCGAGCGCTACGCCGCCTTCGTCGGCGAGGATCGCGTCGTCGCCAGCTCCGACTGCGGCTTCGGCACTTTCGCCGGCTACGGCAAGATCGACCCGGCGGTGGCGTGGAAGAAGCTGAAGGCCCTTCGCGAAGGGGCCGATATCGCCGAGCAAAGGATCGGCTGATGGCGGCGTCCGATCCTGCGTCGCCGAGCCAGGTCAAATCGGCGACCCGCACGCTCGATATCATCGAGTACGTGGTCGCCCACGACCGTCCCCTGGTGGCGCAGGAAATCGCCGTCGCGCTCGGCATTCCGGTGTCGAGCCTGTCGTACCTGCTCGGGACGCTGGTCGATCGCGGCTATCTGGTGCGCGACGGCCGCCGCTATTCGGCCGGTCCCGGGCTGCAGCGGCTCCAGGCGAGGCCCGGCGGCTTCAGCCTGGCGGAGCGCGCCTCGCCGCTGGTTCGCACCTTGCGGGTCCAGCTCAACGAGACCAGCAGCTTCTTCGTTCGCAGCGAATGGGACGTTGAGGCGGTCGTCACCGACTCGAGCGAACAGGCGCTGCGCTATTCCATCGACACCGGCGCACGCCGGCCGATGCATGCCCTCGCCGCCGGCAAGGCCCTGCTTGCCCGTTTGCCCGACGAAGAGCTCGACCGCTACTTCTCCGAGACCGATCGCGAGAAGTTCACACCCTCCACCGTCACGTCGGAGAAGGCATTGCGCAAGGACATCGCCGAAGTCCGCCGCACCGGATTTGCCATCACCGACGAGGAATATTCGCTCGGCATTCGCGGCATTGGTCGGGTGGTGACGATCGGCGGGGAAGCGGTCGGATCGCTCTCGGTTGGTATTCCCAAGGCCCGCTTCGACGAAGCGACGCAGCGCCGGGCGCTCGATCTGCTGGAACGGACTGCAGGCCTCCTCGAAGCCGGCTGAGCCCTAGCGACCGATAACCGCCGGCGGACCTTGCTGCGGCTCCGGGCGAGGCGCCGACGGCTGACCAGGCTGCGGCTGCGAGCCCGCTGTCGCGCCGCGGCCGCGCGGCGCACCATAGACTTTGCCATCTTCGAACGGACCGAGCAGCGCCCCCTCGGCGACCCGCTCCAGCGTGTATGGCGCCAGGCCCGTGCCGGCGTAGATCATCTCTGCGCGCGCGGGGGAGAGCAGGCGGAAGCGGAACACGTCGGTCTGCTCGTCGCCGTCGCGCGGGAAAGTCAGCTCGACCCACTCGCCCAGCACCTGCCCCTTGTCCGACCGGCGCTGCACGGCCGGCATCCGGATGCTCCCGAACCGCCGCCCGTCGCTGGCGAACGAATCCGGTTTCACCCATGTGCCGCTCCAGTCCCCTCCTTCGCGCTCGACCTCCCAGCGCATGATGATCGAGCCTTCCAGGCGCAGTGCCCAGCTTCCCTCGAGCGTCTGCGCCGGCTGCGCCGCCGCGGGCGCGGAAAAGGCCAGGAGCAGAAGGAGCAGCAGCTTGCGGATCATCAGCCTCCCCTAGCGATTGTTGACGCCGCCGCCGAGTCCTCGCGAACCTTGGCTACTTCCGTGCGCCGCGCCCGGCGTCTTTGCAGCCGCGCCCGCACCCGCGCCTCGCGCAGCAAGTTCCCCGGCAGCTCGGTCGCGGCGCGGAAGCCGGCGACCGTGGAGATGTTTCTTACGCTGCGCCTGGTCTGGTCGAGCACTTCCTGCAGCATGTGCCGCGGCGCGATTTCCCCTTCCTCGCGGACAAGCGCCAGCCGGTGGATCGCATAGAGCCCGAAGACCGCGGCGATCAGGAAGTAGAAGTCCCAGCCCGACAGTTCGAGCGGCTGCAGCGTCACCGTCTCCTCGGGACTGGTCCAGCGGGTCAGGATCTCAAAGCGTCGCCGCGCAAAGAAGTCGGCGAACGCACCGCCGAGCAGGGGCGCCAGGCCCGCCGCCAACGAACTCGCCAGCGCGCCGGTCGCGACGTAGGACGTGGCGCTCCCCTTCGGGCTGAGCCGCAGCGTGATGTTAGCCGTGGCCAGAGTCACGCCGGCAACCGCGAAGCCCATCAGCAGGTGCAAGCCGATCAGGTAGGCGACGAGCAGATCGCGGTTGTGGAACTGCGACGCGCCGACCATGGCCGCGATGCACAGGATGTACGTCGGCGCCGCCACCGTCAGGACCGACTTGTTCGCGAAGCGGTCGCTCAGGTAACCCCAGTTGCGCACCGCCAGCAGGTTGGCGACCTGAGTGACGACGCTGAGCATCATCACCAGCGTCATCTCCAGCCCGAGCTGGCGCAGAAAGTAAACCGCGAAGAACGGCGTCGCGAGATTGGCCGCGAACTGCCAGGCGACCAGGAAGACCAGCAGGCGCCGGAAGTTTGGGTCGCCCAGCGGCTGGCGCAGCAGCGGAATGAGCCGGACCCGATCCTCTCGCGGGCTCATCTGCGGCTCGGGAATGCGTCCGACCAGCCAGGCGCTGATCATCCCGCCGATGAAGCCGACCGCATAAAGCGCCAGAAAGACGTAATCGCGCTGCTCCGGCGTGCCGCCCGGCCGGTCGAGCGTGAACGCCGCCAGCAGCCCCGCGACCAGACTCACCATCGTCGCGTAGACGGTGCGGCGGGCGACAACGTCGCCGAGCTGACGGTCCGGCACCAGATCGCGCAGCCACGCGTTCCACGAGCAGGCTCCGAAGGCAGTGACGCCGCACAGCACGCACTGCGCCAGCACCACAACGGCCAGGCCGATCCCGGGCGGCAGCAGCACCGCGGCCGCCATCAGCAGCAGCATCGAACGCCCGACGACGCTGGAGACGACCGCGATCAGCTTCCGCTGCCGCAGCTTCTCGACCAGCAAGATCGCCGGCCCCTGCAGTAGCTGCCCCAAGAACGGAGCGCTTGCCAGCAAGCCGACGACGAAGTTGGAAGCACCGAGATGAAGCGCAAAGGCAGTGAGGATGACGCCGCTGGTCATCGCCGTCGTCGCGCTCGAATAGACCGACTCCTGCACCAGCCGATCCATGCCCCGACGCATCTCGCCAGCGGTAATGTCCGATTGGGGAGCCCATCCCTCCAGCAGCTTGCCCATGCGGGAGGAAGCGCCCGGCGGCGCCAGGGTTCCAGCACTCACCGGCCATGGCCGCCCGCACAGTCACAACCGCAGGCAAAGAAAAGGGCGGCCGACCCAAGCCGACCGCCCTTCCTTGTTTCAAAGCGTCTGGCGCTTACGCGTCGACCAGCGTGCTGACGCCGACGCCCTTCTGGCGCCAGGAGTCGGCATAGCCGCTGCGCGCGACGGCCGAGTACG
>CAYTPY010000153.1:1658-4018 GCA_964439725.1 uncultured Erythrobacter sp. | reverse complement strand
TTCGTGATCACCCAGAAGTACGCGATCTGGCCGATCTTCCCGACCACCGCCGATCTCGACCGGCTCAAGGCCGGCGGCGCGCACTGGGCGCACCAGCAGGACCTCGAAAGCTGGATCGCGATCATGCCGCGATATGGCAAAGTGTCGGAGATGAAGTGGATCAAGGGGCCGCCCGGCGTCTCGGTGTTCCACGAGGTGAACGCCTACGACGACGGCGACCTGGTGCACATCGACTTGTGCCTGACCGACACCAACGCCTTCCCGTTCATGCGCGAAGCCGGCGGCATCCAGCGCGAGCAGCAGGACCTCAAGGGCTCGCTCGTCCGCTGGACGCTCGACATGTCGAAGCCGGACCCGCAGATCGAAGAACGCCCGCTCGGCCCTCCGGGAGACCTGCCGCGCCTCGCCGACGTCGACCAGGGCCGGCCCTACAACCGCACCTGGTACCTCAGCATGAACCCCGAAGGCGGCCCACCGATGCCGGGCGGCCCGGTGGGCGTGAACTTCAATGCGCTGGTCCGGCTCGAGCCCGGCAACGGCCGGCTGACCATGCTCGGCGTCCCGCCGGGCGCCGCGATCAGCGAGGCCGCGCACGTGCCCTCCAGCGATCCCGCACACGGCGGCTGGGTGATGAGCGTGGTCGACATCCCCAACGGCCCTCCGGGACAATGCGCCCCGCATGATTACCTGTCCGAGCTGTGGATCATGGAAGCCGACGAGATCGAGAAGGGCCCGATCGCCAAGGTCAAGACCGGCCTCGCCTTGCGCAGCCAGGTCCACGGCAGCTGGGTCAACCGCACCAAGCTCGATCAGAGCAAAGTGAAGTAGGCGGCCAATCCTCCCCGGGCCCGCTCGGGGAGGATTTTCTTTGTCCCCGCCGTCAGGCATACTCCCGAAAAATACAGGGAGAGTGCCATGACGATCTCGCGCGTCGCTGCTGCTGCGCTGGCCGTGCCCTTGCTGTTCGTTGCGCCGCCTACTCTGGCCGCCGATCCGGTGCCCTCCGCCAAGGACTACCCGCCTCCACCTGCCGACTGGAAAGTGCCGCGCACGGAGTGGGGCGATCCCGACCTGCGCGGCATGTGGCCGGTCGACTACCTCGCCGCCACGCCGCGCGAGCGGCCGCCCGAAGTGGGCGCCCGCACCGAGTGGACCGAGGAGGAGTACCAGGAGCGCTTCGCCCAGGCCGAGCAGCGCCAGGGCCTGGAGGCGGCGCAAGACCGTATCGGCATCCTCGGCATGGGCCACTGGCGCGAGGACGGCCTGCCGCTGTGGCAGACCTCGATGATCACGCAGCCTGCCAACGGCCGATATCCGGCGCTGACCGAAGAGGGCCGCCGCACGGCCTCAGAGGTAAAGACCTCCTGGAACACCGAAGTGTTCGACCGGATCACCGACTTCGGCATCTTCGACCGCTGCCTTACTCGCGGCATGCCCGGATCGATGCTGACCGGAGCCTACAACATGGGCATCCGCGTGATGCAGAGCCCCGGTCTTGTGGTGATCGGGCTGGAGATGATCCACGAGACCCGAAAGGTCTATCTCGATGGCCGCGATCCACCGCCGCCGGAGGTGACCGACTATCTCGGCTATTCGCGCGGCCACTGGGATGGCGATACGCTGGTCATCGAGACGACCAACTTCACGCCCGGCATCAGCAACGGACCGTCACCGAACAGCGCGCAGATGAAGATGACCGAGCGCCTGACACCCACCGGTCCTGACCAGCTCCGCTACGAAGCGTGGATCGAGGACCCGGTCATGCTGACCGAACCCTACAAGATCGACATTCCTTGGCAGCGCAATCCGCAATACGAATTCTTCGAGTACGCGTGCCACGAAGGCAACGTCCAGATCCGCGGCTACATCACCTCGACCAGCCCGCGGTTCCAGAAACTGCGCGAGGAGCAATGGGCCAAGCAGGGCGAGGCGCCCTCACCTGAAGCCGGCACCGGCGGCGCGCCCTGAAGTGCATCGCCGGCCATTGGGTAGTCAGGCTCTCAGCGCAGCGCTGAGATCCCTCGCGGGCGAACTTCCAACTGCAGCGCCTCGTAGTTCCGCCCGCGCACCGGCGGCTGGTTGAGCGGCTCCGCCGCCGCTTTCAACTGCCGAAGCAGGAACTGCCCGAACGGCCAGTCACGAACTGCGGAATCGGCGTTGATGTGGCCGAGCCACCCGGCATCGACGAACCGGCTCTTCCAGATCCGGCCGAGCCTTCGCGCCCGGTCGAAGCCGATGTACGGATCGTCGCGGCTCGCAGCCAAGATCGAGGGAAACGGGAGCGGATTCTTGAGCACGGGCGCGAAACGCGCCAGCCGCGGATCGACTTCGCCGGTTTCGACTTCCGGCGGCGCCACCAG
>CAYTPY010000153.1:0-1558 GCA_964439725.1 uncultured Erythrobacter sp. | reverse complement strand
CGTTCCCACAAGGTCTGCCAGTGCGTTGGCCCGCTGCCGTTGAGGCCGGGCACGATCAGGACCAGCGGCTCGGCGGCCGCCGCAGGGTTGTTTCCGGTCATGAGAGGCTCCTTTCGGCGCGGCCTCAGAGGCCGAGCCGGCTCCAGAATTCGGCAGCGGCAAGCGGCCGGTCAGGGCCGGCGGGCCGGCGCTCGCCGCTCCACGAGGGATGAGGGAGCGGGGGCAGCCAGCGCTGCTGGGCAGAGCGTGGAAGTGAAGTTCGGATGCGGTTGGGCATGCGTATTCTCCTCGTCGGAGCACGAGCCCGCGTTGTCGCGTCGGATCGTGCCGCTTTAGCCGTTGGTCACGCGGAGCAAGCTGACATCATCAAAAGCCGCGGCCTGGACCATCCAGGCAGTCTTTTTTCGTTGGTCTCCCCGTCTGGTGCAATCGAGTGTCGCTTGAGCGTGCCCAAGCAAAGCTAAGCCGCCCGGCGCGGACGCGGGGCGGCTTGGCTCGATGCGGCAAAGGCCGCCGGAGCGGCGGGGGTGATAAGGTCAGGCGGCTTCGGCGCTCGTCGCGGCTGCTTCGGGCGCTTTCTTGGTCAGCGCGTTTGCGAGATACTCCGAAACGATACCGAACACCGCGCCGATCACGATCGCACCGACGGTCGGCAGGATTGCCGCTTCCGGAGCGTCGCCGCGCAGGACCATCGGGCCGGCGATTGAGGCGAAGCCGTAAACGCTAGCCGGAATCGTGGCGAGGAGCGGGATCTTGCTCGCCAGGCAGATGACTGCCGCGCCCAGGCCGACAGCAATGCCGAGGCCAACCGCAGTATCGAGGCCGCCGAGCACGTTGTTAGCGAACATGACCGACACCATGCCGACGAGCGCGCCGAAGCTCATGCAGACGATGGCGGTGGTCATTCCCTTCGTGCCGCCGCCCGAATGGAAGTGGCAGCCCCAGGCAATGAACGAGACCCAGACGAGGCCGGCCACGAACGTGGTCGCGAGCGGGCCGAAGAACAGCCAGGTGTCGAGAGCGGCGAGAAGGCCGACCGAGGTGGCAAGTGCGAAATATGCAGGCATCGTTGGAAACTCCCCCAAGCGTTATGTTTTTTTCGAGGCGGTCCGGTCTCCCGAGCCCGGTCGGAGGCCCGCCGCGGGTGAGAGGCTAACCCTCTCCGTTGCGGTCGTCCAGCAGCCGCGCACCGCTCATCCACTTTCTGCTTCGAAGCAGTCCGTCAGGCCCTTGTTCACACCCGTCAAACAAGCGCGTAGTACCGCAGCAGGTTGCCGTCGTTACGCCGCTCGCCAACGCCGATGAACACGTGCTTGGTCAGCCAGTCGTGCTTCCCGACCGGGCACTCGAATGTCGGATTGCCGCGCAAGTAATAATCCTCGTGCGGCACGGGCTCGCCATTGTTGAACGCCCAGTCGCGAAGCCGCTGCATCGTGTCGGGCTTGCGGCCCCAGAGAAAACCCTTGTTGTTGAGGAGGATGATCGTGCCGTCCTCTTCCTCGAGCAGGTAGCGCGCATCGAACACCGCGACGTCATCCGGCCTGAAATAGGCGTAGTC
>CAYTPY010000152.1:0-4090 GCA_964439725.1 uncultured Erythrobacter sp. | reverse complement strand
GCCGGGAACACCTGCTTGACCTCGGCGCGGCCGACGACGTTCTCGACCCGCAGCGGCCCGAGCACGCCGGCCATCTCGCGGGCGATCTCTTCGGTCAGCTGGTAGATGACGTCGAAATACTTCATCTCCACACGGTGGCGCTCGATCATCTCGCGCGCCTTGGCGTTCGGGCGCACGTTGAAGCCGATGATCGGCGCCTTCGAGGCATGGCCCAAAGTCACGTCGCTTTCGGTGATGGCCCCCACGCCGGCGCTCAGCACGCGCAGTTTGATCTCGTCGTTCGAGAGGTTGTGCAGCGCGGTGACGATTGCCTCAACTGAACCCTGCACGTCGGCCTTCACGACGATCGGATACTCCTTCACATCGCTCCTCAGGCCAGCGAACATTGCGTCGAGGGTTGTCGGAGCCGTTGCCGTGCGTTTCGCAGTCGCCTGCGACTGGCGATACTCCGAAACCTCGCGAGCCCGCTGCTCGTTCTCGACCACGCTCAGGTGATCGCCGGCGTTCGGCACGCCGCTCAGCCCGAGAACTTCCACCGGGGTCGAAGGGCCGGCTTCTTTCACCTGCTGCCCCTTGTCGTCGATCAGGGCGCGGACACGTCCGCTTTCGGTGCCGACCACGAACACGTCGCCGCGCTTCAGCGTGCCGCGATTGACCAGCACCGTCGCAACCGGGCCGCGCCCCTTGTCGAGCTTGGCTTCGACCACTGTGGCCTCCGCGGCCCGCTCCGGGTTGGCTTTCAGCTCCAGCAACTCGGCTTGCAGCAGGATCTTCTCGATCAAATCGTCGAGGCCCGTCCTCTGCTTGGCGGAAATCTCTACGTCTTGCGTATCGCCACCCATCTGCTCGACTACGACTTCGTGCTCCAGCAACCGTTCGCGAATGCGCTGCGGCTTGGCTTCTGGCTTATCCACCTTGTTGATCGCGACGATCATCGGCACGCCCGCTGCGCGGGTGTGGCGGATCGCCTCCACCGTTTGCGGCATGATCCCATCGTCGGCGGCAACCACCAGCACGACAATGTCCGTCACGTTGGCACCGCGCTGACGCATCTGCGTGAAAGCCTCGTGGCCCGGCGTGTCGAGCACGGTGATCTTCTGCTTGTTCTGGGTGGTGATCTGGTAAGCGCCGATGTGCTGGGTGATGCCGCCGGCTTCGCCCCGCACGACGTCAGTGCCGCGCAGCGCGTCGAGCAGGCTGGTCTTGCCGTGGTCGACGTGGCCCATGATCGCGACCACCGGCGGACGCGGCTTCAGCGTCTCGGGTGCATCGACGTCCTCGGTCGTATCGATGTCGATGTCGCTCTCGCTGACACGGACGATGTTATGACCGAATTCGGTGACGAGCAGCTCGGCGGTATCTTGGTCGATCGTCTGGTTGACCGTGACCATCATGCCCATGTTGAACAGCGCCTTCACCAAGTCGGCGCCCTTCTCGGCCATGCGGTTGGCCAGTTCCTGGACGGTGATCGCCTCGGGCACCTTGACGTCCCGGACCTGCTTTTCGCGCGGCTGCGACTTGCCGCCCATGTGCGCGCGGCGTTCCTTCTCACGAGCGCGCTTCAGCGCCGCGAGCGAGCGAGCGCGCGCGCCTTCGTCTTCGTTCAGGGCGCGGGTGACCGTCAGCTTTCCGGCGCGGCGGCGGTCATCGCCTCCACGGCCGGCCGGACTCTTCCGCGGATCCTCACGCTTCTTCTCCGGCCGCTTCGGCGCATCCGGGCGTGCGACCGGCGTGAAGCGGCGCGGCGCCGGCGCGGTGGTCGAATCGGTCGTGGCGCCTTCACTCTCGGAGGGAGCTTCAGCTGCTGCTTCGGCCGGCTTTGTCACCGCTTCAGGCGCGGGCTGCGGCTCGGCCGCCGGGCTGGCTTCAGCCTCCTGGCTGGCGCGCCGGTTTTCCTCGGCGCGGCGTTTTTCTTCTTCCAGCGCGCGAGCACGCTCGTCGGCCTCGCGCCGACTGGCCTCTTCGGCCTGGCGCAGGCGATCTTCCTCGGCTTCGCGCTGGAGGCGCGCCACGCGCTCCTGCGGGGTCTCACCGGAAGGCGCAGGCTTACGGGCGGGGGGAGGAGGCGGCGGTGGCGGCGGAGCGGCGACAGGCGCCGGCGCCGCGGGCTCGGCCGCCGCGGCAGGTGCGGGCGCCGGAGCCTCTCCGGGCTTGCCGATCACGCGACGGCGCTTGACCTCGACCACGACCTTGTTGGTCCGGCCGTGGCTGAAGGTCTGCTTGACCTCGCCCGCGTCGACCGAGCGCTTGAGGCCAAGCGGCTTGCGTTCGCGCGGGGTGTCGTTGCTGTCGCTCATAAGACTCGTTTCGTCCTTCAAAATCAGTTCGTCGCCTGTACCCGGTCTGGACCGGGCATCGCGGCTGGCCGGTCGCCCGGTTCGCCGCCTGTCATCGCGGCCGCCGGGCCGCCAAGAAAGGTCTGCAAGCGCCGTAGCGGGATCGCGACCCGCTCGGCCGATGCGCGATCAGCCAGCGCCAGGTGGACGACATTGTCGCGGCCCAATGCCACAGACAAAGCCGCCCGGTCCAGTGGCAGGCGCAATCCGGCAATGCCAGAGCCTTCCGCCTCCATCCCGACCCGCCAGGCCTGGTCGAGCTTGCGGGCTCCGTCCTCGCTCGCGTCGGCTGCGTGATAAAGGGCAGTCACTTTGCCCATGCGCGCTTCGTTGGCGATGCGATCCGAGCCCAAGATAAGCTTGCCGGCGCGCATTTCGAGTCCCAGCCGATCGAGCAGCGCGCGAAGCAGCGCCTGTTCGGTGCGTGCGGCTAGGTCCTGCTCGATCTCGATCTTGCCAGTTTTAAACGCGCGCGACAACGCGGCCTTCAGCTTGCCGTTGCTCACCGCGTCCGCGAGTGCCGCCCGATCGATGCCGATCCACGCTCCGCGCCCCGGCGCCTTGGCCAGCGCATCGGGCAGCACTGCTCCGTCGGGAGACAGAGCCAGGCGCACCAGTTCGTCCCGCTCGCCGTGACGTCCGCTGAGCACGCAGCGGCGCTCAGATAAATCTCTCCGTCCGGGCCGCTGGGGGGGCGGGTCTGAGCTGGGCGCGTCCGAACCCGGCGCTGCCTGCGACAGGCGCACCGCAGGCCCCTCCCGCGAGCGGGAGGGGGAATTGCCGGGATGCTTTAGCGGCTCATTGTGAGGATTCCGCATCGGCGGCCTCCTCAGCAACGGACGTTTCGGCCGATGCGACCGCCTCGTCCTCGGAGACCGCTGCGCCGGCACCTTCCTCGTCGTCGAACCAGTGAGCGCGGGCAGCCATGATGATCTCGTTGCCCTGCTCTTCGTTCAGACCGAATTCGCCGAGCACGCCGCCCTTGTCTTCGGCCCGCTGCGGACGGCGCATCGGCGGCCCCTCAGCATTCTGGCGGCGGCGCGGCGCTTCGCGGCGCTTGGCGATCAGTTCGTCGGTGGCCAGATCGGCCAGGTCGTCGAGCGTCTTGATGCCCGCCTTGCCCAGCACAACGAGCATTTCCTCGGTGAGATGCGGGATCTCGGCCAAGGCGTCGTCGACCTCCAGTTCGCGGCGCTGCGTGCGGAAGCCTTCTTCCTTGCGCTCCAGCGCTTCGATCGCGCGGCTCTGCAGCTCTTCGGCCAGCTCTTCGTCGAACCCTTCGATCGATGCCAGCTCCGCCAGCTCCACGTAAGCCACTTCTTCGAGCTCTGCGAAGCCTTCCGCCACCAATAGCTGCGACAGCGTCTCGTCGACGTCGAGTTCTTCCTCGAACATCTTCGAACGCTCTGCGAACTCGCGCTGGCGACGCTCCGAGGCTTCGTCCTCGGTCATGATGTCGATCTGGCTGTCGGTGAGCTGGCTGGCCAGGCGCACGTTCTGGCCGCGGCGGCCGATCGCGAGGCTGAGCTGGTCTTCCGGCACCACCACTTCGATGCGGTTCTCGTCTTCGTCGATGACGACGCGGCTGACGGTCGCCGGCTGCAGCGCGTTGACCACAAAAGTCGCGGTGTCTTCGCTCCAGGGGATGATGTCGATCTTCTCGCCCTGCAGTTCCTGGACCACAGCTTGCACGCGGCTACCCTTCATGCCGACGCAGGCGCCGACGGGGTCGATGCTGGAATCGCGGCTGATCA
>CAYTPY010000151.1:1177-4126 GCA_964439725.1 uncultured Erythrobacter sp. | reverse complement strand
CGGCTCGAAGCGCTCCTCGCCACCGCCGAGCCGCCGATCCATGTCGCGGACCACGTGATTGGCGCAGGCGAGAAGCTCTACCAGGCGATGTGCCAGGCCGATCAGGAAGGCATCATCTCGAAGAAGATCGACGCAAAGTACAGCTCCAGCCGCAGCAAGAACTGGCTGAAGGTCAAATGCACGCTGCGCCAGGAATTCGTCGTGATCGGCTGGAAGAAGTCGAGCGCCAAGGGGCGGCCGTTCTCCTCGCTTCTACTGGCGCAGAATGAAGGCGGCAAGCTGGTGTACAAGGGCAACGTCGGAACCGGCTTCAATGCCGAGAGCTTGCGCGAAGTGGCAGCGGCGGTGAAACCGCTGGAGACGGACAAGAAGCCGGCCGAAGTTGGGCGCCCGGAGAGCCGCGGCGTCACCTGGCTGAGGCCGGAGTTGGTCGCGGAAGTCGCCTTCAGCGAGTTCACGCACGACGGCAGCGTGCGGCACGGCAGCTTCATCGCGCTGCGCTCGGACAAGGGCGCCAAGGATGTGACGCCGGAAGTCGCGCAAGAGCCGCCCGAGGAAGAGCCCGCGGTCAAGATCACCAACCCCGATCGGGTGATCTTCCCCGAAAGCGGCCAGACCAAAGGCCAGCTTGCCGATTACTACCAGGCCGTCGCGCCGCTGATGCTGCCGTGGGCCGCGCGCCGGCCGTTGACCCTGGTTCGCTGTCCGCAGGGCCGCGGCAAGAAGTGCTTCTATCAGAAGCACGATTCCGGCAGCTTCGGGCCGCACGTCCACCACGTGCCGATCGTCGAAAAGAACGGGCAAGCGGAAGACTACCTCTACATCGAGGAGGCGGCCGGAATCCTGGCGCTGGTGCAGATGGGTACGATCGAGCTGCACGGCTGGGGCAGCCGCGCGCCCGACGTCGAGAAACCCGAGCGGATGGTCTTCGACCTGGACCCCGACGAAGGGCTCGATTTCGAGGACGTCAAACGCGCGGCCAAGGACATCCACGATCGCCTGGCCGACATCGGCCTCACCAGCTTTGCGATGCTCTCCGGCGGCAAGGGCGTCCACGTCGTGGTGCCGCTCAACCCTGGGCACGATTGGGACACGCACAAGGATTTCTCCAAGCGCTTTTCGGAGGCGCTGGCGATGGCCGAGCCCGATCGCTTCACCGCCAACATGAGCAAGGCCAAGCGCAAGGGGCGCATCTTCCTCGACTACTTGCGCAACCAGCGCGGCAGCACGGCTATCCTGCCCTATGCCGCCCGCGCCCGCCCTGGCGCCCCTGTGGCGGTTCCGATCGCTTGGGGCGAGCTCAAGACCTTCAAGAACGCCCATCCGTTCTCGATCAGCGATGCCAAGCGCCTGATCGACCGCGCCGCTAGCAAGAGCTTGGCGGGCTGGGGCTACGCCGAGCAGGACCTGCCGGAACTTTAGCCGCGCCCGGCGGGTGCGCGGAAAGGACATAGATGGATTTCGCCACCCGCGCCTGGAACCACAGCTTCCCGTTCGATCCGATCGTCCGCTCGCTGCTCGATACCGACTTCTACAAGCTGCTGATGCAGCAGCTCATCTGGGAGGAATACCCGAACGTCCAGGTCACGTGGAAGCTGACCAACCGCACGAAAGCCATTCGCCTCGCCGAGGAGATCGATCTCGGCGCGCTGCGCGAGCAACTCGATCATGCCCGGTCGCTGCGCTTCACGCCGTCGGAGATCATCTATCTGCGCGGCCAGACGTTCTACGGCCAGAGCGGGATCTTCAAGGAAGGCTACGTCCACACGCTGCAGAGCTTCCAGCTCCCCGATTACGAGCTCGGCACTGAAGAGGGGCAGATCGTGCTCAGGTTCGCCGGACGCTGGTGGGAAACCACGATGTGGGAGATCCCGGCCCTGGCGATCGTCAACGAGCTGCGCGCCCGTGCAGTGCTCGGGCAGATGAGCCGCTCGGCGCTCGACATCCTCTACGCCCGCGCCAAAGTGAAGCTCTACGCCAAGCTCGAGCGGCTTCGCGATCTCGCGGGCCTCAACCTCACCGATTTCGGCACCCGGCGGCGGCACGGCTTCCTGTGGCAGGAGCACTGCGTGCTGACCGCGGCCGAAGTGCTGGGCGCGGAGTTTACCGGCACGTCGAACGTGTTCCTCGCGATGAAGCACGGCATGGAAGCCAAGGGCACCAATGCGCACGAACTGCCGATGGTGCTCGCCGCGCTCGTCCGCCAGCGTGAGCCCGGGGATGCCGAGGCGCTGCGGCAATCGCAGTACGAGGTGCTGCGCAAGTGGCAGAACGAATACCAGGGCAACCTGCTGGTTTTCCTGCCCGACACTTTCGGCACGAGCCAGTTCCTGGACGGCGCGCCGCAGTGGGTCAGCTACTGGACCGGGGCGCGGCCCGACTCCAAGGATCCGTTCGAAGCCGGTGAGGAACTGATCGCCTTCTGGCGCCGGATGGGCCTTTCGCCGGAAGCGATCGCCGCCAACAAGCTGATCATCTTCTCCGACGCGCTCGACGTGGAGATTGCCGGCTTCGAACCAAACGGCGTTAATATTGCGGCGCTGCACGCGGCGTTCGCGGGACGGGTGCAGCTCGGGTTCGGCTGGGGCACGAACCTCACCAACGATTTCCTCGGCTGCCATCCCGTAGTTCCCGATGCCCTGCGCGCGCCGTCGCTGGTCTGCAAGATCGAGACGGTGAACGGGCACGGCGCCGTGAAGCTGAGCGACAACTACGCCAAGGCTCTGGGGCCGGCCGGCGAAGTCGCCGCGTACCGGGAAGTCTTCGGAGCCGAAGGGCAAGGTGAGGCGCCCGTAAACGTCTGACGCGGCTAAGCTGCTGACCCTCGAGACATCCCGTGTGACAATCGGGCGACACTTGGCCGTGTCATCATCCTGCAACAAGAACGACATCGAAGCGTCACGCGCCGTTCCTAGGGCGCCCCCAACTTGGATTGGAGGCAACCTAGAA
>CAYTPY010000151.1:0-1077 GCA_964439725.1 uncultured Erythrobacter sp. | reverse complement strand
GTGCGCGGCGACTTCGCGCTCGGGGGCGACAACGCCACGCAGATCCTCGTCAACGGCCTCGGCGCCAACCAGGCCAGCGCTCTTTCACGCAAGCGCGAATCCGACGTAGTCAGCGACGTGCTGACCCGCGATGCGATCGGCCAGTTCCCTGACCAGAACGTCGCGGAATCGCTGCGCCGCCTGCCGGGCGTCAACATCCTCAACGACCAGGGCGAAGGCCGCTTCGTTTCGGTGCGCGGCCTCGATCCCGAGCTCGTGTCGAGCTCGGTCAACGGGGTGCGTCTGCCGTCCCCCGAATCCGACGTGCGCTCGGTCGCGCTCGACGTGATCTCCAGCGACATCATCGAATCGATCGAAGTGAAGAAGTCGCTGACCCCCGACATGGATGCCGACACGATCGGGGCCTCGGTCGAGATCAACACCACCAGCGCCTTCAATCGCCGCCGCGATCATGTCGGGGTGGAGCTGGAAGGCAGCTACAACGACTATTCCGGCGAGCTGACGCCCAAGGGCAGTCTCGACTTCGCCCTCCACTTGTCCGACAACGTCGGCGTCTCCGGCGGCGCATCGTACTACAAGCGCAAGTTCGAAACCGACAACATCGAAGCGGACGACTGGACCGATGTCGGATCCGGCCCCTTCGCCGCGACCCTCGAGTACCGCGACTACGACGTCGAGCGTGAACGGATCAGCGGCTCGCTGAACTTCGACTTCCGCGTCGGCGATACCACCGAGCTCTACGTCCGAGGCCTCTACAGCCAGTTCGAGGACCAGGAATATCGCCGCCGCACGACCTTCGACCTTGGCGATTTCGAGAACGACGGCCCCAGCGCGGTTGAGGGCACCGTGCTGTCGTTCAGCGACGAGGACCAGGAATTCACCGTCGAGCGTGACCACAAGGACCGCTTCGAAACGCAGAAGATCCGTTCGGTCTCGGCCGGCGGCGAGACCCGCGTCGGCGACTGGTTTGCCGAATACAACGTCGCCTGGGCCAAGTCGTCCGAGCGCGAGAACGGCAGCCTCGATCCGGTGGCGTTCGAGCGCGATTTTGATGGTGACGGGCTGGTGCTCGGCATC
>CAYTPY010000150.1:2262-4127 GCA_964439725.1 uncultured Erythrobacter sp. | reverse complement strand
CCGCCGCTGATCTTCGAAGACGGGGAGCAGCGCCGCGACTTTGTCCATGTGAAGGACGTGGCGCGCGCCTTTGCGGATGCGTTAGTCCTCCCGGAAGCGGCGGGTGGGACCTTCAACATCGGTTCCGGCCGGGATCGCTCGGTGCGCGAGGTGGCGACTGAGCTGGCCCGGGCGATGGGCCGCAATTCGATCGAGCCCGAGATCGTCGGCAAGGCGCGAACCGGCGACATCCGCCACTGCTTTTGCGATCCGACGCTGTCGCGCGACAAGCTCGGCTTTGAGGCGCGCGAGGACTTCACCGAGCGGCTGGCTGAGCTGGCCGAATGGGTATCCAGCCAGACGGCCGAGGACCGCGTCGAAACCGCGCGCGGTGAGCTTGAGGCCCGAGGGTTGGTCGCATGAGCAGGGCCGAGAACGGTCCCGTCCTGATTACCGGCGGCGCGGGGTTCATCGGTTCGAACCTTGCCGATCGGCTCGCTGCGCAGGGGCGCCGGGTGCGGGTGCTCGATGCGCTGAGCCGCGCGGGTGTCGAGCGCAATCTCGAGTGGCTGACCTCGCGCCACGGCGATTTGATCGAGCCGGTGATCGGGGATGTGCGCGACGCCAGCGAGGTGGCGCGCGCAGCGCGCGGCGTGGGAGCGGCGTTCCACTTCGCCGCTCAAGTCGCGGTCACCAGCAGCATGGAAGCGCCGCGCGACGACTTGGAAATCAACGTGCTCGGCACGTTCAACCTGCTCGAAGCGCTGCGAGCCATGGCGCCCGGCGCGCCGGTGATCTTCGCCTCGACCAACAAGGTCTATGGCGACCTTGCGGACACCGAGATGGGTGTAACGCCGGAGGGTTATGCGCCGGTGGACGCCGAACTCGTGGGCCACGGCGTGCCCGAACTCCAGCCGCTCGACTTCCATACGCCCTACGGATGCTCCAAGGGCGCGGCCGACCAGTACGTGCTCGACTATGCGCGCAGTTTCGGCCTGCGGGCTGCGGTGATGCGGATGAGCTGCATCTATGGCCAGCGGCAGATGGGGACCGAGGACCAGGGCTGGGTCGCGCACTTCCTGATCCGCGCGATCGAGGGGCGGCCGATCACGATTTACGGCAACGGCCGCCAGGTGCGCGACGTGTGCGACGTGGCTGACACTTGCGATGCCTATCTCGCCTTGCTCGATCGGATCGATACGGTCAGCGGGCGCGCTTTCAACTGGGGCGGCGGCCCGAACAACTCGGTCAGCCTGCTGACCGTTATCGAGGAAATCGGCCGGCTGATCGGCCGCGAGCCCCAAATCGATTTCGCTC
Organism: uncultured Erythrobacter sp.; assembly: GCA_964439725.1. Classification (GTDB taxonomy): domain Bacteria; phylum Pseudomonadota; class Alphaproteobacteria; order Sphingomonadales; family Sphingomonadaceae; genus Croceibacterium_A. The sequence goes on along the minus strand of CAYTPY010000150.1, from coordinate 2,831 downwards.
CCTGGCGTCCGGGCGACCAGCGCTGGTTCGTCGCCGACACCCGAGAGATCGACACGGCGCTGGGTCTGGCTCCGCGCAAGGCATGGCGCGAAGGACTGCGCGAGCTCGCTGAATGGCTGCAACAGGAGCGGCAGCCCGTGACGAGGCCCCTCCAAGCTGCACCGGCAGCGGCTCTGTGAGCGCGAACGTGGGCTTGCGGATCTTGATGACCGCGGATGCGGTGGGCGGGGTCTGGCAATACGCGACTGATGTTTCCGCCGCGCTTGGCGAAGCGGGGCATCAGATTACTCTGGCGCTGCTCGGCCCTGCCGCCTCGGCGGAGCAGTGTCGCCGCGCTGAAGCCATTCCGGGCCTGACGCTGATCGAAACGGGTCTGCCACTCGACTGGTTGTGCGATGGGCCGCGCTCTGTCGAGCACGCCGCGGCGGAGATCGCCCGCTTGGCGGCCGAGACGCGGGCGGACCTCGTCCACTGCAACATGCCGACGCTGGCCGGTGCAGCGCAGTTTCCGATGCCGCTTGTCGCGGTGACGCACGGCTGCGTCGCCACCTGGTGGCAGGCGGCCAAGA
>CAYTPY010000150.1:0-2162 GCA_964439725.1 uncultured Erythrobacter sp. | reverse complement strand
GCGCTGGTGCTGTCGGACATCCCCACTTTCCGTGAGCTGTGGGACGGCGCCGCGCGCTTCGTCGATGCCGAGGACGCGGACGGCTTTGCGTCGGAGATCCGGACTTTGCTTGGCGATCCCGAGCAGCGCGCGGCGCTCGGCGAAGCCGCCGCGCGGCGCGCCCAGCGCTTCACTCCGGCCGCGGCGGCCGCCGGTATGCGCGCGATCTACGCAGAGTGTCTGGGCCGACGGGAGGCGGCGGCATGAAGATCGTCTATTTCACTCACTCGCTGGCTTCGTGCTGGAATCATGGCAACGCCCACTTCCTGCGCGGCTTGCTCGACGAGCTGATCGAGCGCGGACACGAAGTCGCGGCCTATGAGCCGGAAGGGGCTTGGAGCCTCGCCAATCTGCTGACCGATCACGGCGAAGCCGGACTGGCCCCTTACCGCGCCAAATACCCGCGGCTCGGTTCGACGACTTATGCGGCCGATGCCGATCCGGCCGAGCTGGTCGACGGCGCGGACCTGGTGATCGTCCACGAATGGAACGAGCCGGCACTCGTCGGCCGGCTTGGCCTGCTTCGCAAGCGCGGAGCGCCGTTCCTGCTGCTGTTCCACGATACCCACCACCGCGCGGTCAGCGCTCCGGAGGAGATGCGGGCCTACGACCTCAGCGGCTACGACGGCGTGCTCGCGTTCGGCGAGACGCTGTCGGAAGTCTATCGCGGTGGGGGCTGGGGTGGCCGGGTCTGGACCTGGCACGAAGCTGCCGACATGCGCCGCTTCCGCCCACCGTCCGAAGAGACGGAGCGGCAGGGGCTGGTGTGGATCGGCAACTGGGGCGACGGCGAGCGGACCGAGGAGCTGCAGCGGTTCCTGCTGGCGCCGGCGCGGCAGGCGCGGCTGCCGCTCGACATCTACGGCGTGCGCTATCCGCGCGAGGCGCTGGCACTGCTCGGCCGTCATGGAGCCGGCTATCACGGCTGGGCTCCCAACGCGGGCGCGCCGGAGATCTTCGCGAAGCACCTCGCCACCGTCCATGTGCCGCGACGCTATTACGCCACCATCCTTCCCGGCATTCCGACGATCCGGGTGTTCGAAGCGCTCGCCTGCGGCATCCCGCTGGTGTCGGCGCCCTGGCAGGACGCCGAAGGGCTGTTCCGGCCCGGGCAGGACTACCTGGTCGCTTACGGCGGCGAGGAGATGGCGCGCCACCTCAAGTGGCTGCGTGACGATCCGGCGCTGCGGCAGTCGCTGGTTTCCGCGGGGCTGGAGACGATCCGCCGCCGCCACACCTGCGCCCATCGCGCCGACGAACTGCTCGACATCGTCGCCGGCCTGACGGCCTTCGAGACCCCGGCAAGGAAGATCGCGTGAACACTTCGGCAAGCCCAGGCAAGATCGCCTTCTACGGCTCCAGCCTGCTCTCCTCGTACTGGAACGGCGCGGCGACCTATTATCGCGGCATCCTGCGGGCTCTGGCGGAGCGGGGATACGAGATCACCTTCTACGAGCCCGACGCCTTCGACCGGCAGCAGCACCGCGACATCGATCCGCCGGCGTGGGCCCGTTCGGTGGTCTATCCGGCTACCGAGGACGCGCTGCGCCAAGTGCTGGCGGAATCGGGCAAGGCCGACATCGTCGTCAAGGCGAGCGGAGTCGGTGTGTTCGATCGCGAATTGATCGAAGGCATTCAGCGCGAAGCCCGGCCTGACGCGCTGACCGTGTTCTGGGACGTCGATGCCGCGGCCACGCTTTCGGAGATGCGCGACGACTACAGCCACCCGGTGCGGCGCGCCTTGCCGAACCTCGACCTGGTGCTGACTTACGGCGGCGGCCCGCCGGTGATCGACGCGTACGGCCGCCTTGGCGCACGCGAATGCATTCCGATTTACAACGCACTCGATCCGCAGACCCATCACCCGGTCGATCCCGATCCGGCCTTCGCGTGTGATCTCGCGTTCCTAGCCAACCGGCTGCCCGACCGGGAGGCTCGGGTCGAAGAGTTCTTCCTCCGCCCGGCCGCTGCCTTGCCGGAGCGCAGCTTCATTCTCGGGGGCAATGGCTGGCACGACAAGCCGATGAGCGAGAACGTGCGGGCGATCGGCCATGTCGGGACGGCGCAGCACAACGCCTTCAACTGCACGCCGCTGGCCGTGCTCAACGTCGCGCGGGATTCGA
>CAYTPY010000149.1:0-4198 GCA_964439725.1 uncultured Erythrobacter sp. | reverse complement strand
GGCTATGGCCTGCAAACCTGGCAGGTCGACAATGAGCCTGGCGCCTACGCCGCGGTCGGCCTGGGCGGACAATTCATCTATGTCCATCCGCAAAGCCGCACGGTCATCGTCAAGCTCAGCTACTTCCCGCCAGTCGAGCCCGATTGGTTAGTGCCCGACACCCTTGCTTACTTCCAGGCGATCGCGAACACTCCCGATTGAGTCGCGGTCTAGGCGCGGACGTCGGCAAGCCTGCTTTAGCACCCGCGGAACCGGCGCTCTAGAGTTCCATTGAGCTCTCGGGCGCGCGTGAAGCTGCTTCGCTGAGGCGCGACGCGATGGGAGGAGCCCAGATCAATGCCCCACGAGTACGACGATCCCATCACACCGAGTGCGATAGCGGCCGCGGCGCGGATGGCGGGGCAGCTCGCACGCGAACGCCCCGGCACTCCGCTCGAACACCACGTCGCTCACGCGGTCCACGCAACCTTTTGCGGTTGCGCCACCAGCATCGAGGACGAGATCGAAGGAGGAATGTCCGGAATGCACGCGGAGCTTCTGCGGGCGGTCGGCGAGCGCGCTTCCAGCATGATGCGGGTGAACCGTCCCGAGGAGTGGGACGAAGTGGACGAAGCCTCTGCACAGTCGTTCCCGGCCAGCGACCCGCCGGCATGGATCGGCAATCCTGCGCATGACATTCAACCGGAGACTAACTGATGGCTATTGCTCATGCCGGCCCAGGCGAGATCGTGAACCTGCCCCTGCTCGACGGGGCGGAGCGCTCTACCGCCATCGTCAAGACCGATCAGTTCCAGGCCATCCACCTTGTCGTTCCGGCCGGGGCCACGATACCGGCCCACCATGTCGAGGGGCAGGCGACTTTCCATTGCCTCAAGGGACGGATCGGCCTGTCGCTCGCCGAGGGGACAGCCATCCTTCAGGCCGGCGACTGGCTTTATCTCGATCGGGCTGCGGAACATGGCGTGGAAGGACTGGAGGATTCCGCGCTGCTGCTGACGATCCTGTTCTGATCGCCTGATCCCTTCGGGGGCGCGGCTTGTCCATCCGCCCGCCGTGCCGGCGTGCCGGCTGGTCGGATCGCTGTTCCTTCGCTCCCGCGGCCGTGGTTACACGGCCCGCACAGAGGTGATGGGAGGTCTTGAATGGTCGCACAACCGGCCGTCACCGACGGTGACTTGGGTCTGCATGCCGGCTCGGCTCCACCCCGGCTCGACCTGTTGTTCGTTCGGGCGAGTGGGCTTGCCCAGGCGCGGCTGCAACTGGCGGTGCTGTCGGGCAACCGGCGCCGCGCTCTCGAGCAGATCGACCGGTTGGTCACTATTGATAAGCAGCTCGAGCGCCTCGCCTTGGGAGGCGGTTGGGAGGAGCCCGAGCCAGCGCGGCTCGAGAGCGACCTGGCCGATCAGCGCCTCGCCATAGCCACCGAGAAGCTGGCGCTGACCTCGCAGGTCAGCCTGCCGCGGCTTGAGCCGGCTTTCGGAGCGGGAATGACAAGCGCCGTGGTCGCGGAGGAAGACCAGGTCGAGATCGTCGAGGCTTCGACGCTGAGGGGCCGCCTGTTCGACGTACTGCTGTGGGGCACCGGCTTCGTAGTACTCTGCGCCGGGGTCGCGGCAGCGACGGTGTCGCAGTTGTAGAGGGCATCGCCGGACCTCTGCCCACAGCCGCCTGCACCGTTCCGGAGCAGCTTGCGGCCTCTCGCTGCATACGGCATGGGCGCGCTCATCAGGATTGCGGCCGGACCGGAACCGGTCAGGCGCACGCTGGATTGGGAAAGTGACATGGCTCATCGCGCACCGCTCGAAGACAAGCTCGTCGTGCTCATTGGCGGAGCCGGCTTCGTAGGCTCCCATCTGGCCGAAGAACTGCTGAGCCGCGACGCGCGCGTCAGAGTCGTGGATCGCCATCCGGAGAAGGCGCACCGGCTTCGGCCGCTCGCGAATCTGGGGCAGATCCAGTTCATGCGCGGCGATGTGACTCATCCGCGCAGTATCGAGGCCGCCCTGGTCGGGGCCGACGCGGTCGTCTATCTGGTCGGCACGTTCGGCTCAAACCAGCGCGCACTCCAGGCCGACGGCGCCCGCATCGCCGCCGAAGCCGCAGCGCGATCCGGGGCGGGAGCTTTCGTCTATGTCTCGGCCATCGGTGCCGATGCCGCTTCGGACAGCGGCTATGCGAGCACCAAAGGCGAAGGCGAGGATCATGTCCGCGCCGCATTCCCCACCGCCACGATCGTGCGTCCGTCGGTCATGTTCGGCGACGACGACCGCTTCGTGAACTTGTTCGCCAAGCTGATCGCGGCGCTGCCGGTGGTGCCGATATTCGGTCCCCACGCGCGGTTGCAGCCGATCTTCGTCGACGATGCGGCGCGCGCTATGGCCGAGGCTCTGGCGGTCCCAGCTCATCACGGCGGCAAGACGTTCGAACTGGCTGGTCCCGAGGTCCTGACCGTGGAGGAACTCCATCGCCGTATCGCCGCCGCCCAAGCGCGCGATCGCCGCTTCCTGCTGATGCCCGACGGTCTGAGCGGCCTGTTCGCCGCACTGCCGGGCACACCGATGAGCTCCGACCAATGGAAGCTGCTCAAGCAAGGCAGCGTCGCCTCTGCGACGCTCCCCGGATGCGATGAGCTCGACGTCAATCCGCACCCGGTCGGGCTCTTCCTCGACCGGTGGATGACGCGGTACCGCAAGTCAGGGCGCTTCGGGGACAAGCACGAACTGGCCTGACTGCGGGCGAGGACCGGTCTGGCCGGCAGGCGCGTCACAAGAAGGCGGGTGCGCCCCACAAGGCCGTGAGGAAGATTGCCACCATCACATCTCCGATGGCCAGGCTGCGGACGTCCTTGATGGCGAACGCGACGGAATCCCCCTCCACCTCGCCGTCGGGCATCCGAGCGCCGCTTAGTTCGCGGGTTGCTGCCCGTCGCTGAGCAGGTTTAGCGGCTCGACCAGCAGGACCGCGCCTTCACTGCCGCTCACCCGCACCCGCTGACCGGCATCGATGTTCGGACCGCGCGCAATCCATTCGCTATCGCCCAGCTTCACGCGTCCGCTGCCGTGCTCGATCGCCTGCACCACGATGGCGGTCTCTCCTACTAAGCGGGCGCCGCGCCGGTTCAACAACGGATCGGCGCTGATGATCGGCCTGTCGCGCAGGAAACGCTTGGCAGAAAATGCGATGATCAAAGAGAGGAAGACGAAGTCGATCACCTGGACCGGAACAGACAGGTCCAGCACGAGCGTGAGCACGCCGGTGATGATCGCGGCGAGCGCCAGCCAGATCAGGTAGACGCCCGGCAGCAACAGCTCGAGACCGGCCAACACTAGACCCAGCGTCAGCCAGATCCAGTGCGCATCGAAGCCGTTGAGCCAGTCCATTGCCCCTAGCCCTTGGTGTCGCGAGCGGCGGTCCGCGGAACCGCGCTTCGCGCGCTGTCACGCCCGAGGTTGAGTGGGGTACCTCCGGGAGGCGCGGCTCCTGAACCTGGCGCCACCGCTTCGCGGAGCAGTTCGCCGATACCGCCAAGCGAGCCGATCAGCTGCGTCGCTTCGACCGGGAACAGGATGGTCTTCGCGTTCGGACTTGTCGCGAACTTGCCAACCGCCTTCGTGTATTCCTGCGCGATAAAGTAATTGATTGCCTGGTTACCGCTCTGTGCGATCGCGTCCGACACCATCTGCGTTGCGCGGGCTTCGGCCTCGGCTTCACGCTCACGTGCTTCGGCTTCGCGGAAGGCGGCCTCCCGTTTGCCTTCGGCGGAGAGGATGGCCGACTGCTTCTCACCTTCGGCGCGAAGGATGCGGCTGGCGCGTTCGCCTTCGGCCTCGAGGATCTCGGCGCGCTTCAGGCGTTCCGCCTTCATCTGCCGCGCCATCGCCTCGGAGATGTCGATCGGCGGGCGGATGTCCTTGATCTCGACGCGAGTGATCTTGACTCCCCAAGGGCTCGTGGCGTGATCGACAACGCCGAGCAGGCGCGCATTGATCTCGTCCCGCTTCGACAGCGTTTCGTCCAGGTCCATCGAGCCCATCACGGTGCGCAAATTGGTCGTGGTGATCGCCATGATCGCGCCGTAGAGGTTGTGCACCTCGTACGCGGCCTTGCCGGCGTCGAGCACCTGAAAGAAGACCACGGCGTCGACCCCCACCATCGCGTTGTCGCGGGTGATGATCTCCTGCCCCGGGATGTCGAGCAC
>CAYTPY010000148.1:0-4220 GCA_964439725.1 uncultured Erythrobacter sp. | reverse complement strand
GCAAAAGAAAACGCCCGGCTCCGCTGGAACCGGGCGTTTCGGCCTCTATCGGGCGTCGGCCTGCTAGATCAGGACGGTCGTGAACAGCATACCGCTGGTCGAGATGGCGGCGACTACCGAGAAGAAGGCGGTGGTGAGAGTGCGCATAGTATTTCCCCTGCATCAATTCGCCCCGTGGCGATCCGCAGCCGAGATGGTGCACCGCACAACATAACGCAATTGCGAAGAATGACACACCTGTTGCGTTTCGCGCAACAGCCTCTTCGTTTCTTCAGGCTTGACTAAGATAACCGAATAGGTTATAAACTCCGCCCGCTTGGTTGCACGACAAAGCGAATGAGGGCCGCCCGCGCCCCTATCTTGTCCCTAAGGATGGCGCCCGCCCGGCCGTCCGCAGGGGCAGGCCCCAGGTAGTGACCATTTTTCGGAGGTCCTGATCGTGATGCCGCAACCCGACTCCGTCTCCAAAAAGAAACGCCCGGCCCCTTGGGGAACCGGGCGCTTCGTCACGCGGTCTGAGCCTGGCTCAGAGAATGCGGTAAGCGGTCTCGGCCGGAGCGTCGAGCAGGGCTTCGAGCTCGTCGTCGAGGCGCAGGATGGTCAGCGAGGCGCCGGCCATCTCCAGCGAGGTGCAGTATTCGCCGACGTAGTTGCGAACGACGGTGAACCCGGCCTTCTCGGCCAGCTCGTGCGCCTTGGCGTAGATCACGTAGAGTTCGCTGATCGGCGTGCCGCCCAGGCCGTTGACCATGATCGCGACGCGGTCGCCCGAGTTGAACGGAATGTCCGAAGCGACGGCTTCGAACAGCTCTTCGGTGATCTGGTCGGCGGGGTGGATCTTCTCGCGGCGGCGACCGGGTTCGCCGTGGATGCCCACGCCGACTTCCATCTCGTCGTCGCCGATCTCGAAGATCGGGGTGCCCTTCGCCGGCGGAATGCAGCTGGTCAGCGCCACGCCCATCGTGCGGACGTTGTCGTTGACCTTCTTGGCGATCGCTTCGACTTCATCGAGGCTCTTGCCCTGCTCGGCGGCGGCGCCGCAGGCCTTGATGACGAAGAAGTTGCCGGCCACGCCGCGGCGGCCGACGGTGTAGAGGCTGTCCTCGACCGCGACGTCGTCGTTGATCCAGAACTGGCGGGCATTGATGCCCTCAGCCGTGGCCATCTCGGTGGCCATGTCCCAAGCCATGCGGTCGCCCTGGTAGTTGTTGACCAGGACCAGCACGCCGGCGTCCGAAGCGCAGGCTTTGATCGTTTCGTAGCAGGCGTCGACCGGCGGCGCGGCGAACACCGCGCCCTGGCAGGCGCCAGTCAGCATGCCCGGGCCAACCGCCATCACGTGCGCGGGCTCGTGGCCCGAGCCCGAACCCTGGACGATCGAGACTTTGCCGTTCTGGGCGCCGCCCTTGCGGGTGATCATCTGGAACTCGGCGTTGAAGTCGAGCAGGTCGGGGTTGGCGAGGGCAATGCCCTTCATGAACTCGGGTACGAAATTTGCGGGATCGTTGACGAACTTCTTCATAGGGTCGGTCCTCTCCGTCGAAGTGAAATCAGGCAGTGGCTTTGGCGACTTCGGCCACGCTCGCGGTGCGTGCGACGCCGAAGTTCTTGCACCAGTCGTGCAGAATGGTGGCGATGGCGACGATGCCCGGATCGGGCGTGTTCGCGCTGCGCTCGCCAACCTGGCTGGCGCGGCCGCGATGAGCAACCAGGTTGCGCGTGTCGTCGACCGCCCTCTCGGCTGCGTCGGCGGCATCGCACAGCGCAGTGCCGAGCTCGCCGCCGCTCGCCGCATGCTCCTTCAGCTTCTCGTGCACCGGGATCAGCGCGTCGAGCAGGGTCTTGTCGCCCAGCTTGGCGCCGCCGCGGGCCTGGATGCCCTCGATCGCCGAACCGAGCATGTCGGCCAGGTCCTGCAGCGTGATCGAGGTCTTGCCCTTGGTCAGCATCGCCGCCTTCATGAAGCCGGTGCCCCAGATCGGGCCCGAGCTGCCGCCCACGTGCTTGGACACCAGCATCGAGATCTTCAGCAGCATCGCGCCGATGTCGGTCTTCGGAATCTCGTCCCATTCCTTGTCGATGATCCGGAAACCGGTCGCCAGCGAGGTGCCGAAGTCGCCGTCGCCGGCGAGGCCGTCGAGGTCCGAGAAGTAGTGTTCGTTCTTGAGCACGGTGGCGCACGTCGTCTTGATCGCGCGCTCGATCTGCTCCTGGGTAATATCAGCCATTGGTTCCTCCCTCAGGCCGCCGTCGCGGCGGCCAGCTCGCCCAGATCGGCGAGCGTGACGTTGACATTGGGCTCGTCGCCCAGCTCCGGCACGACCTTGACCGCGCCGGTGAAATCCTCGTCCACCGTGTAAGTGCTGGTGGTGATCAGCGTCGGCAGACCGGCGCCGCGCGCGGCGAGCAGGCCGTTGCGGCTATCCTCGATCACCATGCATTCCTGCGGTGGCAAGCCGAGCGTCTCGAGCGCCAGCAGGTAGATGTCGGGCGCCGGCTTCTTCTTGGCGACGACATCGCCGGCGTGGACGAAATCGAACTTGGCCTTCCGATCCTGCCCGAACAAGTCGAGCACCGCATCGATGAACTTGGGGTTCGACGTGGTGCACACGCCCAGCTTCACGCCGGCCGCGATCGCCTCGTCGATGATCCGCAGGATGCCCGGGCGCACCGGCAAGTCCGAGACCAGACCCGCGGTGATCTCGGTCTTGGTCTTGTGCAGATTGACGATCAGCTCGTCCTTCCGCGCGTCGGTGTCGGCGCCTTCGGGCCAGCCGTATTCGTCGAAATAGGCGCGCATCCGCTCCTTGCCGCCGGCAACCAGCAGCAGCTTGCCATAGAGATCGACGTCCCACTCGGCGTCGATGCCCATTTCCTTGAACGCCTTGTTGAAGCCGACGCGGTGAGCGTCACGTTCGGTGTCGACGAGAACGCCGTCGCAATCGAAAATCAGCGCTTTGATCATGTCTGCTTCGCCCCTCACGCCGCCTTGGCGAGATAGGGCTGGGCACGGTCCTTGCCGCCGAACTTCTCGATGAAGTCGGCAAACATCGCCTTGCACGCCTGGTACTGGGCGTCGATCAGGCGCAGCGGCTCGTAATCGTTCGGCTTGGCTTCGTGATACTTGACGAAGCTTTCGACGAAGACGTGCTTCAGGTTGGTCGAGATGTTGATCTTGGCGCTGCCGCGGGCGATCGCCTTGGCGAAAGTCTCGTCGGACAGCCCGGTGCCGCCGTGGAGCGCCATCGGCGTGCGGGTCAGCTCGTTGATCCGCTGGATGCGGTCGAAGTCAACCACCGGCTCGCCCTTGTAGAAGCCGTGCGCGGTGCCGACCGCACAAGCGAAAGCGCTGAGGTCCAGCGCGTCGCAGAACTTCTTCGCATCGTCCGGATCGGTCAGCACCGAGTCCTCTTCGGCCACGACCATGTCGTCCTCGACGCCCATGATCTGGCCCAGCTCGGCTTCCATGCCGACGCCGTACTTCTCGGCGATCTCGCGCACCCGCAGCGACATTTCCAGGTTCTTCTCGAACGGGAATTCGGAAGCGTCGATCATGATCGAGGTCCAGCCCGCCTTCGCGCACTCTTCGATCATTTCGATGTCCTTGCAGTGGTCGAGATGGAGCACCACGGGCACCGGCGAATCCTCCGCCACGGTCCGGACCCAGGAAACGATCTCCTTGTGGCTCCAGTACTGGATCGTCTTGGTGCTGGTCTGGCAGATCACCGGGGCGTTCAACTCCTCGGCCGCCTGTACCATCGCCTTGGTGGTTCCGTAGTCGACCAGGTTGAAAGCGGCGACCGCGTAGCCGTTGTCCATCGCGTCGCGAAGCAGCGGCTTCATGTTCACCAGCGGCATTCGAGTGGCTCCCTTCGTAAGAGTCGTTGAGCGCGGCAAGCGCGCATGAAGATTCGCCGCGCATAGAGCGCAGCTTTCGCTGAGTCCAATAGCCACCACTGGTGCCCGCGGCCAACAGATATTGTCAACGAAGCGGGCCGCGGACGCGGCCGAACCGCTGACGGCCCCAAGGAGCGGATGGCCGCGCGAGATTGCCAATTCGAAAGCTCTGTGTTGACCGAAGGGCCACCGCCGTGGCAATCGGCGCCGGGATCGAGCGGGGCGCAAAACGGCGGTGTCAAACGGACCGGCCTCGGCACGATAGATGGCGGAGTTCAGCCATTCTCGCGGGTGTAGCTCAATGGTAGAGCAGAAGCTTCCCA
>CAYTPY010000147.1:0-4222 GCA_964439725.1 uncultured Erythrobacter sp. | reverse complement strand
ACCTGAGCGACTTGCTGGTAGGTCCGCTCCGCCGCGCGCAAGTCACCGCCTTCGAGGCCGAGGTCTGCATCGACCACGCCGACCAGCGTCAGCTCGGGGAAATGGAACCCCTTGGTGACGAGTTGGGTGCCGACGATCACGTCGATTGCGCCGGCTTCAGCCCGCGCGATGAATTCGGCAGCCTTCTCGGGCGAGTTGAGCGTGTCGGAGGTAGCCACGGCCAGGCGCGCCTCGGGCAGCAGCTCGGCGACTTCGTCGGCAATGCGTTCGACGCCCGGGCCGCACGCGACCAGGCATTCCGGCTCCCCGCATTCGGGGCAGGTCTCAGGCGGCGGGGTCTCGTGGCCGCAGTGGTGGCAGGCGAGGCGGCGGCTCAGCCGGTGCTCGACCAGCCAGGCGCTGCAATTCGGGCACTGGAAGCGGAAGCCGCAATGCCGGCACAGCGTCAGCGGAGCGTAACCGCGCCGGTTGAGGAACAGCAGCGATTGCTCACCGCGTGCGAGCCGCTCTTCCATCGCCGCCACCAGCCGCGGGGCCAGCCAGCGGCCGCGCTCCGGCTTCTCCTCGGTGAGGTTGATCGTATCGATCGCCGGCAACTCGGCGCCGCCGAAGCGCGCGGGAAGCACCAGCTTCTCGTAAATCCCGGTCTCGGCCATCTGCAGGCTCTCGAGCGCGGGGGTGGCGCTGGCCAGGATGACAGGGATCTTTTCGAAGCGGGCGCGCATGACGGCGACGTCGCGGGCGTTGTAGCGGACGCCGTCGTCCTGCTTGAAGCTGACTTCGTGGGCTTCGTCGACGACGATCAGTCCAAGCCGTTGATAAGGCAGGAAAAGTGCCGAGCGCGCGCCGACCACGACTTGCGCTTCGCCGCTGGCGATGGCGCGCCAGGCGCGGCGCCGCTCAGTCGACTTGAGCGAGGAGTGCCAGACGATCGGAGGGGCGCCGAAGCGATCCTCGAAGCGGCGCAGGAAGGCCTCGGTCAGCGCAATTTCCGGAAGTAGAACAAGTGTTTGCGCGCCATTCCTGAGGCATTGCGCGATAGCTTCGAAATAGACTTCGGTCTTGCCCGAACCGGTCACCCCGTCGAGCAGGAACGGGGCGAATTCGTCTGCACCGACCATGTCAATGAAGCGCTTAGTAACGTCCGACTGAACGCTCGATAGCGTCGGAACAGCGTGGTCGGCGCGCGCAGGCGGATAGGGCCTGTCGCAGTCGACCATGACCGGCTCCAGCACGCCTTGATTCACAAGGCCGCGCAGGACTCCCTCGCTGACGCCGGCGATCCCCGCCAGCTCGCGGATCGTCGCTTGCTCACCTTCGAGCGCTTCGATCGCGGCCTGACGTTGCGGCGTCATCCGTTCCGGCATTCCCCCGCTGAGCCGGTATTCGGTGATCGTCGAAGGGCCGCGCAAGGCCCCGCCGCTCGACAGCACCATGCGCGCCACCGAAGCGGGCGACGCGCAGTAGTAGTCGGCCGTCCATTCGATCAGCCGCCGCAACTCGGGCTTGAGAGCGGGCACCGGAAGCACCGCCATCAGCGGGCGGAGCTTGGCGTCCGGAACCGGCTCGGTGGGCAGCCGTTCCGCTTCCCAGACTATTCCGACGATCTGCCGCGGCCCCAGCGGCGCGACGACGACCGAGCCGGGCCCCACCTCCATCCCTTCCGGAACGCGGTAGTCGAGCGGGCCGAGCGCGGCATTGAAGTGGAGAAGTCGGACGCGGTTCATCAGAGCCGCTCCATATGGGCGGGCAAACGCAGGCGCGGCAAGCGCCGCTCGTGGAAAGGTTCAATACGATGGATGTCGCCTCGGTTCTGCCCCGCCGCCGTTTCATCGCCGGATCGCTGGCCGCCGTAGCGGTGCTGGCGCTGCCCGGATGCGCGACCACCGGCCAGATGAGCTTCACCGAAGCGGTCCGGCGGCTGCTTGTGCTTTCGACCGAGAACGCGTTCCTGCGCCTCACCGCGCCCGGGGGCTACTGGGATCAGCAGGTCCAGCAGGTGGGCCTGCAACGGTTCCTCGGCACGCGGGGCAACGTGTTGACCAATATTCTGACCTCCGCCTTGTTCAAGGACCGGCTCGAGGGCGTCGTCGCGGACATTGCGGTCGACGCCTCGTACCGGGCGGCGCCGATCGTGGCCGACACCGTCCGCACGATCGGGTTCGCCAACACCGTCGCCCTGATCCGCGGCGGCCCGACGGCCGCGACGACTTTCCTGCGCCAGGAAATGGGCGAGCGGCTGATCCTGGCGATGCTGCCGGAGATCGGCGAGGCCATCCGCATCGCCGAGGACCCGCTGATGGGGCAGCTGCTCTCCGGCCTCACCGGCGTCGACGTCTCGGGCCTGGCACGCAACTTCGCCGCGCAAGTGGACGACGTTATCTGGGGCGAGATCGCACGCGAAGAGGCGGCGATCCGCGCCGATCCGGGCGCCACCCGCGATCCGGTGCTGATCGGCGTGTTCGGAGCCAATGCTGCGCTGTAGGGCGCTTCGCCCGGCTCCGCTTTCCTGCTAGCAGGCCCGCGCGATGGCCGACGAATCTCCCTTAGACCGTTTCAAGCAAGCCCTGACCGGCGCGGCCCGCGCGATAGGCCACGACGCCGAAGCCGAAGTGAGCTGGACCTCGGACGTGCCGGCGGTTCAAGGCAAATCGCTGCGGGTGCCGATGCCCGGCCGCTCCCTGCCGGCCGACCAGGCGCGGGAGGCGAGGGGCTTTGCCGACAGCTTCGCGCTCAAGCTGCGCCACCATGACGAAAGCCTGCACCGCCGCAACATGCCGGCCGAGCCGGGCGCCCGCGCGGCTTACGATGCGGTGGAGCGCGTGCGGTACGAGGCGCTGGGCGAGAACAACTACGCCGGGATGCGCGACAATCTCGCGGCCATGACCGAGCTGCGGACGAGCAGCGATCCGATCGTGCGCGCGACGGGTTCGGACGAGGTGCCGGTGCAGACGGCGCTGGCCCTGATGTTGCGCGAGCAGCTCACCGGCCAGCCCATTCCGGAAGCGGCGCGCGCCGGGGTGGAGATGATGCGCGAGCACATCGAGAGCCGCACCGGCGACGATTTCGAGCGCCTGGCGCTCACGCTCGACGATCAGAAGGCGTTTCAGTCGCTGGCCATCGACATGTTGCGTCACCTCCAGCTCGTCGAAGCCGAGCCGATCGACGAGTCCGGCGACGACGAGAACGGCGACGAGGATTCCGGCCAGGACGAGCAAGACTCCGAAGATCAGTCCGAAGAGGAAAGCCAGGAGCTTCGCCAGGAACAAGTCGCCGGCGACAGCGGCGAAGGCGAGGGCGACGACGAGAGCGAGCAAGAAGTCGAGTCCGAGACCGAGATGTCGGAAGGCGACGTCGGCGACGAAGGTGAGGAAGGCACGATGCCGGTTCGCCCGAACCGCCCGTGGACCGACCTTCCGGAAACTTTCGATTACAAGGTCTTCACCGAGGAATTTGACGAAGTCGTCGAAGCGACCGAGCTGTGCGACTTCGAGGAACTCGATCGGCTGCGCGCCTACCTCGATAGCCAGCTCACCGGCTTGCAGGGCGTGGTTACCCGGCTCGCCAACCGGCTGCAGCGGCGGCTGATGGCGCAGCAGAACCGCAGCTGGGACTTCGACCAGGAGGAAGGCCTGCTCGACGCCGCGCGGCTGGCGCGTGTCGTGGTCAGCCCCGGCCATTCGCTGAGCTACAAGATCGAGCGCGACCAGGAGTTCAAGGACACCGTCGTCACGCTGCTGATCGACAATTCGGGTTCGATGCGGGGGCGGCCGATCTCGATCGCGGCGATCAGTGCCGACATCATGGCGCGCACGCTCGAACGCTGCGGGGTGAAAGTCGAGATCCTCGGCTTCACGACCCGCGCCTGGAAGGGTGGGCAGAGCCGCGAGAAGTGGCTGGCGAACGGCAAGCCGGCAATGCCCGGGCGTCTCAACGACCTGCGCCATATCGTCTACAAGAAGGCCGACGAGCCTTATCGCCGCGCCCGCAAGAGCCTCGGCCTGATGATGCGCGAGGGGCTGCTCAAGGAAAACATCGACGGCGAAGCGCTGCTCTGGGCGCACAACCGCCTGCTAGGCCGGCCCGAGGATCGCCGCATCCTGATGGTGATCAGCGACGGCGCGCCGGTGGATGACAGCACGCTGAGCGTGAACTCGGCCGGCTACCTCGAGACGCACCTGCGCAAGGTGATCGACTGGATCGAGAAGCAGAGCCCGGTCCA
>CAYTPY010000146.1:0-4263 GCA_964439725.1 uncultured Erythrobacter sp. | reverse complement strand
CCTCCACCACGTTGCGGTACTGGCGCGAGGCTTCGAGCATCTCGACCATCTCCGCGTTCTCATCGACCGGGGCGGTCCAGACGTCGCCGTTCTCGTCGGCGAGCGGGTGGTCCGGATCGTGAACTTGGGTCGGCGCCACGTCGGCACGATAGACACCGTCAACGCGCACCGAGCTGAGGCCGCTGGCGCGGTCGAGCTGTTCCGCGAACACCGGGCGCAGCGGGCGATAGGCTTCGCCTTCGCTGCCCGCCACGCTGCCCGCGTTGGCGAGGTTCGAGGCGGCCGCGTTCATCCGCACCAGCTGCGCGGACATGGCGCGCTGGGCGAGGCCGAAGACTGTCATCGGGCCCGCCATCGTCACTCGCCCCTCAAGGCGCGGGTGACTTTTTCGATGCGGCCCCGCAGGAAATCGAGCGTCGCCGAATACTGCACTGCAGTTTCGGAAAAGGCGGTCTGCTCCGTGGCCATCTCGACGGTGTTGCCGTCGAGGCTGGGCATGACAGGCACGCGATACTGTACGGCGGAACCTGCCGCCGCTTCGGTTTCCATGCCACCGAGGCGTGATTGGAGCGCCGCCCCGAAATCGATGTCGCGCGCCTTGTACCCCGGCGTCGCGGCGTTCGCGATGTTGGAGCTGAGCATGCCAAGGCGCTGTGCCCGCACCTCAAGCGCCGCTCCGTGAATGCCGAAAAGACCCTGGCTCATGGCCGTCTCCCATTGCTACGCAGGGTGATGAGCAAAGAGCGTGCCAGATGCGTGTGGGTGCCGGCTCTTTCGGGACTTGCAGCGAAAGGCGGCAATCGCTTGCCGTTCGGCGGCAAAGTTTCGCCATGGCCTGAAATCACAGACTTTTTGCCGTTCTTTCAGGCAAGGAGAACAGGAAATGGCCGTAACACCGCTGCTCGATCCGGCATCGGCAGCTCTGGTGATCTTCGGGACATTGGCGGCGGCGGTACTGCGTTGCGGGTGGCAGGACACTCGCGCGGCGCTCGTCGCGCTCGGCCAGTTGTTCACGCGCCGCTTCGATGCGACGAGCGTCCGCTCGGAACTGGCCGTGCAGATCCAGGAGATCGAAACGGACGGCTTGCTCCGCGCTGAGCCGCATCACTTCGGCGACGGCGAGTTCGACGAGATGACCGACGCCTTGATCCGCACTCGCTCGATCCGCGCGCTGCATGAAAGTCATGCCGAGCATCGCGCGCGCCGCATGGACGCTGCACGCCGTGCGACCGCGTTTCTCAGCAGCTCGGCAGAACTTGCACCGGTGCTTGGGCTGGCCGGAACGCTGATTTCGCTGGCTGGGCTGTCCACCGCCGTCGCGGAGCAGGGTGACTACGCGCGCGCCATCGGGATGGCTGTGGCGACCACGCTCTATGGTCTCGTGGCCGCCAACTTCGTCTTCGCGCCGCTCGCTGCCATCGCCGCGCGCCGCGCCGAAGCGGAAGATCGCGCGCGCGAGGAGATTATCGGCTGGCTTTCCGCCGCTATCGAGACCTCGTGCCGCCGCCAGGCGGACTCGGTGAGGAACGCCGCATGATCCCGCGCCTCGCTGGGGGATGGCAGACGACGCTGGCCGACCTCGCGCTGATCCTTTTCATCGTCAGCGTAGCGGGGCTCAACGCACCTGCCACCGAGACGTCCCCGCCTCGTCCGTCCGAGCAGGGCGAAGCGTCGGCGATCTACCGCGTCAGCGCGGAGTCTCCGCCGATCGGGGAATGGCTTGCCGAACAGGCACCTGACGAGCGTCAGCATCTCACGGTCATTGCCCGTTATAAACCTGGCGAGGCGGATCTCGCAGCTCGCCAAGCGCTCTCGCTGGTCGATCAGGCAGGGCCGGCGGGGCAGGCCGCGCGTATTATCCTAGAACAAGGGGAGGGTAACGAGACGCTCGCGCTGCTCGCGTTCGATCGTCCGCCCGAGCTTGTGGCACGAAGCTTGCAGGAAGGTCCGCAGGATTGACCGCAAGATAAGGACCCGTTCGATGCACGCGAAAATCGCCGTTGCCGCTGCCGCGCTCATGGCTTCTACGCCGCTCGTCGCGGCCGGTTTTGCCGACCCCGCGTCCATCGACCAGGCCGTTGCCCAGTTCACCGGCGCGTCGATCGGCACTCCGGGCGGGGCGCGCTCGCCGATAGACCGGCGTCTGCGCCTCGCGCAGTGCTCGGCGCCCTTCGACCTCGAATGGTATGGCCGCACGCGCGACACCGTGCTCGTGCGTTGTCCCGAAGCGGACGGATGGCGCGTCTTCGTGCCACTCACGTCTGGAGCCGCTGCCGGCCAAACGGCCGCGGCGACCAACAATGCTGCCGCTGCCGTCGTGCGCGGTGAAGTCGTCTCGATTGCCGTGCGCGGCTCCGGCTTTACGCTGACCCGCCAGGGTGAGGCGATGGAGGGCGGTGCGGTCGGCGATTGGATCCGCGTGCGTCCGGTGGACCGCCGCAGCGAGCCCCTGCGTGCGCAAGTGTTGCGGCCCGGACTCGTCGGCATGCAATTGCCGTAAACCGGCAAGTCTTGCCCCTTTGAACAACGCGGGGCTTAAAAACATCTTACCGCGGCCGTTCTGGCTCTTGTCCAATACGGAGCGGCACGATGAAACCCATCGATATCTCAGGACCGAACGGGGTCACTCCCCGGCCGATCGCAGCGACACCGGTGCGCGCTGAGCCCGTGCGGCCTGTGCGCCTTGAAGACGGCGAGCCCCGCGGCGCCGGCGCTCTGTCGGCCCGGACTGCAGGTGACTCGGCCCCGGTCGATACCAACCGGGTTCAAGAAATCCGCAAAGCGGTCGAAGAAGGCCGCTATCCCGTTATCCCGACCCAAGTCGCCGACGCGATGATCGCGGCCGGTTACCTGCTGAGAGTGAAGTAATGGCCGCTGCCGTATCTCTTCCCGAAGCCCTGCGGCAAATGCTTGCCCTGCTCGAAGGCGAGCGGCAGGCGCTTGCCGGTCTCGACCTCGATCGCATCGTCAACTGCAGCGACGGCAAGCAGCAGCTCTGCAACGCGCTCGACGGGCGCGGCAGCGAGCTGGACGAAGAATGCCGCGGGCTGCTCGACGCGGTGAAGCGGATGAACGAGGTCAACCGCAAGCTTCGCAACCTTCTGGCGGCCAACGTCCAGGCACGGCTTTCCGCGCTGACCGGCGGGGGCATGGTCTATCATGCGACGCCGGCACCGGCGCTGCGGGAAATGCCCCGCTAAAGCACCACCGCTACTAACTGGCACGCTTGTTGCTCAGACCGGAGCGAGTGTTTCGTTCCGGGGGAAGATGTGCCCGAAGTCAGTTCCGTCCAGCAAAGCGATGTGCGCGCGGCAATTGCCCGCGCTTCCGCCGCGACCGGCGTCGATTTCAATTACCTGCTGGCGCAAGCCAAGATTGAGTCGGCGCTGAACCCCGAAGCGCGGGCGCGGACTTCCAGCGCGGCCGGTCTCTATCAGTTCACATCATCCACTTGGCTGGAGACGCTTGATCGCCATGGCAGTCGCCACGGCCTGCAGTGGGCGGACGACGCTATCGGTCGCAGCGGCGGCAGGGCGGTAGTAGACCCTTCGATGCGCTCGCACGTCATGGGGCTGCGATACAATGCCGATGCTTCGGCGCTGATGGCGGCGGAGCTCGCTCGCGACAATGCAGGCGAACTGCGCGGCGTTCTCGGCCGCGAGCCCGATGCTTCCGAGCTATATCTGGCGCACTTTCTCGGGGCCGGCGGAGCGCGGACGTTTCTCACCGCGCTGCAGAGCGATCCCGGCCAATCGGCCGCTGGCCTCTTTCCGCAAGCCGCCGGCGCCAACCGCTCGATCTTCTACGACGGCGGGCGTTCGCGATCGGTCGGTGAGGTCATGGACCTGATGCGCGGCAAAGTTGCCTCGGCGATGGAGGGCGGAGCGCCTCCTGCGTGGGGTTATCCCGCCGCGACCAGTTTCGCCTCGGCCGCACCGTCTCGTTCCGCGTCAACACCCGCCGAGACGGCGCAACGGCGACCCTCGATGGCAGAAACCCTCCAGGCGACCTTTGGCGGAAGCGGTCAGCTCGCCGGCGCTGCCGGTGAACGGGTCGGCCAGGCCTACGCCAAGTTCAAGGCGTTCAACCTGTGAGCGGCCTGCGCTCCTTCATCTCGCCTTCGCTGGCGCTGCCGCTCGGCATTCTCGTGATCATCGCGCTGATGGTCGTGCCGATGCCAGCCGGGATGCTCGACGTGTTCTTCGTGCTCAACATTGCGCTGTCGGTTGCGGTGCTCATGGCGGCGATGAACGCCGAAAAACC
>CAYTPY010000145.1:0-4318 GCA_964439725.1 uncultured Erythrobacter sp. | reverse complement strand
ACTGCCTTGTTCACGATGCTTCTCCTAAGAAGCGCCATCGGCGCGGCTCCCCGCTCCTCAGGCACACTGGGATTGGCCTCCCGGCGGACAAAACGTTGTCTCCCTCCACCGGTTCCGCTCGTCGCCATGGTAACACCGCCCGGCAAGATCGCGCCGACGAGCGGAGGCAACGGCGCGCCCGCCCGTTACCGCGGGCTCCAGGTATATTCCGTGCGGATCGTCCAGTCGACCGGCCGGCCCGCGGCATCATGCGCCGGCCGGAACCGAAACCGCTCCTCGATCAGCCGGCAGGTGGCCTCGTCAAAGACCGCGAAGCCGCTGGATCGGATCACTTCGCAGCGGTCGACGCGGCCATCCGTCCGCACCCGAAACTCCACCCTGACCGTGCCTGCAGCGCCCGCCGGTGGGCGTGTGCGGCGATAGTCGGCATGAGTAAGCGCGCCCCCGGTGCGGACAGGGGGCGAGACGAGGCCGCTGCCGCTACCCCCTCCGGCGCTCCCGCGCCCGCTGCCTTCGCCGCCGAGGCCCGCGCCTGAACCCGGCGCGGCCCCCAGGCCCGCAGCGGAGCCCGCGCCGGTGTCGGCGGCGAACTCGGCCGGGGCAGGCAAGGGCAGCGGCGCGGGAGGTTCGCTAGCCGCGGGCGCGTCGGTGTCGCCGCGGCTAGGCGGTGCCGATCCCTCTTCGACGTCGTCCGGAGCACGTCCGGGCGGCGGGGCAGGCGGCGGTGGCACGTCCAGATCGATAGCCACGAGGCCGGGCTCAGGCGGGGTCGGCCTCGGGCCTTGTCGGCCGCCGAATAGCACCAAGATGCCCAGCAACACGCCGTGCACTGCAATGGCCGCGGCCAGACCGAGCCGCCGATTGCGGGAATCGAGGAACTCCGCTGCCATGCGCCTGAAACGCCGCGGCGGGGCAAGGGTTCAAGCGAAGCGCGCCTCAGGCGCGCCGGCGCGTCACTCCGCCGGCTCTTCCGCGTCGAGGCCGTAAGCGGTGTGCAGCACGCGCACCGCCAGTTCGGTTTCGTCCTCGTCGATCAACACCGAGACCTTGATCTCGCTGGTCGAGATCGCCTGCACGTTGATCGCCCGCTCGGCCAGCGCCTGGAACATCGTCGCGGCGACGCCCGCGTGGCTCTTCATCCCCACACCGACCACGGAGATTTTCGCCACCCGGCTGTCGGTGATGATGCGGTTGAAGCCGATCGTATCCCGGCGGTCTTCCAGCAAGGCCTGCGCGCGGGCAAGGTCGGCCTGCGGCACGGTGAAAGTCACGTCGGTCTCGCCTTTGTCGCGGCCGACGTTCTGGATGATCATGTCGACGTTGATGGCCGCCTCGGCCAGCGGCGTGAAGATGTTCGCCACTGCGCCCGGCCGGTCGGGCACTCGGGTGAGGACGATCCGCGCCTCGTTCTTGTCGTGGGCGATGCCGGTGACCAGCTGGCTTTCCATGTTGAGATCCTTAGCAATCTTGGCCATTTCCTCGTCGGAGACGATCATCGTGCCGGGCAAGTCGTCGGCCAGGGGGGCATCGTCGTCGACGAAGCTGGAGAGCACCTGCACCCGCACGCCTTCCTTCATCGCCAGCCCCACCGAGCGAGTCTGCAGCACTTTGGCGCCGACCGAAGCCAGCTCCAGCATCTCCTCGTATGTCACGTATTCGAGCTTGCGCGCGCGCGCGACGATGCGCGGGTCGGTCGTATAGACGCCGTCGACGTCGGTATAGATGTCGCAGCGGTCCGCCTTGACGGCCGCGGCGATGGCTACGGCCGACGTGTCCGATCCGCCGCGGCCCAGGGTTGTGACGCGGCCCTTGTCCGACACGCCCTGGAAGCCCGGAAGCACCGCGATCTCGCCCGATGCCATCGCTGCGGCCATCGCTTCGGCGTCGATGCTGGACACGCGCGCCTTGGCGTGGGCTTCGGCGGTATGGATCGGCACCTGCCAGCCCAGCCACGAGCGCGCTTTGCAGCCCATGCCCTGCAGCGTCAGCGCGAGAAGCCCGCTCGTCACTTGTTCGCCGCTGGCGACGACCACGTCGTATTCGGCCGGATCGAAGAGCGGATTGGCCTCGCGGCAGAAGTTGATCAGCCGGTCCGTTTCGCCGGCCATCGCCGATACGACCACCGCCACCTCGTGGCCCGCGGCCTGCTGTTTGCGCACGATGTTCGCCACGCGGCGGATGCGCTCGGTTCCGGCCATCGAAGTGCCGCCGAATTTCATCACGATGCGGGCCAAGGAAATGCGCTCCTGCTGGTATCGACTCCGCGGCGCTGTTAGGGGGGGCGCATGTCCGATGCAACTGTCGCAACTGTAACCAACGGCGCGACCATCCGTCCCGAGGAAGCGGCGCACTTTGCGGCCCTCGCCAAGGACTGGTGGGATCCGAAGGGCAGCTCAGGCATGCTGCACCGTCTCAACCCGATCCGGCTTGGGTTTATCCGCGAAGCGGTGGACCAGCATTGGAGCACCGATCCCGACAGCCTCAAGCCGCTCGCCGGCAAGCGCGCGCTCGACGTGGGCTGCGGGGCCGGCTTGCTGTGCGAACCGCTGGCCCGCCTCGGGGCGGAAGTGACCGGCGTCGATGCCGCGCCCGCCAATATCGAAGCGGCCGCCTTGCACGCGCGAGGTGCCGGCTTGGCGATCGAATACCGGCACGGTGAACTGGCCACGCTCGGCCTGGGCTCGTTCGATCTCGTCACCTGCCTCGAGGTGATCGAGCACGTCGCCGACAAGCGCGCCTTCGTGGCCGAGCTCGCCCGCCATCTGGCGCCGGGCGGATTGATGGTCCTCTCCACGCCAAACCGTACGGACCAGTCGCGGCTGTGGCTGGTCGGGGCGGCCGAAGCGATCGGCGCCGTGCCCAAAGGCACCCACGACTGGGATGACTTCATCACGCCCGAGGAACTGCGCGACCTGCTCGCCGGTGCCGGCCTGCTGATGAGCGAGCCGCGCGGCATCGCCTTCTCGCCGCTCCAGGGGCTGCACCTGTCGGGTGACATGTCGCTCAACTACATTGTCACCGCCCGCGCGATCTGACCCTCCGGCCGAGGCTTTCCGCCGATGATCCTTCGCGACACTCCTCGGCCGTTCGAGCTGGTCTTTGCGCTACGCGGATCGATCGTCCCGGCGGTGGCGCCGCGCATCGGGCTGCTGATGGTCGTGGCCTCGATCATGGTCTGGGTCGACGAGCGCGTCGCCCCGCTTCCGGACGTCGGCGGCCTTGGCTTCACCGTATTCGGCATCGCGCTGTCGCTGTTCCTCGGCTTCCGCAACAACGCTGCTTACGAACGCTGGTGGGAAGCCCGCAAGCTGTGGGGCGGGCTGCTCGCGGACTTGCGCGCTTTCGCTCGCGAGGTGGACCTGTTCGTAAACCACGAGGCCCTGCGGCGGCCGCTGCTGCGCCATTCGCTGGCGTTTCTCCATCTCCACCGCGTCAACTTGCGCGGCCTGGCCGATGACGAACGAGCGCGCGAGTTGGCCGGCGCTCTGGCCGATGCGCCGCATCCCCCCGATGCCGCGCTCGACAGCCTCTCCGCCAGCATCGCGGCGGCTCACCGCGCCGGCGCGATCGACGGCTTCGGCCTGCGCGCCTTGGCGGAGCGGCTCGGCAGCATGGCGGTGCAGCAGGCCGGCTGCGAGCGGATTGCCACCACGCCTCTGCCTTACGTCTATTCGCTGCTGATTTACCGCACGACGTACTTGTTCTGCCTGCTCCTGCCGCTGGCCTTGCTGGGGCCGGCCGGCTGGCTTGCGCCGATCTTCGTCGGCATCGTTGCTTATGTCTTCCTCGGCCTCGCCGAAGTGACCGAAGAACTGAGCCATCCTTTCGGCATGACCACCAACGGGCTGCCGCTCGATGCGATCTGCCGCCAAGCGGAGATCAGCCTGGCGCCGCACCTGGGCCAGCCGGCACCCGAGCCGCTGCAGCCGAGCGACTACTTCCTGAGCTGATCGTCAGCCGAGCGCTTCTTCCCACTCGGCCGCATTGAAGCCGACCAACAGACCGCTTGGGTGCTCGACCACCGGCCGCTTGATCAACGACGGGCTCGCTTCCATCAGCCGGATCGCCTTGTCGTGGTCGATGTCCGCTTTGTCAGCATCGCTCAGCGCGCGGAACGTGGTGCCGCGGCGATTGAGCAGCGGCTCCCAGCCCACCGCCTCGCTCCACTCGGCCAGCTTGGCGGCATCGGCGCCTTCCTTCTTGTAGTCGTGGAAAGTGTAAGCGACGTCGTGTTGGTCCAACCAGGTGCGGGCCTTCTTGACCGTGTCGCAGTTGGGAATGCCGTAAACCGAGATTGTAGCCATGGATTTGCCTATTT
>CAYTPY010000144.1:0-4328 GCA_964439725.1 uncultured Erythrobacter sp. | reverse complement strand
GCGCTGTGGCGCTATGCGCAGACCGTCGGCCCCGCCTACAAGGGCGCGCTGACGCACCCCGGTGCGGCGGCTGAAACCCATGTCTATGCGGACATCTAGCGCAGCGCTGTTGTTGCTGGCGCTGGCCGCGTGCTCGCAAGGCGAGAGCGAAGCAGCCGCGGCCGGCCAAGGCGATGAGCTGATAGAGTGCGCGGTGAACGGCGCGCCGGCATTCGTGCGCGAGTGCGCCGCCGAGCGGGTCGAAGACGGCGAAAGGGTCATGCTCGTGGTTCGCCATCCGGACGGCGGCTTCCGCCGCTTCGAGGTCACCGACAACGGCGAGGGCCTGGCCACGGCCGACGGGGCCGATACCGCGACGATTTTGCGGAGCGCGGATGGACTCGACGTCGCGGTCGGATCCGACCGGTACCGCTTCCCGGCAACGGTCGAGTCCGATGAGCGCGAATAGCCAGGTTCTCACGGTCGCGCAGATGCGCGCCGCCGAGCAGGAGCTGATCGACGGCGGCGAGACCGTGGAAAGCCTGATGGAGCGGGCCGGCAAAGGCGCGGCCGATTGGGTCTGGCGAATGGCCGGCGAACGGCCGGTCACGGTGCTGTGCGGCCCCGGCAACAATGGCGGCGATGGTTATGTAATCGCTCGTGAACTGTCGCATCGCGGCCTTGACGTCACGATCGTTGCGCCGCTCGATCCGGCGACCGATGCAGCCCGCGCCGCGCGGGCCAGTTCCGACGGTTCCTTGGCCGACCACGGCCAGGGCGGCATGCTGGTCGATGCGCTGTTCGGCAGCGGGTTGGCGCGGCCGCTCGCGCCCGAGATCGTGCGCTTGCTGGCGGACGAGGCGCAGCGTCACGCTTATCGCATCGCCATCGATGTCCCGAGCGGGATCGACAGCGACACCGGCGCTGCGCTGAACGAAGGGTTGCCGGCTTACGACCTGACACTGGCGCTCGGCGCCTGGAAGCCGGCGCACGCGCTGATGCCGGCGATGGCGGCGATGGGCGAGATCCGGCTGGTTCCGATCGGGGTGGCCGAGATGCCCGGCGCCGCGCGCCTGCTCGGCCCCCCAAAGCTCGGCCGGCCGGGTTATCACGATCACAAGTACACGCGCGGCCTGGTGCTGGTGGTCGAAGGCGTAATGAGCGGGGCGGCGGTGCTCGCTTGCGAGGCGGCGATGCGCGCGGGCGCCGGAGCGGTGCGGCTGTCGACCGAGCGGCTGCATCCGGCGGTGGCGCCCGACATCGTGCTCAAGGGCGAGCCGCTGAGCGAACTGCTGGACGACGAACGCACCGGCGCGGTGCTGGTCGGCCCCGGACTGGGGCGCGACGCGGCCGCGGGCGAGCGGCTGCGCACCGTGCTGAGCGCCGATTTGCCGACGGTGCTGGACGCCGATGCGCTGGCGCTGGTGGCGCCGGAAGACCTAGTCGGCCACGACAAGCCGCTGATGCTGACACCGCACGAAGGCGAGATGGCGACGCTGGCCAAGGCCTTCGGGCTTTCAGCGAGCGGCAAAGTGGCGCGGGCGATGGAACTGGCCGGCAAGACCGGAGCGGTGGTGGCCTACAAGGGGGCGGACACGGTGATCGCCGCACCTGACGGGCGGGTGGCGTTCGCGCCGTCCGCGACGAGCTGGCTGTCGGTCGGCGGTAGCGGCGACGTGCTGGCGGGAATCGCGGCGACGCGCCTCGCCGCGACGGGCGATGCGTACCGCGCCGCCTGCGATGCCGTCTGGCTCCACGGCGAGGCGGGACGGCTGGCCGGCCCCGCGTTCCTGGCCAGCCAGATTGCTTCCCATATTCCAGCCGCTTACGCTGCCTGCTTGTGAGCGCTTCTGAAGAAATCATCCGGGTCGCCGCGAAGGGCGACGGCGTCACCGCGTCGGGGCGGCACCTGCCGCTCGCCGCACCGGGCGACCGGGTGCTGACCGACGGCACGCTCGAGCTCGGCCCGCACCATGCGGTGCCGCCATGCCGCCATTTCGGCCGCTGCGGCGGGTGCCAGTTGCAGCATTTGGACGAAGAAGCGCTGGCCGGTTTCGTGCGCGACCGGGTCGTCAATGCGGCGGATGGCCAAGGGCTGGTGCCGGAACGGGTGGCGCCGGTGCATCTGTCGCCGCCGAACACGCGGCGCCGCGCCGTACTGCGGGCGATCAACGGCGGCGGCCGGCCGCTGATCGGCTTCAACGAGCAAGGCTCGCACCGCGTGGTCGACATGCGCGAGTGCCACGTGCTGCGCCCCGAACTGTTCGCGCTGGTCGAGCCGCTGCGCAGCCTGCTGGCCCCACGGCGCGATCGCTATGCCGCGGAGATCACGCTGGCGTTGACCGATCAGGGCGTCGATTGCGCGATCAAGGGGCTGACGCTGGAGGGGCTGGCGCAGACCGAGGCGATGCTCGACTTCTGCCGCGACCAAAGGCTGGCGCGGCTGACCCTGGACCAGGGCTATGGGCCGGAGACGTTCTGGGAGCCGGACCCGGCGACCGTGACGCTGTCGGGCGCGGCGGTGGAATACCCGGCCGGCGCGTTCCTGCAGGCGACGCTCGACGGCGAGGCGGCGCTGGTGGCGGCGGCCCGTGAATGGCTGCAGGGCAGTGCCCGGATTGCCGACTTGTTCGCCGGTCTCGGCACTTTTGCTTTCGCTCTGGCGGGGCCGGCGCGGGTGGTGGCGGCCGAAGCCGCGCGCGATGCGCACCTTGCCTGCCGGGCCGCGGCGGGGCGGGCGCGGCTGCCGGTCGAGGCGCTGCACCGCGACTTGTTCCGCAACCCGCTGCGGGCCGAGGAGCTGCGCGGGTTCGACGGCGTGGTGCTCGATCCGCCGCGGGCCGGAGCGCGCGACCAGGTGGCGCAGATCGCGGCCAACGAAGTGGCGCGGATCGTCTATGTCAGCTGCAACCCCTCGAGCTGGGCGAGGGACGGGAAGGTCTTGGCCGAGGCGGGTTACCGGCTGGCGGAGCTGCGGCCGGTGGGGCAGTTCCGCTGGTCGACGCACGTCGAGCTGGCGAGTTTGTTCGTGAAGTAAGGGGTGGGCCTCGCTGGTCGTGCGCGGCAGGTGCGGACTAGGTCGCGCTTGCCCGGAAGAGCCGACTGGGTTCCCGCGTTCGCGGGAATGACGAGGAAGAGAAAGGACCGGTCCGGGGTGGCAAGCGGTCACTGGCGTTAGAAGCTCATTGCCTCGAGCGTCTGGTTATTCGACCCCGGACGCGCTTCCGGACTCCAGCAAATGCCGCCTTGGGTACGATATGCGGGGTCCCTCCTTCGGGTGGGCCCGGACAATGCGGCCGCTGGCGTCGCCGTCTGGGGACCTGGAAGCGATCCGCACGGTCGGCCCGGCTCCAACCTGCGCCAAAGAGACGAGACGCTCTGCATAGGAGCGGCAACCGGCATAGTTGCCTTGGAAGTGCCAGCGGCGGATCAGGCCATCGGGGCTGACGACCGCCTGGATAAGGCATTCATTACTCAAGACCTCGGTACGCTTTGAGCCTGCAGTAAAACCGTAGAGCGGGATGGTTGCAATCGTACTCTCGAATGCCTCCTGCCAGCTATAAATCTTGTCCGAACCTGTCTGTCCCGAGCTCGACGGTTGGCCAAGCCGCTCGACCGCGACATGGACCGGCTGGCCGACCATTGCATCGAGATTGCTATCGATGTGAGCGGTAAGCGTTTGCTCGGGCGTAGCACAAGCCGTGAGGAGCATTGAGACGCCGATTATCGCGATTTTTCGCAAGGGGCCCTCCATCCATTCTGACGGGTGCAGAAATCATTACCACGAGGGGCGCCTTTCGGCAACTCAGCCGGTCACTCGCCAGCAAGTTTCAATGTCCGCCTTGAGGTCCTTTGGGGACATGGCCACCCCATCTTCGTCATCCCCGCGAACGCGGGGACCCAGTCGGCTCGCTGCGCCGGCCCCCCGCGGATATTCGGGAGTCCGTACGCCGTCCGAAGAGCTTACTAAGCTCCCGTGCTCGCGGGAAGGACGGGGGAGCGTTCTGGATGGAAGCCGGAAACTCGTGCTCCCTCTTCCTAGCGCGAAGGAGCAAGTTCGCTCAGCGCGGCGGCGATCTGGGTGAACAGCCACTCGGCGGCTTCGGGTTCGGCGAAGGCGTGGCTGGCGCCGGGGCAGCGGGCGATGCGGGGGTCGTTCGCGTCCCAGGCGGTGAGGAACGCTTGCGCGGTGCGGTCGCGGTCGGCCAGCAGCAGGCGGACCGGGCCGGGGAAGCGGGCGAGGCCGGCGCGCATCTCCTGCGCCAGCGAGGTGGGCGGCGGGGCGGGGCGCAAGGCGCGGCCGATGCCGCCGGCGAGCTTGCCGAGCGAGACTTTGCCGGTGGCGAGGC
>CAYTPY010000143.1:0-4361 GCA_964439725.1 uncultured Erythrobacter sp. | reverse complement strand
ATCCGCCCTCGACACTGCGGGGAAGTGAATGCGCGGCCTCGACTAGATATCTGGTTCGCGGACGCGGCTTATTCATCAAACCCGCTTGGTCGGGGCCCGAGTATCTTGCGCGCACTAGCTGGCGGCTTCGACGTGATCTTCGAGACTGCCGGACACGGGCCGTATGGTGGATACATTCCCCTCGGAGGAAGTCGTTTGGATCGTTCCGTCAGGCTGCCGCGGACCGTCCGAGAAGCAATTCTCTTGCTCCTCCCCTTCGACGAGGAAGCAGCTCTGGCCATCTTTCATAAAGATCGATCCGCCCGTCGCGGTACCGTCTGCCGCGATGCGCGAGAAGGTCATTCCAGGGTGAATTTCGATATAGTCGACTTCGCCGCCTCGTGTGACCTGATACGTGCCCGGCGCGACGGCTTCGAACCCGGGCGCTTCCCCTTCGAGCACGTCGGAGTTGTCGCCCGCTTCGCTGGTTGCATTGGTATTGGCGGCGACGGTGTCAGTATCCGTATCGGCATTGTTGCACGCGGCCAGCGCGAACATGGCGGCTATGGCGATTATCTTCCTCACATCAGGCTCCCAAGATCAGACTTACAAGAGTTAAAAACCCGGAGCGGAGTAGTCCGTTCCGGAGAGCAAATAAGAACAGGGCAGCGCGCTCCTTCATTCATGCTGCGGAAGCACCGGACGTTTCGATCGTTCGCTGTGCTGCCGCGGCTTCAACTGCGCAAGCTGAAAGGCGAAAGGGGCATTGAGCCGCTGTCTACTTCAGGGATAATTCTATAGCGCGCGAGCAGCAAGCTGAAGGCGCCGAAGAGAAGAACGCCAAGAGCGATCAGCCGGAAAATCACTCCGTCCTCGCCAAGTGAAGCGATCGCTTGGCCTAAGGTCATGACCTGCGTGCTGCTTTCCAGCCAAGCGGCCTTGATCAACGACCAGCCGATCAGGACAAAGATCACCGCGCGAGCAGCATATCCGGCACGACCTAACGGGGCGAGAAAGGGAGGCGCGTCCGGCGACACCTCGCGCATGAAAGTAGCCTGCCAAGCGCTCTTGGCCTGTTCCGCTGCAGCGATCAGGAAGGCTAGCCCGACCAAACCCAGCAGCACCGCGCCTAAACTGACGGAAAGCAGCGTTCCCGCCGCTTCTTGCGAGCCGCTGCCGGTGGAGCCGCCCCCGCTGCCGGCTAACTGCGTGGCAGACCAGGCAAGCACGAGGTGAAATAGCCCGCTGGCTCCATGTCCTATCCGCCGGCCGGCGCCCTTTATGTCATTCTGCTGGTTGTCGATGTTGAGCAGCGCGGAAGCGAGCCTGAATAGCCCATAGCCCAACAGCCCAAGTGCCGTGAGATAGAGAAGGATCGTACCGCCCGGGGCGCCGTGCAACCAAGCGAAAGCGCTCTCAGGCCCTCCATCGCCGGTGTGCTGCCTGTCGCCTGTCAGGAACAGATACCCGATCAGCAGGTAAACAACGCCGCGCGCAGCGAATCCGAGGCGAGCGAGCCATCTGAACTTCTCCGATCTTCCAGCCATGCGCCTCGGGCCCTCCTATTGCCGGAAGACAACGGCACCGGGCGCCTTTGGTGCCGCAGCAATCCGTGTCGTCCACTTCGTCGAAGCCCAACGATGATGCCACAGTGCAGTGGCCAGGCACCGCGTTGGCCGAGCCACGGCGGCCGAGTCGTTCGAGCGGAACCATCGGGGTATCCTTCGGTTGGTCGGGCAGTGAGGGCGCCGCGATCGGCCTGCGGAGGAAGCCTGCGTGTGACCAACGAAGTAATCGGGGAAGAAGGCAAGCCACGCCGGCGCTCGCGGTGGCTCTACCTTTCGTTGTCGATCGTGACTGGCCTGCTGGGGCTAGCCATGTTCCTGCTCGGCGCCTGGCTCGTCGTACTGGGGGGAACCCTTTACTATCTGATCGCCGGAGCCTTGCTGGTGGCCGGTGCGGTTTTGTCCTGGAAGCAGCGCGACCAAGCGGCGCTGACCCTGTTCGGACTCGCGTTGTTGCTGAGCCTGGCCTGGGCCCTGATCGAGATCGGCGGCAAGGGCTGGCAACCGGCGTGGGCTATCGATCTTGCCGGGCGGATTGGGCTCCTCACCGCCCTAGTTATCGCGACCGGGCTCGCCTTCCTCCTCTGGCGTACCCCACCAAGGGCCGGGCCTCGGCGCGCCGCACTGGCTGGCGTGCTCGGCGTGGCCGCAGCGGTGGTCGTCATCGTCTTCGTCAGCTGGGAACGCACCGAGAGCGCCAGCGCGTCCGCTGCTCCCTCGCCCGGCACCATTCCGCGCCTTCCGGCCGGGGCGGAAGCCGGCGCTGAATGGACGGCCTATGGCGGGACAAATGGCGCGCGTCGCTACTCGGCGCTGAGACAGATCACGACCGCCAATGTCGGCGAGCTCGATGAAGCGTGGACGTTCCGGAGCGGCGACTATTCTCCGGCGGAAGGACGGGTTTTCTATTCCGCGCAGAACACGCCGATCAAGGCTGGCGACTTTCTCTATACCTGCACGCCCAGCAACCAGGTCTTCGCCCTCGACCCCGCAACGGGAGAGGCGCGCTGGCATCACGATCCCAGGGTTTCGCCGCGATCGATGGAGTCGCAGTTCACCGCTGCGTGCCGCACGGTCGCCTATTTCGACGATGGTGATCCGGCCGGCCGCCCTGAAGCCGTTCGAACGACCCCGGTCGTTCCAGGAGTACTAGGGCCCGTGCCCCGAGGCGGGGCCAATTGCCACAGGCGCATCTATGTCGCGACGGCCGACGGCCGGCTGATCGCGCTTGATGCAGTGGGCGGGTTCGTCTGCCGCGACTTCGGGAACAACGGCGTCGTCGACATGACCGCCGGCATGGGGCTGCGGCAGAGCGGCTTTGCTTCCAACACGTCCGGAGCGACGGTGGCCGGCGGGTTGCTGATCCTTGGTCAGCAGGTGAGCGACAACCAGCGCCGCGATGCGCCCTCGGGGGTCGTCCGCGCTTATGATGCGCGTACAGGCGAATTGCGCTGGGCCTGGGATGCGCTGCGGCCGGACGCGCAGGCGGAGCTGGCGCCAGGCGAGATCTACCCGCGCGGTACGCCCAATACGTGGAACGCAATCTCGGCGGACGAAGAACTCGGGCTGGCTTTTCTCGCCACCGGCAATGCTGCGGCCGATCAATGGGGCGGCAACCGCACGCCCGAGGAGGACCGCTTCACTGACGCGGTGGTCGCGATCGATCTCGCGAGCGGTGCTACCCGCTGGGTGTTCACCAGCATCATCCACGATCTGTGGGACTATGATCTGGGCGCCCAGCCGATGCTGGTCGACGTAACGGTCGACGGCGTGATGCGCCGCGCGATCATGCAACTCAGCAAGACGGGCAACATGTTCCTGCTCGACGCGGCGACGGGAACGCCGCTCCGGCCGATCGAGCAGCGTCCGGTTCCGCAAGGACCTCCGCCAGGCGACTGGGTGTCGCCGACCCAGCCGCAATCGGTCTTCTACCCCAATATCGGCGGGGCGCCGGGGCGCGACCCAGAGCAGATCGATGCGCGCTATACGTTCGGGCTGACGCCGATCGACGGCGCATTGTGCCGGATCAGCTTCCACCGCCACCGTTACGAAGGTATGTACACGCCGCCGACGGCCGAGAAGGAAGGCATGCTGCTCTTTCCTGGGACCCTCGGCGGCATGAATTGGGGCGGCGGCGCGTTCGACCCGGAGCGGCGCCTCCTCATTGCCAACAATTCGCGCCTGCCGAACCTCGTCATTCTGCACCCGCGCGAAGAAGTGGAGGACAAGGCGGTCGGATCGGGGGGCGCCCGCCCCGACCAAGCGATCGCGCCGCATCTCGGCACACCGTTCGGTATCACCCGGCCGATGTGGCTGTCGGCGCTCGGCATACCCTGCATCGCGCCGCCTTGGGGCTATATCACTGCCACCAATATCGACACCGGCGAAATCGCCTGGTCGCAGCCATTCGGCACCGGCTTCGACGTCGGCCCGCTCGGCATCCCGACCCGGCTCAAGATAGTGACCGGAACGCCAAACCTTGGCGGTCCGCTGGTCACGGCAGGTGGTCTCACCTTCATCGGCGCGACGCAGGACAATTACTTCCGCGCCTTCGAGACCGCGACCGGCCGACTGCTCTGGCAGGCGCGGCTTCCGGCCGGACCGCAGGCCGGCGCGATGACCTATGAGCATGAGGGGCGCCAATATGTCGCCATCAGCGCGACCGGCCATGCCCGCTTCGAAACGACGCCGGGCGATTATCTGAAGGTGTATGCGCTGCCGCGCTGACCTGTCGCGGCCCGTTAGCCGCAGAGCGAGTGTGTGATTGGCTGGGGCGGCAGGATTCGAACCTGCGCATGGCGGTACCAAAAACCGCTG
>CAYTPY010000142.1:0-4369 GCA_964439725.1 uncultured Erythrobacter sp. | reverse complement strand
TAACGCGATAACCGGGTAGTGCTGACCCGGCATGGGCAGCTGGTTGCAGGCCTTCCTCCCTTCGGTCTGTTGCCAGCTGCCCAGTTTGTTGAAGGAAGAGACAGATGACTTCGCTGCGGATCAAACTGTCGCTGGCGGGCATGGCGGCGCTGGCGGTGTTCCCAACAAGTGCCGCCGCGCAGCTGAGCGACAGCGCCGTTGTCGATATAATGCGCGAATGCCGCAAGATCGCCGACGTTAGCGCCCGTACGGCCTGTTACGACAACATCCGGCTGGGCCAAGCGGCTGCGGCGGGGTCGCAGCAGGGCGCAGCGCCAGCCGCTCCCACTCAGGCACCGGCCGCGTCATCTGCGCCGGCGGGGTTCGGCAGCAACCAGCTGCCCCGCGCCCGGGCCGCCGAAGTCGGTGAGCCCGAGAAGATTGCTGCCCGCGTTACTGCCGCGACCGAGCGCGAGCCGGGCATCTATTTGCTGACTTTGGAGGACGGTACTCAATGGCAGTTCGTCGACAGCGCTCCGTCGTCGTACGATCCACCGCGGCGCGGCTCGCAAGTGGAAATCTTCAGCGCCGCGCTGGGCAGCTATCAGATGCGCTACGAGGGTCAGCAGGCACTGCGCATTCGGCGCGTCCGCTGAGGGGCGCGGTGCGGCGCCGGCTATTCGGCCGCGGCTTCACGGGGCAGGACGACGATCTCCAGGCGCTCGTCGGGCTGCAGGTAGCGCGCCGCCGTCGCCTGAACATCGGCGGGCGTTAAACCGGCCAGCATCTGCGGCGCGCGGATGAAGCGCTCGATGCGGTCCGGTTCGGTTTGCGCGCGATTGACCAGCGCCAGCCAACCGTTGTTGGTCTTCAACGCGTTTTCGTAGCTTTCGATCATCGGTCTACGCGCGCGGAGCAGGAGGTCTTCGTCGATCGGCGCGTCGATCAGCGCCTGGATGGTCTCCACCATGGCCTCGCGGGCAGCATCGACTTGTGCCGCGTCGACCGGAGCCGCGATCGTGAAGTAACCGAAGCCCGGGTACGTCGATGACTGCGTGGCGTTGGCGGCCGGCGTATAAGTCTGCCCCAGTTCCTCGCGCAGTTCGTCGAGCAGCGCGAGGCGAGCGATCCGCTCCAACAACTCAAGCTTCAGGTCTTCTGCAAAGTCGCTGTCGTCGCGGGTCGGCCAGTCCATGCGCACGATCGCCTGATCGGCGGCGCCGTCGTGAAGCACGGTCCGCTGGCTGCGATCGGCGGTGAAAGTACGATGGCGATTGTTGTCGTAACCGCGGAACTCCGCCTCTCGTTCTGGCAGTGCGCCGATCGTGCGAGCGACCAGATCGATCGCCTCCTGTTCGTCAAAGTCACCGACGATAGCGAGTTCCAGCGCCCCATGATCGAGGCGATCGCCGATGTCGCGCTTCAGCTTGGCGAAGCTGAGTGCGAGGTATGCTTCCTTGGGCTGGAGCGTGAAGCGCGGATCGCCGTCTGAGATGATCCCGCCCAGCGAATTGCCGAGCGCGTTTTCCGGCGTCGCGGTGAGCGTCGCGAAGACGTTTTCGATGTTCCTCCGATATTGCGCTTCGCCTTGGGGTCGGAACCCGGGATCGGCCACGGCAGCGGCCAGCATCTGCATCTGCAGCTCGAAGTCGCGTTGCGTCGTCGTTCCGCTGAGCATGAACGTCCGCGGTCCGGCGGCGATAGTGTAGCCGACGCTGCGGCCCGCGAGGATGGATTGCAGCTCGTCCAGCGTGTGCTGCCCGAGCCCACCGATCTGCAGCGAGCTGGCCATCGCGGTGACCAGTGGATCGTCGGGGGTGTTGAGCATCTGTCCGCCGTCGATGTTCAGGCGAACGGCTATGCGATCGCGCTGGAGATCGGTCTTCTTAAGGTTGAGCCGCACGCCGTTGGCGAAGCGGACGGTGCGAATGCCAAGCGCCGGTTCGACCGCGTCGAAGACGACTCGTCCCGGCGTACCGAAATCGGTGTATCCCCACTCGGAAAGTGCAATGGAATCGCCGGCGAGGAGTTCACCCGCCATGCCTTCATTCCACGCCACGCGGAGCGCTTCCTCCCCTCCTTCGGGCGGGGTCCGGCCTTCGAAGCGGATCAGCGGATTGTCGAGCGGTACAAGCTCTTCCTTGAGCGCTTCGAGGATGCTCTCCGGGGTAATGCGCGGCAAGTGTTCGATGAAGCGCTGCAGGCCGCTTTCCGGAGTGGTCGGCACCTGGCCGTCGTGCAGCAGTGTGATCGCGGCTGTCACGAAACTGGCGTTCGAGCGCGTTTCGGCCCCTGCTGCGTTGTTTTCGAGCGAGTTGCGCAACGACGCGATCTGTTCGGCAACCTCGGCTTCGGTAAAGCCGAACTCAAGGGCGCGGCGGTACTCGGCTTGGGCAGCGGCCAAGGCGCGGCGCCATTCGCCGTCCGGAGCGTAGACGACGAGATTGGTCGTACGAGCGGAGTCGAACACTTCGGACGTGCCGACCCCCGCGCTGCGGAATGGCGGATCCTCCACCCGGGTCAGGCGCTGCAGGCGGCGATTGATCATATTGTAGCCGAGTTGGCGTCGCACGTTCTTCTCACGGAAGGCGCGAGTGTCGGTACGGTCGAGCGCAGGTCCGGTGCGCGAAACCGTGATCTGCTCCGGCAACGCCGGATCGAGATAGATGTCGGTCTCGCCCTGACGATCGAGCGGTATGGGACCCGGATCGACTGCCGGGACGATCTGCGCCGCCGGCCAGCTGTCGAAATGCTTGCGGATGGTTTCTTCGACCCGGTCCGCGTCGAAGTCACCTATGACAATCAGCGCAGTATTCTCCGGGCGATACAGCCGCTGGTACAGCGCGCGTAGTTTCTCGGGCGTCGCATTCTGAAGCGATTCCGCGGTGCCGATCGGCAGCCGGTCAGCGAAGCGAGAGCCCGGATAGAGGAAGCTCAGGTTGTCGACGACGTTTCGCAGCTGGTAAGTGTCTCGAACGCGCCGCTCGCTGAGCAGGATGCCTTTCTCTCGTTCGACCGCTTCGGGGTTGAACGTCAGCTCGCTCGCCGTTTCGCGCATCAGCATCACCGCGGTATCGAGCAGCGCCGGATCGTTGCGAGGCAGATCGAGGCGATACAGTGTGACATCGAAGCTGGTCGAAGCGTTCGTGTCGGCGCCGAAGGCCAGCCCCTCGCGCTCGAGCAGCCGGACCATCTCGCCTTCCGGAACCCGCGTCGAGCCGTTGAAGGCCATGTGCTCGATGAAATGCGCATAACCGCGCTCGTCCTCGTTCTCGGCGATCGACCCGGCATCCACCCAAAACTGCACCATGCCCTGTCCAGGTGGAGTGCCGTTGGGCCGGATGATGTAGCGCATCCCATTGTCGAGCCTGCCGAAACGGTAGGCCGGGTCCGGCGGCAGATCGCTCTGTTCGAACGGCCATTCATGGTGCGGCTGCACCGGCGCAGGCTGGGCCAGGGCAGGGACGGC
Source organism: uncultured Erythrobacter sp. (assembly GCA_964439725.1). Taxonomy (GTDB): domain Bacteria; phylum Pseudomonadota; class Alphaproteobacteria; order Sphingomonadales; family Sphingomonadaceae; genus Croceibacterium_A. The sequence continues at coordinate 921 of CAYTPY010000142.1, read as the reverse complement.
AAAGACGAGAAGGAGGGCGGTGAGCAGGAAGCGGTGGATCATCGTCCAAGTGTCTGACCGATGAATTGTTAACCGGCAATGGGCGGGGAGGCGCTTACCGGTTCTCTCCGGCAAGGAGAGGCCGAGAAAGCCTTCCTTCCCGACATCCCTCAACCCTGCTTGCGCTCGCGCATCAGTCGAACATCCGTGCCGGCGTTCGACTGTCGCCAGGGCAGGTTACTTCTTTGGCTTGGGAGTTCCGCGCAGCTTAGTGCGGTGGGCGGAAAGGTCGAACACTTCGCCCGGCCCGTTATCCTCGTTGAGCAGGCCGAGGCGGCGGGCGACTTCCTGGTAGGCCTCCTCTTCGCCGCCGAGATCGCGGCGGAAGCGGTCCTTGTCGAGCTTTTCGCCGCTCGTCATGTCCCACAGGCGGCAGTTATCGGGACTGATCTCGTCGGCCAGGATCACCCGGCTGTAGTCGCCGTCCCAGATGCGTCCGAACTCGAGCTTGAAGTCCACGAGGCGAATGCCGATCGCGGCGAACATGCCGCACATGAAATCGTTCACCCGGATCGCCATCGAGGCGATGTCCTGCATCTCCTCGTGGTTGGCCCAGCCGAAGCAGGCGATATGCTCTTCGGCGACCATCGGATCCTGCAGCTCGTCGGACTTGAGGTAGTATTCGATCAGCGTGTGCGGCAGCGGCTCGCCTTCCTCCAGGCCGAGGCGCTTGGAGATCGAACCGGCGGCGACGTTGCGCACGACGACTTCGAGCGGAATGATCTCGACCTGGCGGACGAGCTGCTCGCGCATGTTGAGGCGGCGGATGAAGTGCGTCGGGATGCCGATGTGAGCCAGCCGCAGGAAGACATGCTCCGAAATGCGGTTGTTGATCACGCCCTTGCCGTTGATCGTGCCCTTCTTCTGGGCGTTGAAGGCGGT
>CAYTPY010000141.1:0-4396 GCA_964439725.1 uncultured Erythrobacter sp. | reverse complement strand
GGACGAGGTCGTCGCGCTCCCAATCCATCATCGTGTTGTAGCGGCCACGCGCCTGAACGTAGTCGTTGCGGCGTTCCAGCACGCTGCGCGTCAGGCGGCCGCGGATTTCGGGCGGATTGTTCGGCTCCTCGCGGTCGCTTTCGGAGAGACCGTTGTGAAGCGACGGCTCAAAGTTGATGTGCGGGTTCTGGCCGTCGAGGTCGCGGCGATAGGACATCTGGCCGCCGGTGAGGTTGGTCGCGACCTTGGCGCTCTTGGCCTGGTTGACCGGCAACTGCAGGTAGTTCGATCCGACGCGGTAGCGCTGTGTGTCGGAGTACGAGAAAGTGCGGCCCACCAGCATCTTGTCGTCGGAGAAGTCGAGACCGTCGACCAGCACGCCGGTACCCATCGCGATCTGCTCGTTCTCGTTGTGGTGGTCCTCGACGTTGCGGTTGAGAGTCATCACGCCGACGTGGCGGAGCGGGAAGTCCTTCTCTGGCCAGATCTTGGTGTCGTCGAGCGGGTCCCATTCAAGCTCGGGATGCTCGTGGTCCTCCATGATCTGGACGTACATGTCCCACTGCGGATAGTCGCCGCGCTCGATCGCCTCGTAGAGGTCCTTGGAGGCCGAGCCGAGATCCTGGCCCTGGACTTTGGCCGCTTCCTCGGCGGTGAGGCTGGCAACGCCGCAACGCGGGTGGAAGTGGTACTTGACCAGCACGGTCTCGCCGGCCGCGTTGACCATCTTGTAGGTGTTGACGCCGAAGCCCTCCATGTGCCGGTAGCTGGCCGGGATGCCGCGCGGGCTGAACAAGTGCGTCAGCATGTGCATCGATTCCGGGCTCTGGCTCATGAAGTCGAAGATCCGGTTCGGCTCCTGCCGGAAGGTGACCGGATCGGGCTTCAGCGAATGGATCACGTCGGGGAACTTGATCGCGTCGCGGATGAAGAAGATCGCCAGATTGTTGCCGACGAGGTCCCAGTTGCCGTCCTCGGTGTAGAACTTGATCGCGAAGCCGCGCGGGTCGCGCGCGACTTCGGAGGAGTCGCGGCCGCCGATCACGGTCGAGAAGCGGATCGCGAGCGGGGTCTTCTTGCCCGCCTCTTGGAACAGCTTGGCGCGGGTGTATTTCGAGGCCGGTTCGTCGCCGATTTTCCCGGTTACCTCCAGTTCGCCGTAGCAGACGAAGCCGCGCGCGTGGACGACGCGCTCGGGGATGCGCTCTCTGTCGAAATGGCTGATTTTCTCGAGGAACTGGTAGTTCTCAAGAGTGGCCGGGCCGCGCGAGCCGACGGTCCGCTGCGACTGGTTGTCGGTGATGGGATGTCCCTGACGGTTGGTCAGGGTGCGCGCGTTGTCACCGCCTTCACGATCATTGCCATTGCTCACGGGGTCGCCTCCAGGTCTCGAGGGATCGTCGGAGGCATGGGCGGATCAGACGCGACTGAAATGCCCGCCTATTCGACGTAGCCAAGACCCAAGTAACGTCCCGATGCCGGGTCCGTTCCGCGGCTCAGCTCGGCACTTCGATCGTCAGCACCTCGATCGCGTCGTCCTGCCCGGCGAAGGGCAGGAGGTCGCCCGGCTCGGCGCCCATCATGGCGCGGGCGAGAGGGGCGTTGAACGAGAGGAAGCCGGCGGCGGGGTCGGCCTCGTCGTCGCCCACCAGGCGGAACGTTTTTTCGGCGCCTCGGAGCGCGATAGTGACTTCGACGCCGAATTCGACTTTGTCGCCCGCGGGAATGGGCGCTCGCTCGGCCGAGACTTGGCGGGCGGTCCAGTAGCGCAAGTCGCGCTGGATCGGGGCGCGGGCGGCCTCGTCGTCGCCGGCAGCGGCTAGCGCCTCTTCGAGTTCGGCGATCCGTTCTTCGATCAAGGCGAGGCCGCGGTCGGTGACCAGATTGGGGCCAGGCGGGATCGGCAGCTCGAACTTGGGTTCGAGATGTTCGTCGTCGCTCTCGCGGCGGAAGGCCACGCTCATCGCAGATACTCCGAATGGCGGGCGCGGGGCAGGAGCCCGGCCCGGAAAATAAGTCCGTACGGCCGAGGTAGCCCCGGAGGGCGGCAATTCAAGCTCGTCTGGGACAGGTCGAGCGGCGCGGCGGTTTCGAGGATCGTCCGGAACGGCTATGCGGGGGGGGGGTGGCCCGACTGCGAGCGGCAACGGAGATCGAAGGTGAAGCTAGGCATCCTCAAGACCGGCGCACCGCCCCGCGCGCTCGCGGATCATGGGACATACCCCGAGATGTTCCGCCGCCTGCTGGGCGAGGACCGGTACGACTATGCCGTGTTCGACGCCGAGCGCGGGGAGCTTCCGGAGGAGGCGAGCACGTGCGCGGCCTATCTGATTACGGGTTCAGCCTGCGACGCCTACGACACGCAGCCGTGGATCTTGGAGCTGAAGCGGTTCCTCCGCGCCGCACGGGGCAAAGCGGCGCTGGTCGGCATCTGCTTCGGGCATCAGGTGATGGCCGAGGCTTTCGGCGGGCGGGTGATCAAGTCGGCAAGCGGCTGGGGCCTGGGGAGCCACACCTATCAGATCGTGCGCCGGCAGCCGTGGATGGACGAGGCGTCGACGATCACCTTGCCGGCCTCGCACCAGGACCAAGTGGTCGAGCTTCCCCCGGCCTGCGAAGTGGTGGCGTGCAGCGCGTTTGCGCCGTTCGGCATGGTCGCCTACACCGATCATCCGGCCATTTCGCTGCAGCTCCACCCTGAGTTCGACCGCGGCTTCGCGGCCGCGCTGGCGGAAATGCGGCGAGGAAAGGGGCCAAGCGACGACGACGTGGACCGCGCGGTCGCCAGCCTGGAGCAGCCGAACGACCGCGAGCGGGTGGCGGGCTGGATCAACCGGTTTATCGCGGCGGCTGGGTCCGCCGGAAGCGGGCGCGAGGCGATGCGGTGAGCTCGGCCGATCGCGCTCCCTGGCAGGAGGTGCTGGCGTTCTGGTTTCCGGAACGGCAGGCGGCGGAGCTCGACGCCGACACGCACCGCGAGCAGTGGCGCTGGCGGCTGCACGGCGGAGCGGATGACGCGATCCTGGCGCGCTTTTCCGAACTGACGGCGCAAGGCGCGCGCGGCGAACTCGATCACTGGGCGGCCGATCCCGAGGGGCGGCTGGCGTTGATCGTGGTGCTCGACCAATTCTCACGCGCGGTGTGGCGCGGAACGGCGAGGGCCTATGCACAGGACCCGGCGGCGCTGGCGCTGGCGCTGGAGGGGCTGGCGGACGGCCATTGCCAGGCGCTCGCCGCGCCGTGGCTGCAGGTCGCGCAGACGCAGCCGCTCGGTCATTGCGAGGGGCCGGACCATCTCGCACGGGCCGAGCGGCTGATTGAGCTGCGCGAAGCGGTCGCCGCCAAGGCGCCCGAGCCTCTGCGGCCGGTGTATCGCTCGCTGGGGGACCAAGCCCGCAAGGTCCGCGATGTGATTGCCGCGTTCGGCCGCCATCCGCATCGCAATGCCGTGCTCGGCCGTCCGTCGACGGCGGCGGAACAGGCCTATGTCGAGCGAGGCGAATTTCCGCATTTGCAGGCGCTCAGAGGCGCCGTGTCGTAGCGGCAGGAGAGCTGAGATGTCGCACCGCATCTATTCGATGAGCTTTGCGAGCGTCTATCCGCACTATATCGCCAAGGCGGAGCGGAAGGGGCGCAGCCGGGACGAGGTCGACACGATCGTGCGCTGGCTGACCGGGTATTCGCAAGGCGAGATGGAAGCGCAGATCGAGGCGGGGGTGAGCTTCGAGACATTCTTCTCCCAGGCCCCGGCGATGAACCCGGCACGGGCGCTGATTACCGGAGCGGTGTGCGGAGTGCGCGTCGAAACGGTCGAGAAGCCGCTGATGCGCGAGATCCGCTATCTCGACAAGCTGGTCGACGAACTCGCCAAGGGGAAGGCGATGGAGAAGATTCTGCGCGGCTGAACCGGATGCCCGGCGATAGGCGTGCCGTATCCGCTGCGATCCAGCCCCGCGCAGAGAGCCGCAGCGGTCATGCCCCTTGTCGCCCACGCGTATCGCTGCCGCGGCGCCAGCGGCTGGCCGCAGGTCGGTTGACAAGCGAGCGCGGGGACACGCACAACGACATCAATAACGATCGTTACAATGGGAGATGTGAGTGGTGAAATTGGCAAGGACCGGCTCGCTACGCTGCGGAGCGGCCGGGTTGGCGGTCGCAAGCGCGCTCTTGGTCAGCGGGCCGGCGCTCGCGCAAGTCGCGGGTGCGGATGCCCAGGCGGGCGCGCCGGCGGCTTCGGACGAAGGCATCGGCGAAATCGTCGTCACCGCACAGTTCCGCGGGCAGAGCCTGCAGGAGACCCCGCTGGCAATCACCGCGGTCGATGCTGCGCTGATGGAAGCACGCAGCCAGACCAATGTCGAGCAACTGGCGCAGCGCGCGCCGAGCGTGCAGTTCA
>CAYTPY010000140.1:0-4495 GCA_964439725.1 uncultured Erythrobacter sp. | reverse complement strand
TGATCGGCTCGACCAGCACGTTGACCACGATCCGGTCGATGAACCCGACCGTGCTTATCGCCATCAGCAGGACCAGCGCCAGCCACGGCGAATCGCGGCGCATCGAAGCCAGCATGCAGGAATTCCTCTCCACTCCCGAAGTGCGGAGAATGGCGGGTGACGGGAGGCTTGGCTAGACCCGCCGGTAGTCCGCCGTCACCGCTCCACAAGCCGCCAGATCGGCCTCATGGCTCTCCTCGCGCCAGGTCTCGGCCAGCGCCAGGCTTTCCCAAGCCTGCATATTCGGATGGCCGAGCACCTGATCGACCCACGCTTGGCCCCTGGCGATGTCAAGCCCATAGGTGCGGATGCGGAATGCGACGGGGGCATAAAACGCGTCGACCGCGGTGAACTTCGCTCCTGCCAACCATGGCCCGCCGAACCGCTCCAGTCCCTGCTCGAAAATCTCGCGCAGCCGCGCCACATTGCGCTTCAGTGCCTGCGACATGGGCTTGGCTGTCACCCGTACGCCGACGTTCATGGTGCAGTCGTTGCGCAAGGCGCCGAAGCCGCCGTGCATCTCGGCGACCGCGCACTGCGCGAGGGCGCGCGCCTCGGGTTCCTCCGGCCAAACCCCCTCGTGGCGGTCCGCGAGGTAGAGCGTGATGCCGAGCGAGTCCCACACGGTCCGCTCGCCATCGATCAGCAGGGGCACTTGTCCGGTCGGCGAAAAGGCGCGGAAGTCATCGTAGTTGTCGGGTTTGGTGAACGGCTCGATCCGGTCCTCGAACGGAATGCCGAGCGCCTTCATCAGCAGCCAGGGGCGCAGCGACCAGCTCGAATAGTTTCGATTGGCGGTGATGAGGACGTAGCCCACGCGTCAGCTTTCGTAATGGGCAGTCGTCTTTGCCGCCACTTCCTCGCCGCTTGCCCCGGGCGCGAGCTCGACCAGCCGGAACGGGCTGTCGTGATCGGGCCGCTGGAACACCGCGAGGTCGGTCACGATCATGTCGACCACGTTGCGGCCGGTGAGCGGTAGCGTGCATTCGGGAATGAACTTGGCGCTGCCGTCCTTGGCGACGTGCTCCATCACCACGATGATCTTCTTGACCCCGGCAACGAGGTCCATTGCCCCGCCCATGCCCTTGATCATCTTGCCCGGGATCATCCAGTTGGCGATATCCCCCTTCTCGGAGACTTCCATCGAGCCGAGCACCGCGAGGTCTATGTGCCCCCCGCGGATCATCGCAAAGCTGGTGGCGCTGTCGAAATAGGCGGTGCGGGGCAGCTCGCTCACTGTTTGCTTGCCGGCGTTGATCAGATCGGGGTCGACCTCGTCCGGATAAGGGAACGGGCCAATCCCGAGCATGCCGTTCTCACTCTGCAGCGTCACGTCCATGCCATCGGGGATGTGGTTCGCCACCAGCGTCGGGATGCCGATGCCGAGGTTCACGTAGAACCCGTCCTGCAGCTCCTGCGCCGCGCGCGCGGCCATTTCGTCACGGGACCATGGCATGGATAATCCTCCGTCGGGCGCCAGTGAAACCTTCGGCGCGGTTCGTGGGTTGTTGATGGCAATGAGGGATCCGACCGATGCACGCGAACAGACACTGATCGCGCTTCTCGCCTGCCTGGCCGCGCGTAGCTATCGCTTCACCACGATAGGCCCTGCGAGCCACGCGCGGGTGCTGGCGCGGCGCCCCGGCGCGCTGGCGGCTGACTTGCGCGACGTGCTTGGTTGGTCGCTGCCATTTAAGCCCGGCACGATCGACGCGGACGTGGAAGGCCTGCTTGACCAGGCCGGCGTGCTGATCGCGGACGGGGAAACCTCTCGTGCAGCCGTGCGCGTGTCCTCGCGCGGCGAACAGCTTTTCGTTCACTCCGCGTACCCCACCGAGGCGCCCGATGCAGTCTTCTTCGGGCCAGACAGCTATCGCTTTGCTGCTGCCGTGGAGGCGGAGCTGGCTAGGCGGCCCCTCGCAACTGGTGCACACATCGTCGATATCGGGGCCGGCGGAGGAGTGGGCGGCATCGTTGCCTCGCTTTTGAGCCGAAAGGCGCGCGTGACACTCGTCGACATCAACCCGCAGGCCCTTTCCTTCGCTCGGGTCAACGCTGCCGCTGCCGGACTGCACGTCGAGACCCTGCGCGACGACAGCCTCGCCCTCGTCGAGGACCCGATCGACTTCGCCATCACGAATCCGCCCTACATCATGGACGAGGCCGGCCGGGCTTACCGCCATGGCGGCGACCTCTTGGGGGGAGCTATCGCGCTCGAAATGGCGCGAAGGGCCGCATCCCGTCTCGCGCCGGGGGGCCGCCTGCTGCTCTACACCGGGGCGACGATCGTCGCTGGCCGGAGCCCGCTGGTTGACGCACTTGAGCAGCTCGCCGCCGAACGGCACCTCGCCTTCGCCTGCTGCGAAACAGATCCCGACGTCTTCGGCGAAGAGCTTGCTAATCCTGCTTACCGCGAGGCGGAGCGTATCGCGATCGTTGTCGCCACCCTGCACCGGGACTGATCGGCTCACGCCGCCTGCCGCTCTCGCGTGGTCGTGAACTCGATCTTCTTTTCGTAAGGAGAGCCGACGATCATCCGTTGCACATAGATTCCCGGCAGATGGATGCTGTCAGGATCGAGAGCGCCGGTCGGCACCACCTCCTCGACTTCTACTACGCAGAATTTGCCGCAGGTCGCCGCCGGCAAGTTGAAGTTGCGAGCTGTCTTGCGGAAAACGCAGTTACCGGTCTCGTCCGCTTTCCAAGCTTTCACGATGGAAAGGTCCGCGAAAATGCCGCGTTCGAGCACGAACTCCTCCGGACCGTTAGGACCGTCGAAGACCTTAGTCTCCTTACCCCGAGCCACCTCGGTCCCGACACCGGTCTTGGTGTAAAAACCTGGTATTCCGGCACCGCCAGCTCGCATCCGTTCGGCGAGCGTGCCTTGGGGGCAGAATTCGACCTCGAGCTCACCTGCAAGGTACTGGCGCTCGAACTCCTTGTTCTCGCCGACATAGGAAGCAATCATCTTCTTCACCTGCCGGGTGCGGAGCAGCTTGCCGATACCCTCGTTGTCGATCCCTGCATTATTGCTAGCGAAGGTCAGATCGGTGACGCCGCTTGCCTGAATGGCTTCGAGCAGTCGCTCCGGCAAACCGCAGAGTCCGAACCCGCCCGCGGCGATTAGCATGCCGTCACGGAGGATGCCGCCGAGCGCGGCGGCTGCATCGGGGTAAAGCTTCTTCATACGCTCGCTCCGGCTAGGTTCTGTGTCTCAGGTTAGGTAAAGACAGCGGCCGTGTCATCCGATCACAATACGATTGCTGCAATGCAGCACAAAATGCCGCCAAGCCAGCCAACAATTCTGGGCGGATCGCTTTCGCCGGACCCAAGAAGGTTTTCCGCGGCGGCAAACTGCCAAAAACCAGCGACGTTGCATGCCACGCAACTCCTATTGCGCTTTTCGCACTTGCGAACAAGCCTGGCCCCCAGCATATGGAGCAGGCCTTTCAGGCATCCTCTCCCAAACTCCCAAGCCCGGCTGGTAACGGCCGGGCTTTTTTTCGTCCTCAATCTGCAACGGCGGGATTCTTCGGCACCTTCGTTGCCGCCGCCGGTTTGCATTCGGAAGAGCGCATTCCTAGCTTCCGGATAGCAACGGACGAAACGAGAGGGCGTATGGCAGACGCAGACGCAGCGACGATCGAACAGGGGATGGTCCGGCTTCAGGTCGCCGCTGCCCGCCAGGAAGAAAGCGGCCGCGGAGTAGCCCGAATACCGCGTACGGCGTTCCAGGCACTTGGCATCACCGAAGGTGACATAATCGAGATCGAAGGCAAGCGCTCGACGGCCGCCATCGCATTTCCCGCCTACGACGAAGACCAGACGCTCGATGTGGTTCGCCTGGACGGACTGCAGCGCGCCAACGCCGAAACCGCGTCGGGAGAGCACATCAAGATCCGGCGCGCCGAATCCCGCGCTGCGACGCGCGTGGTGTTCGCCCCCGCCCAGCGCGAGATGCGCCTCCAGGGACCCAGCGAGGCGCTGAAGCGCGTTTTCTTCCGCCGCCCCCTCGTGGCCGGCGATCTCGTCGCTACCCACGGTCAACAGCCGGTGACCAACATGCCGCCCGATGTGCGCCGTATGTTCAATGTGCCGGCCTACGCCCTCACTCAGATCCGCCTGCAGGTGCTCTCGACCTCGCCCAAGGGTATCGTCCATATCGACGAAACCACCGAGGTCGAGCTGCGCGCCGAGTTCGAGGAGCCGCGCGACGGCCGCGGGATCATCAACTACGACGACGTCGGCGGGATGGACGAGACCATCAAGCAGCTTCGCGAGATGGTGGAGCTGCCGCTGCGCTATCCGGAGCTGTTCACGCGGCTCGGCGTCGATCCGCCCAAAGGCGTGCTGCTGCACGGCCCGCCGGGCACCGGCAAGACCCGACTGGCGCAGGCGGTTGCGAACGAGAGCGATGCCTCGTTCTTCATCATCAACGGGCCGGAGATCATGGGAT
>CAYTPY010000139.1:0-4586 GCA_964439725.1 uncultured Erythrobacter sp. | reverse complement strand
GAAGGGCCCAGCGCGATCATGCGCGAGATTAACGCATCGATCCCGTTCGACAAGGCGCTGTGGCGGCAGGACATCGCCGCGAGCAAGGCTCACGTGGCGATGCTCGGCGCGCAAGGGATCGTCTCGGCCGAAGATGCCAAGGCGATCGCCGACGGGCTCGACCAGGTCGCCGCGGAGTACCAACGCGACGGCGTGCCCGAGGACTGGTCGCTCGAAGACATCCACATGACCACCGAGAGCCGGCTGGCCGAGCTGATCGGCCCGGTGGCCGGGCGGCTGCACACGGCCCGCAGCCGCAACGACCAGGTGGCGACCGACTTCAGGCTCTGGGTGCGCGATGCGATGGACCAGGTCGATGCCGGGCTCGAGGCGCTGCAGCGCGCGCTGGTGGCCCGGGCGGACGAGCATGCCGACAGCATCATGCCCGGTTTTACGCACCTCCAGACCGCGCAGCCGGTGACGCTCGGCCATCACCTGATGGCCTATTACGAAATGGTACGGCGGGATCGCTCGCGCTTTGCCGATGCGCGCAAGCGGCTCAACGAGAGCCCGCTCGGCAGCGCAGCGCTCGCGGGCACCGGCTTTCCGATCGACCGCGAGATGACCGCGCAGGCGCTCGGCTTCGACCGGCCGACCGCGAACAGCCTCGATGCGGTTTCGGACCGGGACTTTGCTCTCGATTACCTCACCGCTGCGGCGCAGTGCTCGCTGCACCTGTCGCGGCTGGCCGAAGAGTTCGTGATCTGGGCGAGCCAGCCGTTCGGCTTCGTCCGCCTTCCCGATGCGCTCAGCACCGGCAGCTCGATCATGCCGCAGAAGAAGAATCCGGATGCGGCCGAGCTGGTGCGCGGCCATTCCGGTCGGATCGTCGGCTGCGCGGTGTCGCTGATGGTGACGATGAAGGGCCTGCCGCTCGCCTATTCGAAGGACATGCAGGACGACAAGCCGCCGGTGTTCGAAGCCGCCGGGCTGCTGGCGCTGTCGATCGCCGCGATGACCGGGATGGTCGAAGGCGCCGATTTCCGCACCGATCGGATGCGCCAGGCGGCCGAGCTCGGCTATGCGACCGCGACCGATCTCGCCGATTGGCTGGTGCGCGAAGCAGGGGTGCCGTTCCGCGAAGCGCATCATATCACCGGCGCCGCCGTCAAGCTGGCCGAAAGCCGCAACGTCGCGCTCGACGAGCTCTCGCTCGCCGATCTGCAGGAAATCGATGCCCGGATCGGGGAGGGCGTGTTCGCTGCGCTCTCGGTCGAAGCTTCGGTCGCCGCGCGCGCCAGTCACGGGGGCACCGCGCCTTCGCAGGTGCGCCAGCGTATCGCCGAAGCAAAAAGCGCCCTGGGGGTGACCGGATGACTCGCGCTCTGTTTTCGACTCTGCTCGCGCTCGGCCTGCCTCTGGCTCTCACCGCGTGCGGCAACCAGCGCGATCTGAGGCCCGCCCCGGGCAACACGCTGCCGCCGGCGCCTTTTGCGCGGGCTGAGCCACTGACCGCGGCCGAGCTGCTCGAGCTCGATCCGCAGGCCGCGCCGGAGCGCAACGTCGAACTGCGCCGCGAATCCGAAGAGCGCGAAGACGATCCGTTCGACCTGCCGCCCGAAGGCTGAGCCAAACCATGGACCATTTTCATCTCCGCAACGGCGAGCTTTATGCCGAAGACGTGCCTCTCGCGCAGATCGCGCAGGAAGTCGGCACGCCCGTCTATGTCTACTCGCGCGCCACGCTGGAGCGCCACGCGCAAGTGTTCTCCGCCGGCCTTTCGCGCCTGCGCGATCCGTGGATCGCCTATTCACTGAAGTCGAATCCCAATCTTGCGGTGGTCAAGGTGCTCCAGCAGCAGGGGTTCGGAGCCGACGTGGTCTCGGGCGGCGAAATGATCCGCGCCCTCCGCGCCGGCGTCGCACCGGCGGACATCGTGTTCTCGGGCGTCGGCAAGACCACCGCCGAACTCGTTCAGGGGCTCGATACCGGGATCGGCCAATTCAACATCGAATCCGAGGAAGAGGGCCACGAACTTGCGGCGCTCGCGGAGGAGCGGGGGCTACGGGCTTCGGCGGCCCTGCGCGTCAACCCCGATGTCGATGCCGGGACTCACGAGAAGATTTCCACCGGCAAGGCGGAAAACAAGTTCGGCGTGCCGATCGCGCGCGCGGAGGAGCTGTTCGCCCAGCTTTCCGGCCGCCCCGGGCTGGATCTGCGCGGCGTGGCCGTGCACATCGGCAGCCAGCTATCGAGCCTCGATCCGCTCGAGCGCGCGTTCACCCGCCTCGGCGAACTGATCGCCTCGCTACGCGCGGCCGGCCACACGATCACTCATGCCGATCTCGGCGGCGGTCTCGGCGTACCGTACAAGGCGGGCGAGGTGATGCCGAGCCCGGCGGACTACGGCGCGATGATCGAGCGAGTCGCCGGGAGCTGGGACGTGCGGCTTATGTTCGAGCCGGGCCGGGTGATCTCGGGTAACGCCGGCGTGCTCATGACCCGGGTGATCCGGGTCAAGCGCGGCACCAACGGGCCGCCGTTCGTGATCGTCGATGCGGCGATGAACGATCTTGCCCGCCCGGCGCTGTACGGCGCGTGGCACGATTTCCACGCGGTGCGCCCGCAGGGTGGGCGGATGACCGCCAGTGTTGTCGGGCCGATCTGCGAGAGCGGCGATACGTTCGCCACCAACCGCGACATCGACGCCCTGCAGGCGGGCGACCTGGCGGTGTTTCGTACGGCCGGCGCCTACGGTGCGACGATGGCCTCGAGCTACAACAGCCGCGGGTTCCTTGCCGAAGTCATGGTCGACGGGGATCGCTTTGCGGTGGTCGCCAAGCGCATCCTGCCCGAAGAGATCGCCGCCGCCGAGCCGGTGCCCGACTGGTTCTGATGGCCTGCTGATGCGCTCGCTCCCGCTGTTCCACCGTGTTGCTGGCCAGCCGGTGATCGTGCTGGGAGAGGGAGCGGCCGCCGACGCCAAGCGACGGCTGGTCGAGCGGGCAGGGGGGGAAATCGTGTCCGCCGAAGCCGGTCGCGCCCGAGGCGCCAGGCTGGCGTTCCTCGCGCATGATGATCCGCGCGCGAACGAAGCCGACGCCGCAAGCCTGCGGGCAGCCGGCGTCCTGGTCAACGTCGCCGACCGGCCCGAGCTGTGTGATTTCACCGTGCCGAGCCTGCTCGAGCGCGACCCGGTCCTGATCGCCGTCGGCACCAGCGGAGCATCGGCCGGCTTGGCCAAGCAGCTGCGCCTGCGGCTCGAGACTTTGCTTCCGGCCGATCTCGGGCGGCTTGCCGCAGCTCTGCAGTCGGTCCGCGACGCCCTGCGCGCCCGCTGGCCCGGCGCCGCGGAGCGCCGCCGAGCGCTCGACGACGCGCTGGCGGCCGGCGGAGCGCTCGATCCGCTCGCCGAAGGCGCGGCAGACCGGGTCCAGCCGTGGCTGAGCGAAAGCCCCGATCCCTCCTCGGGCGAGCGGATCGAGATCCGCTTGGCGAGCGACGACCCGGATGAGCTGACCTTGCGCCAGGCCCGTCTGCTCGGGACAGCGGACACGATCCTGTTCGAGGCCGCCGTGCCCGTCCCGATCCTCGACCGCGCGCGGGCCGACGCGGTGCGGCTGCCGCTGTCAGAAGAAATGCCGGCCGTCACCGGCCAGGTGGTGGTGCTGCGCGCGGCGTCACCGGTTCGCGGGGGGGTCGGTTCGCGCGGTGGGTCCGTCAGGAGGCTCTGACCTCGACCGACTTTAGAGAACACCCCCGGCCAGCCGGTCGATCGCCGCCTGGAGGATCACCGCAGCCGCGTGGCTGTCGATCCGTTCGGCACGGCGGGCACGGCTGAAATCCTGGGCGATCATGTCGCGCTCGGCGCTCGCGGTCGACCAGCGTTCGTCCCACAGCAGCACCGGCAGGCCGAGCGGCTCGAGATTGCGGGCGAAGGCGCGGCTCGCCTGGGCGCGCGGCCCGGCGGTGCCGTCCATGTTGAGCGGCAGCCCGATCACCAGGCCACGGACCTGGCGCTCCGCGATCAGCGCTTCGAGCGCGGCGCGGTCGCGCGCGAACTTGCCGCGCGGTAGAGTCTTGCCCGGGCTGGCGAAGCTCCAGCGCGCATCGCAGAAGGCGGTGCCAATCGTCTTGGTGCCGAGATCCACTCCGAGCAGCACGCCGCCCGCGGACAGTGCGGCGCGGAACTCGCCAGCCTGTTCGGTGATCAGCGCGCCGAAGTCCATGCGGTAACTCTGCGTGCGAGGTCGAGCTGCACATTCCGCCAGAACAGCGGGATGTCGTAGACGTGGTAGTTGTTGCCCGGCAGCACGTAGGGGCCGAGTTCGGGCGGTTCGCCGATCAGCAGGAATCCGCGTTCGTCGCACCGGGCGGGCACTGCTCCGACGACGAGCTCACCGGTGCTGAGGCCGGCATCGGGCTTGAGCGTGCCGAGATTGGCGCTGGCAGGGGCCTCACCATTCTGGGTCCCGGTGAGCGGATTGACGCACAGGATCGCGCTTTCGCTGCGCGGCCGGCCGTCGAGACCGGGCGAGTTGCGGTAAGGCCGGACCCACTCGCCGGGTTCGGCCGGCTCGGCGAAGCTGGCCCAGGAGACGATGCAG
>CAYTPY010000138.1:0-4645 GCA_964439725.1 uncultured Erythrobacter sp. | reverse complement strand
GTTTTGGCAAAGTGGCGAGCGTGATCGTGATGGATTACTCCGGCCTTTTCTGGGCCACGCTCTATGGATGGCTGCTATTTGGCGTACTGCCCCCTGGCACGACTTGGCTCGGGGTGCCCCTGATCGTCGCCGCCGGCTTGATCATTGCTTGGCGCGAACACCGCCTCACTCGCCCCGACGAGCGCGACATTGCACGTGCGGAGGGAACTTAGCGGGCACCGACCGGTTCATCGAGCACTCCTGGCGAGACAAAGGACTACGATCATGGTTCGCAAATTGTTCTTAGCCTTCGGCGTCGCTGCCTTTTCATTGGCCGCGGCAGCTTGCAATACCGTCAAAGGCGTCGGCGAAGATATTGAGTCTGTCGGCCAGGCCGGCGACCGCGCCTTATAACAAGAAGTGTGATTACAGGGCCGCAAGGTGCCCGCCGGTGACCTCCGGCGGGCGCTTCACGTCGTCGCGAGGCGATATACCAGTGTCAGGTTATTGGCCGGCATCGCCACCCGCCGGCTCCGCCTAAATCCGACGTCATGAGCTAAACTGTCAAACCAGGAGATTGGCCGCAAACCCCACTCAGGGTTCCGCGAGCGGAGGCTACGATCGAACTCCCGGTTGGAGGGCGCGGTCTCAACATCGACCTCAAGGAACGGACCGTAGACCACCAATGGCGAGCCGGAACGGAGGACTTGGCTTGCGCCCCGCAGCAGCCCCTCGGTCGCCGCCACCGGGCTGATATGGATCATGTTGATGCAGAGCACCGCGTCCGCTGCCATTAGGGGCCACGGAGTCTTCGCGGCATCCATCAGGATCGGAGGCAGCAGGTTTGGGAGAGCGGCCTCCTCGCGCCAGGCCAGGATCGACCCCAGTGCCTCGGGATCTGCGTCGCTCGGTTGCCAGGTGAGCCGCGGAAACGTGCGCGCAAAATGCGCGACGTGTTCGCCGGTACCGCTCGCAAGCTCGAGAACCAGACCGGTGGTGGGCAGCTCCTCTGTCAGGACCGCCGCAATGGGCTCTCTGTTGCGGGCTGCCGCGGGAGCGTGCCGTTTCACCCTTCCCCCAGCCGCCGCGCAAGGCGGGCAATGGAATCGTTATCATGCAGCCAGCGCCCCTGAGGCTTCTCGCGCGCGCCTTGGAGTGCGGCAGCAGCCACGACGCGCGCGTCAATCGAACGGTAACGCCGGGCATTGCCGTGCAGCAGCAGGTCGGTAACCGGACTGGCGAGCTTACCGAGGGTCTCGAGTGGCCGCACGCCGCGTGGCCGCGATCCTTTGAGTAGCCCCGGACGAAGGATATCGAGCCGGCGGAAGCGCAACTTGGTGACGGCGGCCTCGACCTCCCCCTTCACTCGCAAATAGAAGGCTTTGGAGTGCTGGTCCGCGCCAACGGAGCTGACCAGCACGAAATTGCCCGCCCCTGCCTCGCGCGCTGCGGTAGCGAGCATCAGCACGAGATCGTAGTCTACCGCCCGAAAAGCCGCCTCGCTCCCGGCCTGGCGGATTGTCGTACCGAGCGCGCAGATCACCGCATCCGGTGCAATCGTCGCGACCGCTTCGCGCCACCCGGCCGGGTCGGCGACCAGCATTTCCATCCGAGCGCCGCGCGGCATCTCTGCCTCGCGCCGGGTGAGAGCCACCAACCGAAGCCAGCCGTAGTCGACCGCCGCTTCCATGACGCGGGTGCCGACAAGTCCCGTCGCGCCTGCCAGGAGAATGCGACGCACGTCAGACATTCGACAGGTCGGCCGGAATAGAACCGTAGATCTGACGATATCGTTCGATTGCGTAGCGATCGGTCATCCCGGCGATAAAGTCGACGATATGACGGCTTCGTTGTGGCTCCTGCTGCGGTAGCGTTTCGCGCCAGCCGTCGGGAAGTAGCGCTGGCTGATCGTGGTAAGCCGCGAAGAGCTTCGCGATGACATCGCGGGCGCGCTCGGCCGTGACGAGCTGCTCCTCATGATAGTAAAGCCGACGATAGAGGAAGGCTTTCAGCTCCCGCTCGTGGGCCGCCATCGCGGGCGAGAACGCGGCGATCTGCCGGTCCGTGTTCCGCACTTCTTCCGGAGAGGTGATGCCACCCAGGTTGGACGATGTGGTCTCCAGCACGTCGTTTACCATGAGCCCGATCTGGTCTCGCACAAGTTCCCGCTGAAGCGCCTCGCGCGGCTGGCCGGGAAAGCGGCGCTCGATCGCGCGAAAGTTCGCAGATACGAAATCGAGCTCGAGCAGCTCGTCGAAGTCCAGGAACCCGGAGCGGAGCCCATCATCGATGTCATGGTTGTCGTAAGCGATGTCGTCGGCCAACGCGGCAACTTGCGCTTCGAGCGACGAGCGACCGCCGAGGTCCAGGGGGTATCCGGCATCCAGGGCGGTGAGCGCCCATCCGGGAGCTTGGACCGGACCGTTGTGTTTGGCCAAACCTTCGAGGACCTCCCAACTAAGGTTGAGGCCGGGGTGTCCGATGTAAGGACTGTCAAGCCGCATCACGACCCGTAGGGTATGCTCGTTGTGGGCATATCCTCCCTGTGCAGCGAGCGCGGCATCAAGCGCCTTCTCGCCACAGTGGCCGAACGGTGGATGTCCGATGTCGTGCGCCAAACACAGCGCTTCGGTCAGGTCTTCGTCCAGTCCCAGCGCCCGCGCGATTACGCGGCCGATCTGTGCGACCTCCAGGCTGTGGGTAAGGCGAACGCGGAAATGGTCGCCATCGGGTGCAATAAAGACTTGGGTCTTGCCCGCGAGGCGGCGGAAAGCGATCGAATGGATGATCCGGTCCCGGTCGCGTTGAAACGCACTTCTCGGGCCGCGGCTTCCTTCGAGCCGTTGAGTAAACTCACGCCCGCGGGATCTGGCAGGATCGGCGGCGTAGGGCGCAACGAACATGCGGCGCGGCTAAGCGGTAGACGTCAGCTTTACAACGTGAACGAAAGCGGAACCCACGTCAGATCGTGCCGAGGATCCATTGGGCCGCCTTCTCCGCATGGATGCGGGCGCTGTCGTAAATCGGGAGGATGTTGGCATCGACATCCACGATCATCTCCAATTCGGTACAAGCGAGGACGACGGCCTGGGCACCAGCTTTCTCCTTGACCGTAATGATGGTCTTGAGCGCGCGTTCGGCATCTCGGGTCGCCTTGCCGACCATCAGTTGTTCGTAGATGATGCTGTCGAGGTCTTCGCTCATATCGAGATCCGGCGGGAGCAGATCGACACCGTGCGCGACGAGCCGGCGGCGATAGAAGCTCTCCGTCATGACATTGCTGGTGCCGAGCAGCGCCGCCTTGACGATTTTGTCCGCCGCCATGCGTTCCCCGACGCAATCCGCAATATGAAAGATCGGGATCTCAATCGCGGCCGCAACCTGCTCGTAGACCCGGTGCATCGAATTCGCGCCGATGATCAGCGCACCAGCACCTGCCTGTTCGAGCCGCCGCGCCGAAGCCGAAAGGAGCCCGGCAGCTCGCTCCCAGTCGTCGTCTTGATGCACCGCATAGAGCTGTGAGAAATCGAGGCTTTCGATCAACAGCGGCGCACTCGTGCGGCGATCGGTACGCTGCTGAACGATCCGGTTGATGTGCTCGTAGTATGTCCGGGTCGAGACCCAGCTCATGCCGCCGATCAAGCCCAGCTTTCGCACTGCTCAATCCCCGCGGGCTCGGCTCAGTGCGCCATGGCCTTGTTGATCTCCTCAACCATCTTTTTGGCGTCGGCGAGGAGCATCATGGTTTGATCCATATAAAACACGTCGTTGTCGACTCCTGCATAACCGACGCCGCCCATCGAGCGTTTGATGAACATCACCGTCTTAGCCTTGTCGACATCGAACACCGGCATGCCGTAGATCGGCGAAGACTTGTCGGTCTTGGCCGCCGGATTGACCACGTCGTTGGCGCCGATGATGAAAGCAACGTCCGCCTGGGCGAACTCCGAGTTGATGTCTTCGAGCTCGAAGACTTCGTCGTAAGGCACATTGGCCTCGGCCAGCAGCACGTTCATGTGCCCCGGCATACGGCCCGCAACCGGATGGATGGCGTACTTCACGTTGACGCCTTCTTCTTTGAGCAGGTCCGCCATCTCGCGCAGCGCGTGCTGCGCCTGAGCCACCGCCATGCCGTAGCCGGGGATGATGATAACGTTCTCGGCCTGCTTGAGCATGAACGCCGCGTCCTCAGCGCTGCCGCGCTTCCAGGGACGGTCGACCTTCGCTGCGCCGCTACCGGCGCTCGCTTCCGCTCCGAAACCACCCGCGATGACGCTGATGAAGCTGCGGTTCATCGCCCGGCACATGATGTAGCTGAGGATCGCGCCCGAAGCGCCAACCAGCGCGCCGGTGATGATCATCGCGGTGTTATGTAGCGTGAAGCCCATCGCCGCGGCAGCCCAGCCCGAGTACGAGTTGAGCATCGAGACCACGACCGGCATGTCCGCCCCGCCGATTGGGATGATCAGCAGGAAACCGATCGCGAAGGCAAGCGCGACGATAACCCAAAACGTCCAGCCCTCGCCAGGGCCAGCGCCTCCGGACAGCGCATAGAGGGCAGTCAGGACGAGGATTGCCGCGAGCGTGCCGAGGTTGATCAGGTGCCGCGCCGGCAACAGGATCGGCGCGCCCGACATGTTGCCGTTGAGCTTGGCGAAGGCGATCA
>CAYTPY010000137.1:0-4662 GCA_964439725.1 uncultured Erythrobacter sp. | reverse complement strand
GCGAGGATGGCCCCGAAGGTGTCCTGGCCTGCATGGTCACCAAGGCGGTGCACGAAGGATAAGACCCACCGCAGGAGAGGAGCTGGATTTGGACGAGAAGAGCCTGCCGGACGGCAGCCTGGATGAGGCCGTGCGCGCCATGCAGTCGGCGATCGGTGCGGACAATGTCCTGACCGATCCTGAGGAAATGGCCGATCACGCCGATCCGTTTGCGCCTCCGGGCGAATGGTATCGTCCTGGCGCCGTCCTGCTGCCGGGTAGCGTCGAGGATGTGCAGGCGGTGCTGCGTATCGCTAACGCGCACGGCACGCCGATCTGGACCAGCAGCCAGGGCCGAAACAAGGGCTACGGCGGTGGCGCTCCGCGCGTTTCCGGCAGCTTCGCGATGAGTCTCAGGCGAATGAACCGCGTGCTGGAGGTGGACGAGGAGAACTGCGTCGCGCTCGTCGAGCCCGGTGTGCGGTTTTTCGATCTCTACGATCACTTGCGCAGCATCGGATCGAAGCTCTGGATGTCGGTGCCCGATCTCGGCGCGGGTAGCGTGATCGGTAACGCGCTCGAGCACGGCGTCGGCTACACGCCGATTGGCGATCATTTCGCCAACCATTGCGGCATGGAAGTCGTGCTGCCCGACGGCGACATCCTGCGCACCGGAATGGGCGGAATGAGCAACCCCCACAATTGGACTATCTACCCGCACAGTGCTGGCCCGACCTGGGACGGCATGTTCACGCAATCGAACTACGGCATAGTCACGAAGATGGGTGTCGCCCTGATGCCCGCGCCCGAAGTCTACGCGCCCGGCTGGTTCACGCTCGACAACGAAGAGCACTTCGGCACCTTCCTCGAAGCGCTGCGCCCACTGATGATCGAAGGCACGATCCAGAACCAGCCGATGATCATCAATGCGGTCTGCGCGGCGAGCGCGTTCTGGAGCCGGGAGGACTGGTACACCGGGACCGACTCGATTCCGGACGAGGTGCTCGACAAGATCGCCGGCACCCCCGGTTTCGGCCGCTGGGTCATGCGCTTCGCTCTCTACGGCGATGCTCCGGTCGTCGCCCATAACCGCGCCAAGATCGAACGGGTTCTGGGCAGCGTTCCGGGCGGTTCGGTGACGTTCGAGGAATTCGACGGCCACAATCTGCCCGAGTTCGAGAACCCGCATCACCGGGTCCAGGCCGGCATTCCCAGCATGGCGCTCGACCGCATGACTCGTTGGTACGGCGGCGAGGAAGGCGGCCACATCGGCTTCTCCTGCGCAATGCCAATCGCCGGCAAGGATGGCTGCGCGATCCGCGACCTCACCCGAGGAGTGCTCGACGAACGCCGCCTCGACTATTCGGCGGCGATCATCGTCGGGAAGCGCAGCATGATCCACGTCGCGCTGGTCGTATTCGACACCAAGAACGAAGCGCAAAGCCGCGGCGCCTATGCCGCCGTCAAGGCCATGCTCGAACCCGCGGCCCGGCTCGGCTACGGCGAGTATCGCAGCCATGTCGATTTCATGGACGAAGTGGCCGCGCTCTACGACTTCAACAACAACGCGCAGCAGCGCTTTGCCCAGCGGATCAAGGACACGCTCGATCCGAACGGCATTCTTTCTCCCGGCAAACAGGGCATCTGGCCCGCCGCTTATCGTAACGAGGATTGATCGTGACCCATGACCTGAAAACCGGCGGCGACCGGGGCTACTTGCGCATTGCCACGGAAGAGGCGTTCGCCACGCAGGAACAGCTCGACGCCATCATGCGGCTGGTGAAAGAGGGCCGCGCGGATGAAGGCACGGTATCGTTATGGGGCTTTTACGGGACAAGCCCGTCGGAGCGCACCACCTTCATCCGCGAACGCTTGCTCGATCTCGGCGAATTGCGCCTTCAGGCGATGGACGAGGCCGGGATCGACAAGGCGGTCCTGGCGCTGACCAGCCCGGGCACGCAGTCGATGCATGACGCTGACGAAGCCCGGCGCATCGCCCGCAACGCCAACGACCAGTTGAAGGACGCGTGTGAGCGTCATCCCGATCGATTCCACGGCATGATTGCGGTGGCCCCGCTCGATCCGGAGTGGTCGGCAGAAGAACTGAGACGCGGGAAAGAAGAGCTCGGCTTCCACGGCGTGCAGATCAACAGCCACACCCACGGCCTCTACCTCGATGAAGAGCAGTTCGACCCGATCCTACGGGCCTGCGCCGACTTGGACCTGCCGCTCTACATCCATCCGCAAGGCCTGCCGGATTCCATGATCGGGGACATGGTCGGGGCCGGGCTCGACGGCGCGGTATACGGGTTCGGGGTCGAGACGAGCTATCATGCGCTGCGCATGCTCACGACCGGGGTGTTCGATCGCTATCCCGGCTTGCAGATGGTCCTCGGCCACGGCTGCGAAGGCATCCCGTACTGGATCTACCGCCACAACTACATGCATCTCGCCGGCGTGCGCTCGCAGCGCTACCCGCGCCTCAAGCCGCTGCAGCACGACCTGTTTCACTACCTGCGCAACAACGTGCTCGCCACGAACAGCGGCATGGCCTTTGGCCCCGCGATCAAGCTGATGATCGAGGTGATGGGCGAAGACCGTGTGATGTATGCGATGGATTATCCCTACCAATACGTCCCCGACGAGGTACGCTGGATGGACGATCTGGACATCACGCCAGAGCAGAAAAAGAAGTTTTTCCAGACCAACGCCGAGCGCTGGTTCAAGCTCTAGGAGACTGACGCGATGACGATTTATGCCGTGACGGGTGCAACGGGTCAGGTCGGCCAGCTCGTTCTCGATGAGCTGGTGCAACAGACCGATGCGGGCAACATCGTGGCGCTCGCCCGCGATCAGTCGGCGCTGTCCGACTATGCCGCCAAAGGTGTGCAGGTTCGCCAGGCCGATTACGACGATCCCGACAGCCTCAAGGCAGCGTTCCAGGGCGTCGATCGCGTGCTGCTGATCTCCGGCAACGCCGTCGGTCAGCGCGAGCGGCAGCACGGCAACGTGATCGATGCCGCGAAAGCAGCAGGCGTCTCGTACCTCGCCTACACCTCGATCCTGAAAGGTGATCAGTCGCCGCTCGCGCTCGCCCCGGAACACGTCGCGACCGAGAAGCTGCTGGCGAACAGCGGCCTCAACTACGACGTGCTGCGCAACGGCTGGTATTCCGAGAACTATACGATGGGCCTCGCGCCCTCGCTGGAGAGCGGCAAGATCTTCGGCGCGGTCGGCGAAGGCAAGCTGTCCACCGCGACCCGCGCCGACTTCGCTGCCGGCGCCGCTGCGGCCCTGCTCAGAGGCAACGGAGGCGACGTCTACGAACTGGCCGGCGACGAAGCCTGGACGATGCAGGAATTCGCCGAGGAAGTGTCGCGTCAATCAGGTAAGACGGTCGAATACGTCAACCAGAGCGAAGCCGACTACGCGAAGACGCTCGAAGGCGCCGGCTTGCCGCCGCCCGTCGCATCCATGCTCGCCAGCACCAGCGCGCTGTCCGGACGAGGCGCGCTCTACGACGACAGCAAGAGCCTGAGCCGGCTCTCGGGCAAGCCCACCACCCCGATCGGCGAAACGATCGCGGCGGCGCTCAAATAGATAATCGAGGAGGTCGCCTCCCCAGCCCCGACGCTGGGAGGTTCGGGGTTTGAGGGAGGAACATGACCACATGAGCAGCGAGCCGCCGCACACCAGCAATCCATACCAGAAGCCGGACGGCTCGCTGGGCAGCAAGACCGCGTGGTACGCCCTCACCCTCGTCGTCCTGATGCAGGCGATGTCGATGGTCGATCGGCAGATCCTGTCGATCCTGCTGCCGCGCATCAAGGCCGACCTCAACGTCGGCGACGCCGAGATGGGCCTGCTTTACGGCACCGTCTTCGCGCTGTTCTACGCATTGTTCTCGCTCCCCCTCGGCCGACTGGCCGACGGCTGGATCCGCACCCGGCTGCTCGCTGTGTCTCTGTTCGGCTGGTCGGTAGCGACCGGGCTCGCAGGCTTTGCCAAAGGCTTCCCGTTGCTGGCCGTTTCGCGGCTGGGCGTCGGGATCGGCGAAGCCAGCTCGCAACCGGCGGGTCTCTCGCTGCTGTCCGACGCGTTTCCGAAGGAGCGGCGCGGCCTGATCGGCGCGGCCATGGCGGTGGCCGTGGCGCTGGGCCTCGGCGCGGCGCTCACCATCGGCGGCTCGATCGCCGACTATTGGGACGGCCGCTGGCCCGTTGCCGCCGATGCGCCGTTCGGTTTCGCCGGCTGGCAGGCCGCGTTCATCGGCGCTGCCCTGCCGGGAATCGTGCTCGCGTTCTTCATGTGGCGTCTGCCCGAACCGGTGCGCGGAGTGGCGGACGGCATCAGAGTGCAGCGCGATCCCGCTCCCTTCAAAGCCAGCTTCGGTCTGCTTGGTGCGATCCTGCCGATCGGCGTGTGGATCAATTTCGTGCGGCGAAAGGCTTCGGCAAAGGATTGGGTGCTCAACACGATCGTCTTGGTCGTCGTCATCTTCGGTGCCATCTTCCTGACCCGCTTCACCGACGGGTTGCGCGAAACGAACCCGATCGTGATCCCCTTCGGCGACGGCGGGCTCACCGGCAACGGCATCCAATGGCTGGTGTCCGGCTTCGGGGTCTACGTGCTGTTCAACTGGGTCCAGTCGCTGAAGCTCAACGACCGGCCCGCTTACGTGAC
>CAYTPY010000136.1:0-4680 GCA_964439725.1 uncultured Erythrobacter sp. | reverse complement strand
TCGCCGATGCCGCCCTGGCTGTTGCCGTAGCCGGCCTGCTCGCGGCCCATGCCGCCTTCGCCCTGCTGACCACGCTGGTCGCCTTGCTGGTCCTGCTGGAAGTCGGTGCCTTCGTCCTGCTCGGACTCGAAGCGAGCGCCACCTTGCTGACCGCCCGAGCCGCCCTGCTGGCCCATCTGGTCTTCGGCGCCCTGATGGCCACCGCGGCCGCCCTGGTCCGGAT
Organism: uncultured Erythrobacter sp.; assembly: GCA_964439725.1. Classification (GTDB taxonomy): domain Bacteria; phylum Pseudomonadota; class Alphaproteobacteria; order Sphingomonadales; family Sphingomonadaceae; genus Croceibacterium_A. The sequence goes on along the minus strand of CAYTPY010000136.1, from coordinate 4,457 downwards.
TATAGCTGCCGCCGCCGGTCTGCTGCTCCTGCTGGCGGCTGCCGGCGCCGCTGTTCTGCTGCTGCTGGTCCTGCTCTCTACGCTGGTCGTTCATCGTAAGCTCCTCTCGGTTCCGCTTGCCGCGGGTGTGGATGTAACTGGCTGGAAAGACAGGCTTTCCGTGCCGCAGCGCACAATCGCGCCCAAGCGCGCGGGACTCGCGCCGGAGCGAAAGAGGGCTATCGCCGGAGCCCGATGGGCTCTAACCCTGCGGCAAAAGAACACGAGAGGAGAGGGTCATGGCGTCTGCGGTCCTGGCAGAGGACGCACTGCTCGACGTGCGCAATCCGCGCACCGGGCAGGCCGACTACACGCTGCCGGTCTCGAATGCGCGCGAGATCGCAGCGAAGGCGGCACGGCTGCGCAACAATCAGCAGGCCTGGGCGGCGATGCCGCTGGAGCAGCGGATCGGGGTGATGGGACGCTGGCTCGAGGCGGTGCGCGCGCGCGCGGCGGAGATCGGCGAAACCGACGCGATCGATACCGGCGGCTGCCACACCAGCTACCTGCAGGGGTTCATCACCATGGCCAACATCGGCGGGTGGATCGAAGACGCACCCAAAGCCTTCGCGGCCGCGCAGTGGCACGGCAAGAGCCCGACGATGCCGACGGTCGAGCTGGAAGCGCAGCTTGTCCCCTATCCGCTGGTCGGCGTGATCAGCCCGTGGAACGCGCCGCTGATGCTGGCGATGCTCGATGCGGTGCCGGCGCTGTTCGCGGGCAGCGCGGTGCTGCTGAAGCCGAGCGAAGTCACGCCGCGGGTGATCGACGTGCTGTTCGAAACGGTGCGCGGCGTACCCGAGCTGGCGGCGGTATTCGATTACGTGACCGGCGCAGGCGAGGTGGGCCAGGCGGTGATCGCCGAAGCCGACCTGATCTGCTTCACCGGCTCGGTGCCGACCGGGCGCAAGGTCGCGGTCGCCTGCGCCGAGAAGCTGATCCCATGCTTTCTCGAACTGGGCGGCAAGGATCCGGCGATCGTCACCGAGACCGCCGATCTCGACCGCGCGGCGACCGCGGTGCTGCGCGGCGCGGTCTATGCGACGGGCCAGGTCTGCTATTCGGTCGAGCGAGTCTATGTGCACGAGAGCGTGCACAATGCGTTCGTCGCCAAGCTGGTCGAGAAGGCCGGGGCCGTGCGGCTCAACACCGATGACCCCCGCGCTGGGCACATCGGGCCGTTTACTTTCGCGCCGCAGGCCGAGATCGTGCAGCGGCATCTCGACGACGCGGTGGCCAAGGGCGCGACAATCCGCACCGGCGGCCAAGTCGAGACGATCGGCGGCGGGCTCTACATGCGGCCGACGGTGCTGACCGGGGTCGACCACTCGATGACGATCATGCGCGACGAGACCTTCGGGCCGTGCATTCCGGTCATGGCCTACAACGACACCGAGGACGCCATTGCGCTGGCAAACGATACGGCTTTCGGCCTGACCGCTTCGGTGATCGCGGGAACTGCCGACGAAGCCAAAGCGATCGGCGAGCGGATCAACGCCGGCGGCATCTTCCTGCAGGACACTTTCCTCACCTTCGCGAAGATGCGGACGTTCGGATCGAACAGCTTCGGCTGCTCGGGGCTCGGCGGCGCGCGGATCGGGCCGGAGTCGATCATGCGCTTCATCCGCCGCAAGTCGATCATGACCCAGCACGGTCCGGTCGCCGACATCCAGAACGATCATCATCTCGGGAAACCGGGCGCATGAGGATCAGCGCTGCGGTCAGCCGAGGCGGCAGCCCTGCGCCGGTCATCGAGGAGCTGGAGCAGGAAGAACCGCGCGCGGGCGAAATGCGGGTGCGGCTGGTGGCGACCGGCATCTGCCATACCGACCTGCACGAGCATCCCGGCCGCCACGCGCCGCATCCGATCGTGCTGGGGCACGAAGGCGCAGGCGTGGTCGAGGCGCTGGGCGAGGGCGTGCGCGGCTTCGCGGTGGGCGATCACGTGATCCTCTCCGGAAACTCGTGCGGCGAGTGCCCGAGCTGCCGCACCAACCGGCCGACCTATTGCGACCTTGCCATACCGTTGTGCTTCGGCGGCAAGCGGCTCGACGGTTCGACGGCGTTCGACGGCGGAGCGGTGCACTCACATTTCTTCGGCCAGTCGAGCTTTGCCAGCCACGCGATCGTGCCCGAGCGCACGGCAGTGAAGATGGACAAGGACCTGCCGCTCGAGAAGCTCGGGCCGCTCGGCTGCGGCGTGGTGACCGGGGCGGGCGGGGTGATCGAGGCGCTCAAGGTCGGCTTCGGCGATACGATCGCGGTGTTCGGCGTCGGCGGCGTCGGGCTGTCGGCGGTGATGGCGGCGCGGCTGGTGGGGGCGAAGCGGATCGTCGCGGTCGATCTCCTGCCCGAGCGGCTCGAGCTGGCGCGCGAGCTCGGGGCGACCGACACGATCCGCGCCGACGAGGAAGGGCTGGCGGGCCGGATCAGGGGCCTGACCGGGCGCGGCGTCGATTTCAGCTTCAACACCGCCAACGCGCCGGCCGCGCACACCGCCGCGCTCGAATGCCTGGCGATGAACGGCACCGCCGGGTTCGTCGCTGCGCCGCTCGGCGAGTGGAAGCCGCCGATGTTCGCGATGCTCGCCGGCGGCAAACAGCTGCGCGGCATCCTCGGCGGCGATGCCCATCCGGGGCTGTTCATTCCCAAGCTGGTCGAGTTCTGGCGGCAGGGCCGCTTCCCGTTCGACCGGCTGCTGACTTTCTATCCTTTTGCCGAGATCGCCCGCGCTTTCGACGACGCCCATTCGGGCAAGGCGATCAAGCCGGTGCTGCTGATGAATGGAGTATCCGATGAAGCCTGACTTGCGCGCCAAGCTGGAGAGCCTGGGGACCGAACTCACGCCAGAAATGGTGGGCGGGACCACCCAGCTGTTCGCCGCAATCGCGAAGGGCAGCGACCCGAGCGTCGAGGTGACGCGTGACCTCGCCTACGGGGAGCATGAGCGCCACCGCCTCGACGTGTTCCGCAAGGCGGAAACCCGGAACGCGCCGGTGCTGGTCTATGTCCACGGCGGCGGCTTCGTGTTGGGGGACAAGCGCTCGGCCGAGACCCCGTTCTTCGACAACATCGGCGTTTTTGCAGCCGAGCAAGGCTTCGTCGGAGTGACGATCACATACCGCCTGGCGCCGGAGCACAAGTTCCCGGCCGGGCCGGAAGATCTCGCCGCGGTGGTCCGCTGGCTCAAGGCCCATATCGCGGACTACGGCGGCGATCCGGACAAGATTGTGCTGTCCGGCTCTTCCGCGGGCGCGGTCCACGTCGCGAGCTACCTGGCGCACCGCTCGTTTCACGTCTCGGAAGGAAGCGGCGTTGCCGGCGCCATCCTGATGAGCGGCATCTACGACACGCTGAGCTGCGCGCCGAACGAGTATCACAAGGCTTATTACGGCGACGACCCGAAGGGCTGGGGTCCGGCATCGTGCTCGGCCGGCCTGCTGAACACCACGGTCCCGCTAATGCTGACGGTGTCCGAGTTCGACGGGGAGGACTTCCAGCGCCAGACCGCGCAACTGGTCGGCGCCTGGGGCGTCGCGCACGCCGCTTACCCGGAAGTGCATTACCTCACCGGCCACAACCATATCAGCCCGGCACAGAGCATCGGCAGCGAGATCAAGTCCGTCGAGCGGATGGTGGCGGGCTTCGTGCGGCGGGTGACGCGCTAGGGAGGGGTGGCAGGAACGGCCTGCCACGCCTCTCCCACCATTCTCGGCAGCTCAGCTGGTGCGGAAAGGCATCGTTCCCAGGTCGCCGAGGCCGATCGTGCCGCTCGCCATTTCGAGCATCCGGTCGAGAGGCTTCTTGGCGGCGAGGCGCAGGCTCTCTTCGATCTCAATGCGCGGCTCCAGGTCGCGCAAACACGCGTAGAGCTTCTCCATCGTGTTGAGCGCCATGTACGGGCAGATGTTGCAGTTGCAGTTGCCGTCCGCACCCGGCGCGCCGACGAAGTTCTTCTCGGGCAGCGCTTTTTCCATCTGGTGGATGATGTGCGGCTCGGTCGCCACGATCAGCGTGTCGCCAGTGAAAGTGCGGGCGAACTGCAGGATCGAGCTGGTCGAGCCGACGTGATCGGCATGGTCGATGATGTGCGGCGGGCATTCCGGGTGAGCGGCGACCGGCGCGTCCGGGTACTGTTCCTTGAGCTTCAGCAACTCGCGCTCGCTGAAGGCCTCGTGCACGATGCACACGCCAGGCCATAGCAGCATATCGCGGCCAAACTTGCGGTTGAGGTAGCCGCCGAGATGCCGGTCCGGGCCGAAGATGATCGGCTGGTCCTTCGGGATCTGGCTGATGATCGTCTCGGCGCTCGAACTGGTGACGATCACGTCCGACAGCGCTTTCACTTCGGTCGAGCAGTTGATGTAAGTCAGCGCGATGTGATCGGGATGGGCTTCGCGAAAGGCGCGGAACTTGTC
>CAYTPY010000135.1:0-4705 GCA_964439725.1 uncultured Erythrobacter sp. | reverse complement strand
CGCACCGCTGCGAGGGATGCCTTGCTGGGTGGCCCGTCGGCGAAATCGAAGATGGCTGCATTGTTGACCAGGATGTCTAGCTGGCCGTGCTCCGTGCCGATCGTTGCTGCGGCGTCCGCGATGGTCTGCTCTCTGTCGAGGTCGAGCAGCACGAATTGCGCTGCCAGACCTCCGGCAGCTAGAGCATCGAGCGCAGCACGGGCGCGGCTCTCGTCCCGCGCGCCGATGATGACATGGATGCCTGCTTGGGCGAGCTGCCGGGCAATCTCCAGCCCGATGCCCTTGTTGCCGCCGGTAACCAGCGCGATTTGCTTGTCGCGAGCCATAATCCTTCTCCTTCTATCCTCTATGAAGAGAACATAAGATATGAACGATTGCTCAGCTTAAGGATTCGCTTATGGCATCGGCTGCGCCTGACCACCTGAGCCCGCGGAAAAGGCCGCGTCAGGCACGTGCACTGGCAACCGTAGATGCGATTTTCGAGGCGACCATTCAGCTTTTGATTGCGCAAGGGTCGCGGCGTCTGACGACCACGCGCGTGGCGCAGCGGGCGGGTGTATCGGTCGGAACGATGTACCAGTACTTCCCGCACAAGCAGGCGCTCATCTACGCCCTCAACGAGCGCTATCTCGACATGCTGGCGGAAGAGCTCGAACGGACGTGCAGCGCTCAGCAAGGCGCGCAACTGGACCGGATGATCGAAGTCTTGATCGACACATACTGGCGGCTGAAGACCGAGCGGCCGGAAGTAACGCGGGCGCTCTATCGCTCAGTGGTGGAGATCGACAACACTGCCCTAATCGAGGCGTTCGCGAGCCGTGTGGATGCTGCCACTATGGCCATGCTCGACAGCGCCTCCGATGCGCGTTTTGCGGACCTCGAGAATGCCAATCTCGCCCTCACGACTGTGATCTTCGGCACGGTGCGGAGCGCATTCGAGCGGAACTTGTCCGAGACGGCTGCAGACGCCTTGCGCCGCCAATTGATCGCGATGTGCCGCGCCTATGCGAAAGCAGCAGCCCGATAGGTGTCAGGGCGTGGGAGGGAAAGCCGACTTGAACAGACCTGCCGCCCAATCAAGGAACACACGGAGCCGCGGCGCGAGATGCTGGCGCTGCGGATACAAGGCTGACAATGGAGTGGGGGTGGGGGGTGTCTTCTCCAGAACCTCCACTAGCCTCCCCGTCCTCAAGTCCTGCGCGAAGCGGTAGCGCGGCGCCTGAATTAGCCCGAAGCCGAGCTGTGCCAGCGCTGCCATCGTCTCCGAATTGTTGACCGTGATCCGGCTGGGCAGGCGCAGGTGGCGCACCTCGCTGCCGACAGTGAACTCGAGCGGCATGACCTCGCCGGTGCGCGAGGATACGAACCCGATCATGGAATGACCATCGAGATCGTCCGGGCTTTCCGGCGTTCCATGCTGCTGCAGGTAGGTGGGACTGGCGACAGTGACTTCCTCAATCATGCCTAGGTGCCGAAGGATCATGCCGCTGTCCTCTGGCTCGCCGGCCCTGATCACACAATCGACGCCTTCACGCACGAGGTCGACCAGTCGGTCTCCCTGACCCAGGTGAAGCTCGATTCCTGGATAGCGGCTGAGAAAATCGGGAAGGTGCGGCAGGAGGAAGGTGCGGGTCAGCAGCCCGTGGGCATCGATGCGCAGCAGGCCGCGTGGCTCACCGCCACGGAAGGCGCTATCCGCTTCTTCCAGTTCAGCAAGGATGCTGAGGCAACGGTGGTAGTACTCCTGCCCGTCCAGCGTGGGGGCGACGTGCCGCGTCGTTCGATCGAGCAGCCGCGCGCCAAGATCGGTTTCAAGGCGACGGATCGCCTCGGTGGCGGTCGAGCGGGGTAGCCCGAGGTCGGCCGCAGCGGCGGTGAAGCTGCCCCGCTCCACGATGCGCACGAACAGCTGCAGGCGGGCGATCCGATCCATGCGCCATTGTTCGCACGATACGAACGGTGATGGCAACATTGATGGGATTATTCAGTTCCTTCGCCGGACTATCTCCCGCTCATCGGAACTGGAGACACACAATGGCAAATCTCGAAGGGTCAGTCGCCGTCGTAACTGGCTCGTCCCGCGGTATCGGCGCCGCTGTCGCCAAGCGCTTGGCTAGCGGAGGCGCCGCCGTCGTAGTCAATTACGCGCACGGCCAAGCCGAGGCTGACCAGGTCGTCCAGGTGATCGAGGAGAAAGGAGGCACCGCGCTTGCTGTCAAAGCAGATATCAGCACGCCCGGCGGGGTGGAAGCCTTGTTCGACGCCGCCGAGCAGACGTTCGGCGGGGCGGACATACTGGTGAACAACGCCGGGACGATGAAGCTCGGAGCCATTGCTGACGTGGCGGACGAGCACTTCGAGCGCCAGGTCGCGCTCAATTTCACGGGTGTCTTCCGCGGAATGCGTGTGGCCGCGCAGCGACTGCGCGACGGCGGTCGGATCATCAGCTTCTCGTCGAGCGTCGCCGGGCTCTACCAGCCGGGTTACGGAGTCTACGCCGCTACCAAGGCGGCGGTCGAGGCGATGACCCACGTCCTCGCCAAGGAATTGGGACCGCGGGGCATAACGGTGAACGCCGTCTCGCCGGGGCCGGTGGCGACTGCCTTCTTCCTCAACGGGAAAACCGAGGAGCAGGTCGAAGCGATTGCGCAGATGAACCCTTTCAAGCGCTTGGGCCAGCCGGAGGATATCGCTGCTCTGGTCGCCTTCCTCGCCAGCGGGGAGGGCGGCTGGGTCAACGGACAGGTGATCCGCGTCAATGGCGGCGTGATCTGATGGAGGCCGAGATGGCCCAGGTCGTCCTTATCACCGGCACCTCCAGTGGCTTTGGCGCGATGGCAGCGCGCACGCTCGCGCGGGCGGGGCACATCGTATTCGCTTCGATGCGCGATCTCGCGGCGCATGAAGGCAGACCGGCCGAGAATATGCGCCAGCTCGCTCGCGAAGCGGGGATCGCGCTCCATCCAATCGCACTGGATGTCACCTCCCACAATTCGGTCGAGCATGCCGTGAAGAGCCTGCTCGATGACCAAGGCCGGATAGACGTGCTCATCCATAATGCCGGCCGCATGGCGTTTGGCCCAGCCGAGGCCTTCACGCCAGAGCAGATGACCACCCTTTACGAGATTAATGTCGTGGGTGCGCAGCGGCTCAGCCGGGCGGCGCTCCCGGCGATGCGCACAGCTGGACGTGGCCTCGTCCTGTGGGTCGGCTCCAGCAGCACGCGCGGCGGAGCTCCGCCCTTTCTCGGACCCTATTTCGCGGCCAAGGCAGCGATGGAAGGGCTGGCGCAATGCTACGCGCTGGAACTTGCGCGGTTTGGCATCGAAACGACTATTCTGGTCCCCGGAGCGTTCACCAAGGGGACGCAGCATTTCGTGCACGCCATGCAGCCGGAGGACCGGCCGCGTGCCGCTGCCTGGTGGTCAGGGCCTTACACCGGGGCTGACGAGACGGTGCGGAAAGGAATCGCCGCGCTCGAGCCGACCAGCGCCGATCCGGCCAGGGTGGCCGAGGCAATTTCGCGTATCGTGGCACTGCCACACGGCCGCCGCCCGTTCCGCGTCCACGTCGATCCTTCCGAGGACGGAGCCGAAGTCGTCAACGGCGTCGCCGATCGCGTGCGGGCGCAGTTGCTCGAACGGATCGGCCTTACTGACCTTCTTCACCCCGGCCACCTGACCACGGCATCACACGCAGAGGAGAATGGAAATGCCCTTCGCTAATATAAAGACGCCCGAAGCAGCGCTGACGAAAGCGCAGAAAGAGGAGATGGTGCATAAAATTACTGAGATGTTCGTGGAGTATTTTTCCGAAGAGGTGCGCCCCTACACCATGGTGTTGATCGAAGAGGTCAAGGACGGCGGCTATGGCCGCGCGGACGAGGCCTATGTTATTCCTGAAGAGTATCGGGCGAAAGACTGACTCTGATCGGGTGGCCGACACGTGTGGTCGCCCTTGCCGCCGCAGAATGCGCTCCGACCATTAGCGCCCAAGCGTGCGAGCTTCGCAGTTGGTTCGATCTTCAGCAGACGAAAAAGGAATTCCGCATGAGCTACAGGCGTGATCGCGAACCCCTTGATGCCATCCGTCGCGCGCCGGACCGTCCAATCCTGCTCGCCAATGGCTGTGTGCTGACTCGTGATGCTACACTCGGCGATTGGGCCGATGCCGATGTGTTGATCGGCGGTGGGGTGATCGTCGGGATCGGACCGGGCCTGGTGAACGCGGCCGACGACGATGGCATGATAGTTGTCGATTGCGGGGGATGCGTGGTGATGCCCGCGGGTGCCGCTCGGCTTACGCCGGCGGAAGCCGCAGACATTGCCGTGTGCCGGATCACCGATCCCGACGATGTACCGAACGGGCCGAAGCCCGATCGGCCGAACCACATCGACATCCTGCTTGCCGCGGGACGCCCGGTGATATGGGGTGGCGCCGCGCTCGCTGGAGAGCGGCAACCGTCGTCAGCACGCCTCTCGCTAATCGCGATCGCGCCGGATGACCCGCGCATCGGGCTGTGGAGCGACGAACGCGGCTGGCTTCGTCAGCGCCTTCTGCCTGACGGTCGTTATGACGAAGCTCGGGGCGAGCGCGAGAGTGCCTATCAGGGCCGCTACTGGATCAATGGTGATCGCATCGACTATCTCGACGACCTCGGCTTCTGGGCCTTTGGCACCTTCAGCGGCGATCGGCTCGATCACGC
>CAYTPY010000134.1:3172-4891 GCA_964439725.1 uncultured Erythrobacter sp. | reverse complement strand
TACCTGCAGGAAAAGCTCGGCGGCAAGCTCGCCATCGGCCGCGAGATCGTGACCGTACAGGGCGTGTTCGGCAAGATCTTCAACGAAGGCACCGAGTTCGCGCGCGACGGCTCGCAGTTCGACCGTCTGCTCGAAGACGGCGAAGAGCTTATGATTGGCGACATTCCGCTGATCGCGCTCCACGTGCCCGGGCACACCCCGGCGGACATGGCCTACATCGTCGGCGATGCCGCGTTCATCGGCGACACGATGTTCATGCCCGACTACGGCTCGGCGCGCGCCGACTTCCCCGGCGGCGACGCGCGCAAGCTGTACCGCTCGGTCCGGCGCCTGATGCGCCTGCCCGACCAGACCCGCGTGTTCCTGTGCCATGACTACAAGGCGCCCAACCGCGAGGAGTTCGTGTGGGAGACTACGATGCTCGCCGAGCGGACCGCGAACGTCCACCTGCACCAGGACGTGACCGAGGACCAATTCGTCGAGATGCGCACGCAGCGTGACGCGACGCTGGAGATGCCGCGGCTGATCCTGCCCTCGATCCAGGTCAATATGCGCGGCGGTCACCTGCCGCCGCCCGAGGATGATGGGACGTCCTACCTCAAAGTGCCGGTGAACAAGCTGTGATGCTGCCGGGGTTTCCCGAAGCGGCTCCGCTGCAGGGCCTGATCGGCGGTGTGCTGATTGGGGTAGCGGCAGCCCTCATGCTGCTCGGCGCCGGACGGATTGCGGGAGTATCAGGTATTCTCGCCCGTGGCGCCGGTATCGCTGAAGGCAGCATGGCGCGCACGAGCGCCTGGGGCTTCATCATCGGCCTTCCGCTCGGAGCGCTGGCGATCCGTCTTGCCACCGACTGGGAGCCGCCACTCTTTGCCGGCTGGCCGCTGCTGATCGCTGCCGGCCTCCTGGTCGGCTTCGGCACCCGGATGGGCAGCGGCTGCACAAGCGGTCACGGCGTGTGCGGCGTCAGCCGGCTGTCGCAGCGCTCGATCGTGGCGACCGCCACGTTCATGGCGGCCGGGATCGCCACGGTGTTTCTCATGACGCTGATCGGAGCCTGAAGCATGGCCCATCTCCGCAAGCTTCTGCCACCGATTGCCTCGGGGTTCCTGTTCGGGATGGGCCTGACCGTGTCGGGCATGACCGATCCTCAACGGGTGCGCGGCTTTCTTGACCTGTTCGGCAATTGGGATCCGACGCTCGCTTTCGTCATGGGCGGCGCGGTCCTGGTCATGGCGGCGGCCTGGCGCATCCAGGCGCGCATGACAAAGCCCGTGTTCGGCGAAAAGTTTGCCCTTCCAGACCGGACTGATCTCGATCCGCGCCTGATTGCCGGCGCCGCCCTGTTCGGCATTGGCTGGGGCATTGCTGGCCTGTGTCCGGGCCCCGCCGTGGCGTCGCTCGTGCTGACGCCGGTGCATGCTATCCCGTTTGTCGCAGCCATGCTCGCGGGCATGCTGCTCCAGAAAGTCACCATGGAACGAAAGGTCGCCTCATGACACAGCCCAAGCGCCTCTCCGATCGCCTGTCGGTCACCCCGCAGATCGATCCGGCGGACATGCAAGCTCTCGCCGCTGCGGGCTTTCGCTCGGTGATCAGCAACCGTCCCGACGGGGAAGAGCCGAATCAACCCGACTGGGCGACGATCGAGCGAGCCGCACATGATGCGGGCATGGAAGCGCGCCACATTCCAGTGACGCCAGGCGCCATCACCGACGAGGA
>CAYTPY010000134.1:0-3072 GCA_964439725.1 uncultured Erythrobacter sp. | reverse complement strand
CACTCGAGGAGCTTCCCGGTCCGATCGTCGGCTTTTGCCGGACGGGCGCGCGATCGGCCTCGCTCTGGGCATTGTCGAACGCCGATCAGCGTTCGGCTGAGGAGTTGATCCGCACCGCTGCAGATGCTGGCTACGACATCGCAGCGTTGCACGACCGCTTGGCGAAGCGCTGAGGGAAGCCGAGGCCCGCCCGATCATGCCGCGCCTTGCCCGCTACCTGCCAATCCTCGATTGGGGTCGCGCCTATAGCGGCACCGCGCTCACGAACGACCTCGTCGCGGCGGGAATCGTCACGATCATGCTGATCCCACAGAGCCTCGCTTATGCGATGCTCGCGGGGCTGCCGCCCGAAGTCGGCCTCTACGCTTCGATCCTCCCCATCATCGCCTATGCGCTGTTCGGCACCAGCCGCGCGCTCGCGGTCGGGCCCGTGGCGGTGATCTCGCTGATGACGCTGACCGCTGCGAGCAGCGTGGCGCCTCCGGGCAGCGGGGAGTTCATTGCCGCGGCGCTGGTGCTGGCGCTGCTTTCGGGCCTGATCCTGCTGCTGATGGGCGTGCTCAAGCTCGGCTTCCTGGCAAACCTTCTGTCGCATCCGGTCGTCTCCGGCTTCATCACCGCATCCGGCATCATCATCGCCACCAGCCAGCTCAAGGGGATCTTCGGCATCTCGGCTTCGGGCGAAGCGATGCCCGAGCTGGTCGGGACATTGCTGGCCAACCTTCCCGACACCAACCTGCCGACGCTGGTCATCGGCGTGCTCTCGACGGCGTTCCTCTTCTGGGTCCGCAAGGGCCTGAAGCCGGTCCTGATCAGGGCGGGGCTGCAGCCGCGCCCGGCCGACCTCGTCGCCAAGGCCGGCCCGATCGCCGCGGTCGCGGCGGCGACGCTCGCAGTCGTCGTGTTCGATCTGGAGCGGCACGGCGTCCGGGTGGTCGGAAGCATCCCTCAGAGCCTCCCGCCGCTGACGGTGCCGCTGTTCGACCCTGGCCTGTGGCAGCAGCTGGCGATTCCTGCGCTGCTCCTGTCGATCATCGGCTTCGTTGAGTCGGTTTCAGTGGCGCAGACCCTCGCGGCTAAGAAGCGCCAGCGGATCGATCCCGACCAGGAGCTCATCGGCCTCGGCGCCGCGAACGTAGCCGCCTCGTTCTCCGGCGGCTATCCGGTCACCGGCGGCTTCGCGCGGTCGGTGGTGAATTTCGACGCCGGTGCCGAAACGCCCGCCGCCGGCGCCTTCACCGCCGTCGGCATCGCCATCGCCGCGCTGTTCCTCACGCCTCTGCTCTACGCCTTGCCTCTCGCCACGCTGGCTGCGACCATCATCGTCGCGGTCTTGAGCCTGGTGGACCTGAAGACGCCGCGCACCATCTGGCGCTATTCGCGAGCGGACTTCGCCGCGATGGCCTCGACCATCGCCGTGACGTTGCTGCTGGGGGTCGAGCCGGGCGTGATCGCCGGCGTTGGGCTCAGCCTGGCGCTCTACCTGTGGCGCTCGTCGCGCCCCCATGCCGCGATCGTCGGCCGCGTGCCGGAGACGGGACACTTCCGCAACGTCAAGCGGCACAAGGTCCTGACCGATCCGCGCGTGCTGACGATCCGCATCGACGAGAGCCTAACCTATCTCAACGCCCGCTGGCTCGAGGAATTCGTGCTCGAGACGGTGGCCGACTACCCCGAGGCGAAGCATCTCGTGCTGATGGCCTCGGCCGTGAACTCGATCGACGCCTCGGCGCTCGAAAGCCTCGAGGCAATCAATCACCGGCTGGCCGATGGGGGCATCAAGCTGCACCTGTCCGAGGTGAAGGGTCCGGTGATGGACCGGTTGCAGCGCTCCTCGTTCCTCGAAGAGCTCAGCGGCGAGGTCTTTCTTTCGCAAGACGAGGCGTTCTCGAGTTTGATCAAGAGCCGCGCGGACGAAGCTCCGGCGCAGCGGGAAGACCTGTGGCTGGCCCGTGGATTGATTTAGCCATTGATGACGGGTTCGGATAATAGACCTGCAGCAGAGTATAGCGGACTTGATGGTCACCACGAGATGCTGAGAAGCCCGGAGCTCGCCAGAGCGAAGCGCGACCGTGGGCACTTTGCCGAGGCCAGGACATTCGGAATGCATGCAGCACGCACTGCTCGCCCTGGAGGGCCGCCAACACGGAGCCGATAGTATTATGAAGTCGTGGCAAGCGGTTACCGCGATTGTGGGAGTCGGCTTCGGCCTCACACTCATCGACGTTCCCCCAGCAACCTGGTGGACTCCGGCGACGCTTAGTTTGGCTTCCGGGATTTCAGCTCTGGCACTGATGGCCACCGCAGCGATTCTGGCTGCACGCTGGCCCATGATGGAAGGACTCTTCGGCGGACTGGACCGAGTATACGAAGCTCACAAGTGGCTGGGTGTCTTTGCACTTGCACTGGCCTCGGTGCATCTGCTTTTCAAGGCGGGCGATCCGCTGTGGCAGGCCGAAGCGATCCTGGCCTTGCCGTCCGCCGGGACCCGATTCGTGCGGCAGGCCAGCTTTGTCGCGCTGATGGCGATCGTGATCCTCGCGCTGAACCGGAACATCCCCTACAGCGTGTGGCGCTGGTGGCATCGCTTGTCGGGCCCACTCTTCCTGGTGGTGGTTGCCCACTGGCTCAGCATCGAGTCGCCAGTGGAACTCGGCAGCGCAGCCGGGCTTTGGCTGGCGGGCCTATCGGGGCTGGCCGTGATCGCCGCCGTATACAAGCTCCTGCTCTATCCGCTGGTAGCGCGGCATGGTCATTATCGGGTCGTCAACGTCTCACGCGGAACCGCAGCGGCCGAGATCGAACTCGAGCCCGTCAGCCACCGGGCGCGGTTCCACGCGGGCCACTTCGGGTTCCTGCGTATGAAGGCAGATGGGCTGCGCGAGCCGCATCCGTTCACGATCGCATCGGCCCCTTCAGCGGACGGGAGGATCAGCTTCGTCATCCGCGCTCTCGGCGACTATACGACGAAGCTGATCGCCGAGGTCGAGCCCGGCATGCATGCCGACGTCTACGCGCCCTACGGCCGCTTCGAGCGGAAACCGGAGTGTGAGCGGGAAATCTGGATCGGCG
>CAYTPY010000133.1:0-5059 GCA_964439725.1 uncultured Erythrobacter sp. | reverse complement strand
CCCGCCAGGAACTGCAGCGACTCGTCGCTGCGATGGTGGACTAGGGGCAATTCCCACTCTCATACCAGTGAACTCAGGAGAGCCAGTTTTTCGAAAGGGCGAGCCTCTGTTCGGACCATGCTTTGCCCGATCCAACCCCGGAACGCGTCGGTTCCAGGCTGGTTTAGAAGTGGAAGACCGAGGGCGGCCTACGACCGTTCGGCGGTTCCTCCGGTTTGTCGTGTCTGCTCCGGCTTGTACGCCGGCAACAGCGAAGGAATTGATCGTCATCAGGAGAGGGTTGTTGATTGAGCGTTCGAAAAGCGTGACCCGGGCCGGCCGCGCTTTTTTCCTGGCTGGGTTTGCAGGGTTGGCTTTGAGTGTCGCACCGCCTGCGTTCGCGCAGCATCGCGCAGCTATTAGTTTCCAGGCTCTTAGCCACAGCGACGAAGGCGTGGCCCGTGCGATAGCAGACAGGGCCCGCGGCGACATCAAGGATTTCTACGAAGGCCGCGGCTTTCGGCCGCTCTGGGTATCTGATGGAGAATTGAACGAGGCGGCGTTTCGCTTTCTCGACATCATCGGCAGCGCTGAAGCCGATGGACTCGATCCCCACGATTATGCTGCCGACCGTTTGCGCAAGCTCATCGAGCGGGCGGCAAGCGATAATCCGAAGGCTTTGGCGGAGGCAGAGCTGAGGCTGTCCCGCGAGTTCGTGAGACTTGTTCAGGACATGCGTCGTCCCGGCCTGGACATGCACTATGCCGACGATGAAGTGCGGCCCAAGGCAACCCGCGACGACGAAGTATTGCGGCGCGCCGGCTTGGCGAAGGCGTTTCCCGATTACATCGCTAACATGCAGTGGATGCACCCGCTGTATGTCGGCTTGCGACAACAGCTGATCGCCGCACGCGGATTGTCGGAACAGCGACCGGTCGAAATCACCAGCGGGCCAGCCATGCGCCAAGGCGACAGTGGCGAGCGAGTTTCCCTGCTGCGTCGACGGCTCGGTCTGGCTGCAGGTGAGCATTTTGACGACGAACTCGCGCGGGCCCTGCGTTCCTTCCAAGAAGCGCAAGGCATGAAGCCTGACGCGGTTGCGGGGCCTCATACTCTCGCGGCGTTGAACCGTGCCGCTAACGTGCGCCCTCTCCCTTCCCAGCAAGAACTCCTGCGGGTGAATCTGGAAAGAGCGCGGCTGTTGCCCGATGCTTGGACCAAGCACGTCGTTGTCAATGCAGCCTCAGCCCATCTCGCCTACTATGACGATGGGGAAGAACAGGGCACGATGAAAGTCGTGGTGGGCACTCCGGAGACACCCACGCCGATGATGGCCGGCGTGATTCGCTACGCCACGCTTAATCCGTACTGGAACCTGCCGGTGGACCTCGCCGCTAGCCTAATCGCACCGCGCGTTTTGGCAGGCAATTCCCTTAAGAAGATGGGTTACGAGGTTCTTTCGGGATGGTCGGCCGACGCCGAGGTGGTCGATCCTGCCTCCGTCGATTGGAGACGTGTTCGCGCTGGAGACATAACCGCGCGCGTTCGCCAGCTGCCCGGCGCGAGCAACTCGATGGGCGACGTGAAGTTCATGTTCCCAAACGACCTTGGTATCTTCTTGCATGACACGCCGAATCGCGCGCTGTTCGACCGGCATGCACGGCAGTTCAGTAATGGATGCGTCCGGCTGGAAGACGCCCAACGCTTGGGAAGATGGCTATTCGGCACGGATCTCAAGCCCGATAGCCCCGAACCAGAGCAGCATCGCCCTCTACCGCAGGCGGTTCCGGTCTACCTCACGTATTTGACCGCGGTGCCGGCGGGCATCAGCGTTGCCTACTATAGCGACGTCTATAGCCGCGACGGAACTGGCGGCACTCAGCTGGCAAGCAGGTAACGCCGCCCTCCTTCAACCTCAACCAGATCTGCTCGCAGCAGATGGATCGGTAATCGCGCTTGCCGTTGCCGTTAGACCGCCTGTGCGCCGACCACGCTCGGCCTCCCTGCTCATCAGATGAAGAAAAGGGCGGCGCGGAGACCGCACCGCCCTTCTATGGTCGTCTTGAGGCCTTTGCTTACCCGCGTTCCCCAACCGGCGAAGGTGGAGGGGGCGCGGGAGGCGGCGGCGGCGGCGGGGGAGGCGGCGGCGGAGGAGGCGGCGGGGGAGGAGGCGGCGGAGGAGGCGGCGGAGGAGGCGGCGGCGGTGCAGAGCGACCGAAGTTGTAGGTCAGTGTAGCGAGCGCAGAGTGCGTACGAAGATCCGCGTCGTATTCGCTACCGCCCGCGGTGCTCATCCCGAGGTTCTCGACGTTGAAGAAGCGGTACTTCAACCCCAGGTCCAAGCTGGGCGTCACCGGGTAACGCACGCCCGCAAGCAGCTGCCAGGAGAAACCGCTATCATTATCATCCGCGAAGAGCTGCTCAGCACCCGGGCCATCGCTGTCGAAGTCGAACTCTGAGTCGATATTGACCCAGCTATAGCCGACACCGCCTCCAGCGAAGAAATTGATCCTGTCGGGCGCGCCAAAGTCGACAAGCGCGTTCGCCATCAGGCTCTTGACTGTAAGATCGCCGTCGAGTTCGCGACTGGTCTGCACGCCGGGCGTGGCGGGATCGAGATCGATTGCGACGCTGTTGATGCTGTCGATCCCGATGCGCTTGTAGGCGGCCTCACCTTCGAGACGGAACCCGCCGAAGTCGTATCCGATGAGCGCGCCGGCATCCCAGCCCATGTCGGAATCAAGCGTTATGACGTCTTCATCGCCGTCACTGTCGAAAATATCGATGCTGTCGTCGAGCTCGTCAGCCCAGACGGCGCCGACTTCCAGCCCTACGTAAGGACCAGTGTCCTGCGCCAGTGCCGGCGCAGTGAGCGCTGTGGAGGCAAGCGCCAATCCGGCGAATGCTACGCGCATAAAATATCTCCCTATGATGCGGTCTCGGCAAGGTGCCGAAGCTTCACAAGAGATGGGGAAGCGACCCTCGATCTCTCGCCGCCTAAACAGCGTGGTCATGTGAGAGTTCCGTCATGCGATCGATGGCTGCGGACTGTTGCGCCGACGCAACAGCACTGGGGTTGGTGCATCCGTGGAGCTCCGATGGTACTTCTGAGGCCATGTGCAGCGTAGGCGGTTTTGCATCCTTACTGCGTCGACGTACGCCCACAACAAAAGCGATGATGCGGCTGGCGATCAGGTCAACCCTACCGGCGCTGCCACGTCGAACTCGCCCGCTCGATCTGCTCGACCAGTCCATCAAGGCTGCCTCCGCCCCGGGCCCTGAAACGCGCCGGTGAATCGCCGGTGTTCCAGAAGTGTAATTCGCTAGGGCCCACCTCCTGCCGCCGACGTCGACCGTTGACTTGTTCGGCCCGCAAGAATGACTGAACTGTACCCATCGTGAAGATTGGTGCGGGTGGCCGGACTCGAACCGGCACGAGCAAAGCTCAGGGGATTTTAAGTCCCCGGCGTCTACCATTCCGCCACACCCGCACACGAGTGCACGCCTAGCGGGCGAGAAGCCGGCTTACCAGTATCGCGTTCTGGCGGTCGCCGGAGCGTTCGCTGGTCGTTTGCGCTTCTGGATCGAGACTGCGGCTGTCGATGTGGACCGAGCACCCGCAGTCTACCTCCTTCATGAACCGCTCACGTCCTGATCGGCAGTCTTGGCCGACCTCTCTAACCGCAGCTCTAAGTTCTGCTTCCCCGCGAGTTCAGCCGTATGCTGATATACAAACGCTTATTGTCGAACGCCTCGCGCTCGGCTCCCGAGGTGAGATCCAGGCGGGTGTCACGGTTCAGCAAGTTATATTTGAATGATGCTCCATAAGAGCGGGCCTCACAGGCGAATCTTCACTGCGCTGGATGTGGTGGTCATCAGAGGCTGTTACCTGCCCCCGCCTTCTAGTTGTCGCACGTGTCGAGGCTTGCCAACCCTCACGCCCACTCGCACACTGCGCGCCGGGAGAAACGAATGGCGGCTGCGGAGTTCGACTACATCGTCGTCGGCGCGGGATCGTCGGGCGCGGCGGTGGCGGCGCGGCTGGGCGAGGCGGCGGACCGCACGACTTGCGTGATCGAGGCCGGCGGACCGGATAGCCACCCGTTCATCCATATTCCGAGCTTCGTCGCCGCGGCGATCGGACGCGAGGCGACGAACTGGCGGTTCAAGACCGTGCCGCAGCCGGGCATGGCCGGGCGCGAAGTCCCGGTGCCGCGCGGCAAAGTGCTGGGCGGATCGGGTGCGATCAATGGGATGGTCTACTTCCGCGGCCATCCGACCGATTACGATGACTGGGCCGATGCCGGCTGCGCCGGCTGGTCCTACGCCGAAGTGCTGCCCTACTTCACCCGCACCGAGAATAATGAGGACTACCCCGAAAGCGTCTTTCACGGGGTCGGCGGGCCGGTCAACGTCAAGCTGGTCGAGAACCCCAACGCGCTCAACTACGCGTTCATGGATGCACTGGCGTCGCTGCAATTCCCCGCCTGCCCAGACTTCAACGGACCCGATCCCGAAGGGTACGGCCGCCGCCAGGGCCTGATCCGCGACGGGCAGCGCGAGAGCACCGCCAAGGCGATGCTGCGCCCGGCACTCGCGCGCGGCAACATCCACGTGCAGACCGACGCCCAAGTCGCCCGCGTGCTGGTCGAGGACAAGCGCGCCGTCGGCGCCGAGTTGACCGACGGGCGCACGATCCGCGCTCGCCGCGAGGTCGTGCTCTCGGCCGGCACGGTGCAGACGCCGCAGATCCTGATGCTCAGCGGCATCGGCCCCGCCGCGCACCTCAAGGAAATGGGCATCGAAGTCGCGCTCGACGCGCCGGGGGTCGGCGCGAACTACCACGACCACCCGGCCAGCCCGATGCACATGGAGACGAGCAACTGGACCAGCTACGGCTGGTCGCTCAAGGCCACGCCGCGCAACCTGTGGTGCGCGCTGCAGTATGCGCTGACTCGCAAGGGGCCGCTTGCCGGGAACGTCTTCGAGAGCGTCGCCTTCCTGCGCACCGACCCCTCATTCGACCGGCCCGACGTGCAGTTCGTGTTCCA
The DNA here is from genome assembly GCA_964439725.1 of uncultured Erythrobacter sp. Taxonomy (GTDB): domain Bacteria; phylum Pseudomonadota; class Alphaproteobacteria; order Sphingomonadales; family Sphingomonadaceae; genus Croceibacterium_A. The sequence goes on along the minus strand of CAYTPY010000133.1, from coordinate 29 downwards.
GCCGGCCAAGCGGCTGACCAATCCGAGGA
>CAYTPY010000132.1:0-5072 GCA_964439725.1 uncultured Erythrobacter sp. | reverse complement strand
ACGGTCGCCTGGCTGAGGTCGAGGCCGTAGAGCTTGGCGGCGTTGGCGCCCACCAGTCCGCGGACCACTTGCGGATCCATGTGACCCATTGTTTCCCCGATGGTGCGGACGCTGTTGGGCCAGATGCTGTCGGGATGGGGATAGTCGCTGGCCCAGAGCAGGTTTTCCGGGCCCCAGAACTCGAGCAGACGCATTGCGGTGGGGCTTTGCTGAAAGGTGCCGTAGACTTGGCGCTGGAACACTTCGCTGGGCTTCATCTTGTGCGGGATGCCACCCTTGTCGTCCCAGAACTCCTTGCATTCCCACAGCCGCCAGTGGCGATAGTCGAGTTCCTCGACCACCCAGGGAACCCAGCCCACCCCGCTTTCGGCAATGACGATCTTCAGCTTCGGGTGCCGTTCGAGGATGCCCCAGGCGAACAGATCGACGAACGGGTCGAGGAACTGTTCGATGAACATCTTGGCGTGGAGGAAGGTCGCGCCGGGGCTGCCCTTGTACTTGTCGAATGCCTTGGTGACGCCGGGGAACACGGTGACGTGGAAGCTCAGCACGATGCCGGACTGCTCGAGCAGATCGAACAGCGGCTCCCAGCGCGGATCTTCGAGCCGGGGTTCGGCGACGGCTATCTGCAGATTGGCCTGGCGTACACCGCCGCGCTTGGCGAGGCGCTCCAGTTCGTCATAAGCAGCTTCGGGCGTGGGCGGCAGCATGGCGACGCCGATCAGCCGGTCGGGCGCGGCGACGCAGAAATCTTCGTAGAGCCAATCGTTATAGGCCGAGTAGCAGGCGCGCATGAACGCCTCGTCCTGGGTCTTGATCGAAGTGACAGGGCCGAACACCAGATGCGCCCAGACCTGATCCCGGTCCATGTCCTCGAGCCGCAGCGCCGGGTTTCCGGCGCGCAGTTCGCTGGTGTCCTCAATGCCGCCGCGGTCGTAGGCGGTGTGGATCGGCTTGGGACCGCCGAAGCTGAACCGCTTGCCGCTCCACATGCCCCAGCTCTCCCCGTCGGCGATCCATAGCGCTGGCCCCTGTTCCTGATCGACCACCGCCGGGGTACGGTCCCCCCAGCGCTTCGACATGCGCCGCTGCCAGACATCGGCGGGCAGCATGTTGAGGTCGAGATGGTCGTCGCACGAGACGAGGACGGCTTCGGTCATGACACTCTCCGGGAAGCGATCGTTTGCCGACCGATGGCAGCCGGGTCGGGCGGTCGCAATGGAAAAGGGCGCCCCTCGCGGAGCGCCCTTCGCGGTTCAGCGTGGAAAGCCGATCAGCGGCAGGTGACCTTGCGGTCCACCTCGCGCCCGAGCAGTGCGCCCGCGGCGGCGCCGAGCAAGGTGCCGGTGGTACGCTCCCCTCGGGTGTCGATTGCTCGGCCGGCCAGAGCCCCGGCTGCGGCACCGACGATAAGGCCGGTGGTGCCGTTCGACTTGCGGCAGTAATAGCGGCCATCGTCGCCGCGCCAGTAGCGCACGCCGTTGTCGGAGGTGTAATAACGCCGGTCATCCTTCGCGCGCTTGCCATGTGCCGGAGCCCACGGGGGCGGGTCGGCAGCAGCGGGGGCTGCGGTGGTGAACGTCATAACGGCGGCTGCGGCGGCGAGTGCTGTCTTACGCATCGTTAATTCCCTCGATTGTTCCGGCCTGATAACGCGCGGTTTTGTTCAGCGGTCCACAACCGGAGATGAACAAGATGCCGCCCCGGGGCGGTCGCGACGAGCCGCTCCAAAGCTGCGGCGGGGCGAGGGTTCAGGATGGGGAAAGCCGGGCGCGGGTGGGTATGGAGCGGGCTTGATGAACGGAGGGACGATGCCCCGACTGCTTTTCGGCATCTTGTGCGCGGGACTGGCGTCAGCCGCGGCGGCGCAGGACATGAGCGTTGCAGCCGCAGGCGGCTGCGCCGTCGTGCCGATGCTGCCCGCGCCGGTGCCGGTGGTCGAGGTGACGATCGGCGGCAAGGGACCTTTCCGGTTCGTGATCGATACCGCCGCGCCTGGGCACGGGCGGATCAGCCCGCGGCTGGCCGCGGACCTGCAACTGCCGCGCATGGGAGCGTCGCCCGAGGGGACGCTATTCGGCGTATCCGAAGTCTCCGTCGGCGCTGTGAGCTTCAAGAACCTTGACCTGGTGGCAGCGCAAGAGGGCGCAGGTGAATGGGACGGAAGCTTGGGGAGTGGGCTGATCGCGCTGCTGCCGCTGACGCTGGACTACGGCAATGCGCGGGCGCGGTTCGGCGGCCGCGAATTGGACGAGGGGCTGCCGGTGTCGTTCGACAACGGGGTGCCCGTCTTGCCGGTCGACGTGGCCGGGCAGCGCTTCCGCGTCCGCTTCGCCAGCGGACTGGGCACCGGCGCGCTGCTGCTCGACGAAGCGGACGCGCGCGCTCTGCCGACATCGGGCGATCCGGTGCCGCGCGGCCTGAACGGGGCGGAGTTTTCCGAAGTGGCCTTGCCGGTCGCGGCGACCGTGTCCGGTGTGCCGCTTCCGGTCCGGTCGGTCGGCTGGCCGACGCCGCAGACCGGCGGCACGCTCGGATCGCGCGGCATGGCTGGGCTCAGCGTGACTTTCGATGCCGCATCGCAGCTCGGCACGGTGGAGAGATCGGGCCTGCCGCCGCGGTGCGCCGGCTGATCTCTCCGGTTAGCCGAGCGCTGCCTGCTTCTCTTCGGCCAGCCGGTCGAGCTCGGCACGGCTCTTCTTTTCGGCCGCGGTCTTGAGCTGGCCGCAGGCGGCGTCGATGTCGCGGCCGCGCGGGGTGCGCACCGGGGCCGAAATGCCGGCTTCGAAGACGATCTCCGAAAAGCGCCGTATCCGTTCGGGAGTCGAGCAGTCGTAAGGAGCGCCGGGCCAGGGGTTGAACGGGATCAGGTTGACCTTCGCCGGCAGGTCGTACTGCTTGATCAGCCGCACCAGTTCGCGCGCATCTTCGTCGCTGTCGTTCTTGTCCTTCAGCATCACGTATTCGAACGTGATGCGCCGTGCGTTCGATGCGCCAGGATAGGCGGCGCAAGCCTCGAGCAGTTCCTCAATGCCGTACTTGCGGTTGAGGGGCACGATCTCGTCGCGCACTTCCTTGTTCGTGGCGTGGAGTGAGACCGCCAGGTTGACCCCGATCTCCTCCCCCGCGCGGGCCATCATCGGCACCACGCCGCTGGTCGACAGCGTGATCCGCCGCCGCGACAGGCCAAGCCCGTCACCGTCCATCACGATCCGCAGCGCATCGCGCACGTTGTCGAAATTATAGAGCGGCTCGCCCATGCCCATCATCACGATGTTGGTGAGCAGGCGGCCGTCGGCGGTGTATTCGGCCACCGACTCCTCTTCGGCGAAGTCCATCTTGCCGTTCGGCCATTCGCCGAGCGCGTCGCGCGCCAGCATGACCTGACCGACGATCTCGCCTGGAGTCAGGTTGCGCACCAGCCGCATGGTGCCGGTGTGGCAGAACCGGCAGTTGAGCGTGCAGCCGACCTGGCTCGAGACGCACAGCGTCCCGCGATCGGCATCCGGGATGAACACCATCTCGAAGTCGTGGTTGTCGGCGGTACGCAGCAGCCACTTGCGGGTGCCGTCAGAGGAATGCTGCGCCTCGATCACCTCGGGGCGGCCGATCACGAAGCGCTCCGCCAGCCACGGACGCATGGTCTTGGCGATGTCGGTCATCGCTTCGAAATCGGTGACGCCGCGGTGATAGAGCCAGTGGAACACCTGCTTGGCGCGGAGCTTGGCCTGTCTTGCGTCCAGCCCCGCACCGGCGAACAAGGCCGCGATCTGTGACCGCGCCAGCCCGATCAGATCGGTACGGCCATCCGGCCGCGGTGTGATGTCGCGCGTGACGGGAACCGGATCGATGGGGCCCGGAATCGGCATAAGAGCGGTGTCGGCCATGTGTGACCCATATAGGAGCCAATCTGGCAGGGCAAAGGCTCGCGCGAACTGCTCATCGAGACTGGGGTTCCGCGATTCCGTCTCCCTCAGGCCACAACTCGTCCTGCGACTGTTGCCTAACTGCATCACCGACGGTCGTTGTTCGGGGTTCATGAAACTCGCCCCGTTCTCCGCCATTTGAGCGGTCCACGGTAATAGCCGTGTATTAGTGAATGGAGCTTATAATGAAAAAGGGTATCGCACTCCTGCTCGCGGCGGGTTCGCTCGGCGCTCTGGCCGTTCCGGCGGCAGCGCAGGACGCCACCTTCACGGGTCCTTGGATCGCGGGTGTCGCGGGTTACGACATCAACGAGGCTGGCAGCTCGCAAGATGACGGCGTGAACGTCGATCGCGACCAGAATGCCGAAGGCGTCGCCTACGGTGTGGGCATCGGCTACGACGTCGACATGGGCGGCTTCGTCCTAGGCGCCGAAGCCGAACTGACCGATTCCACCGCCGATTCCGACTATACTGATCCGTACACGAACTTCGGTCTGGGTGCAGTGGATGCGGGCCGCGACATCTATGTCGGCGCGCGCCTGGGCTTCAAGGCCACGCCTCAAACCTTGGTTTATGCCAAGGGCGGCTACACCAATGCCCGGTTCAACTTCATCGGCACCGATGGCACCACCAATTACGACACCAACATCGACACCGATGGCTGGCGTCTGGGCGCGGGCGTCGAGCAGAAGCTCGGCACCAATGCTTTCGCCAAGCTTGAGTATCGCTACTCGAACTACAGCAAAGGCGAGCTCGACTTCGAAGCCGACAACATCCCCGACAGCGACCGGTTCGATATCGACACCGACCGCCACCAGATCATGGCGGGCGTGGGCTGGCGCTTCTAAGCCGTCACGTCACCAAACACGGGCCGGGAGAGCGATCTCCCGGCCTCCTTTTTGACCCTCTCGCCGAGCGCCAGGCTTCGGGCTTGGCCAGCTTCGTTTACTGCACTCGCGCGCACCCCACGGTGGCTGCATCCATCGCTGTCGCAGCGCCGCTGAGACTGTAGCGGTCGGTGAAGCTATTCCCCGCACGGTCGCGGGCTGTCACGCTCATTGTTCCGGCGGATCGCATCGCGGCGACAATCGCTGCGTCCATCGCCCTGTCCTGCGCCCAGGCGTCCGCCCCGCTGCCGGTCAGCGC
>CAYTPY010000131.1:0-5107 GCA_964439725.1 uncultured Erythrobacter sp. | reverse complement strand
CGGCGGCTGTACCAGATGGGGCAGGGGCTGTTCCTCGTCGCGTCGGGGCTGTGTCTGCTGGCGAACGATCTCTTCGTGCTGCTCGGCTTGCGGGCGCTCCAGGCACTCGGTGCAGGTATGGCGCTGTCGGTTTCGGCGGCGATGCTGCGGCAGATCTACCCAGCGCGCCAACTCGGCAGCGGAATGGGGATCAACAGCGTGATCGTTGCCTCGTCTGGAGCGCTCGCGCCGACACTCGGCGGGTTCATCGTCGGTCATGCGCCGTGGCAGTGGGTCTTCGCCGCGGCAGTGCCCTTCGCGATCGTTTCCTTGCTGCTTGGCCGCTCGTTACCCGAGCCGGTGCGCCGCGACCGCAGGCCGGAGTGGCTGAGCGGCATCTGGAGCGCAGTGACGATGCTGCTGCTGATCGGCGGGTTGCAGCTCGCGACGCACGAGAACGGCGTGATCGGTGCGCCCGTGGTCCTCGCCGGCGTTTTGTCGGCCGTGCTCCTCGTCCGGCGGGAGCGGCAGCGCACCGCGCCGGTGGTGCCCGTGGACCTCTTGGCCAAGCCTGCAATCGGTTTCTCCGCGCTGGCGGCGATCAGTTGCTTCGTCGCTTCGGGCGCGCTGATGCTGTCGCTGCCGTTTCGGCTCGAGGAAGGGATGGGCTACTCGCCCGAGCAGGTCGGCCTGCTGCTCCTGCCCTTTCCGCTGACGATGCTGGTGATCTCGCCGCTCGCTGGATGGATGAGCGACCGAGTGGCGCCGACAAAGCTCGGGGTGACGGGGATGACGATCGCCATCGCCGGCCTGCTCCTGTTGGCGATGATGCCGGACAATCCGGGCGAGTTCGCGATCGCCTGGCGCCTCAGCCTGGCCGCGCTCGGCTTCGGCCTGTTCTTCGCGCCGAACTCCAGGTTGCTGATCGGCCAATCGCCCAAAGACCGCGCCGCCGCAGCCGGAGGCTTGCTCTCCACCTCGCGCCTGCTCGGGCAGACCGTTGCGGCGGTCACGGTCGGCATCCTGCTGGCCGGCGGAATGGGCGTGGGCCCGACACCGCTGTTCGTCGCCTGTGCACTGGCGGTGGTGGCGGCGCTATGCAGCCTGGCGCGCTACAAGAGCGTCACGCGAGCAGGCGCCACGATGGCCGACCTGCGCGAAGCCTAGCGTACCCAGTCGAGGCCGATTTCCTCGAACATCTCGCGGCTCTCGGACCAGCGTTCGTCCACTTTGACGTGGAGGAACAAGTGCACCGGCACCCCCAGCATCTCGCTCAGCTCCGCGCGCGCGGCTTCGCCGATGGCTTTGATGCGGGCCCCGCCTTTTCCAAGGATGATCGGCTTCTGGCTGTCACGAGCGATGACGATCTGCTGGCGGATCTCGATGCTACCGTCCTTGCGCTGTTGGTAACTCTCGGGCCGCACGGCACTGTCATAGGGTAGCTCCTCATGAAGCTGGCGGTATAGTTGCTCGCGAGTGACTTCGGCCGCGAGCAAGCGCTCGCTGGCATCGGAGACCTGATCTTCCGGATAGTGCCAAGGCCCTTCGGGCATCAGGCCCGCGAGGTGGGCCTTCAGTTCCGGGACTCCGTCGCCGGTCAAGGCCGAGATGAAGAACACTTCGGCAAAGTCGGCCTTGCCGGACAGTTCCTGCGCCAGCTCGAGCAGCGGCTCCTTCTTGCTGGCATCGACCTTGTTGAGCGCTAAAAGCTTGCGCTCGGGTCGATCCTTCAGCGCCTCGAGCAGCGGCTCGAGCTCGTGCCGGCGCTGCTTGATCGGATCGACCACCAGAACGATCGCATCGGCGCTGTGCGCACCTTCCCAAGCGGCATGGACCATGGCCCGGTCGAGGCGGCGCTTCGGCTCGAAAATTCCGGGTGTGTCCACCAGGATGATCTGGGTTTCGCCGTGGAGCGCGATGCCGAGCAGCCGCGCGCGGGTGGTTTGCGCCTTGGCGCTGGTGATCGCGACTTTCTGGCCGACCAGCTGGTTCACCAGGGTCGACTTGCCGGCATTCGGTGCGCCGATCACGGCGACCAGACCGCAGTGAGGTTGGTTCACCCGAACTTCTCCATGAACAATCGGGCGGCTTCGGTTTCCGCCTCTTGCTTGCTGCCGGCGGTCGCTGTGACTTCGCCGACGTTCTTGACGCTGACCCGAACGGTAAACTTCGCCGCATGATCCGGGCCGGAGCGCTCGATCACTTCGTAGTCCGGCGCGCGGCGGCGGTTACCGGCGGCCCATTCCTGCAGCGCGCTCTTCGGATGCTTGGCGCGGCCGGCGCGGCCTTCGATCGCCGGCTGCCACAGCTTCACCACGACGTCGCGCGTGGCGTCGAAGCCGGCCTCGACGAAGTTGGCCCCGAGCAGCGACTCCATGATGTCGCCGAGGACGTTATCGCTGTCGGCGGCGCCATCGTCCCGGGCCTGTTTGCCGAGCCGGACCTGCTCCGCCGCGCCGATCGCGCGCGCGATCGCCGCGCACGCCTGCCGGCTGACCAGAGCGTTGAGCCGCTGGGCCAGCTCGCCCTCGCTGCCGCCGTTACGGCGATAAAGCTGCTCCGCGATCGATAAGCCCAGGACCCGGTCGCCCAGGAACTCGAGCCGCTGGTAATCGCGCGCCGCGCCGGTGCTGCCGTGGGTCAGCGCTTCGACCCACAGGGCTTCGTCCGCAACGGTAAAGCCGAGGCGTTCCAGCCAGCTACGCGTCTCGCCGGTGAGCCCGTTCAAATGCCGCGCCCGATCCGTTCCCAGCGCGCCGCTGTAAACCAGGTCCAGGGCTTCAGCCACTCGGCGCTGCCGTCGGTGGAAAAGAACATGAAGCTGGCTTCGCCGACGAGGTTCTCCACCGGCACCAGTCCGATGCCCTGCTGGGCCACGGGCGGGAAGCGGCTGTCGAGCGAGTTGTCGCGGTTGTCGCCCATCAGGAACAGCATGCCTTCGGGAACGACGATCGGCTGCGTGGTGTCTTGCGGCGTCAGTCCCAGGTCGAGCACGTTGTAGCTGGCGCCGCCGGGCAGCGTCTCCCGATATTGCGGATAGTGGCAAGCGAACGAGCCGTCCGGTTGGCGCTCGGTAAAGCGAACCTCGCGGCACCCCTGGCTCGCATGGATGGGCAGGACGAAATCCTCGATCCGCTCCATCGCCACGGGCTGCCCGTTGAGGTGGAGAACGCCGGCGACCATCTGCACCTGGTCGCCGGGAACGCCGATGACGCGCTTGACGTAGTCGCTGCGATCGATCGGGTGCTTGAAGATCACTACGTCGCCGCGATCGGGGATGCTGCCGAATATCCGGCCCTTGCCGCTGTCCCAGTCGATCGGCAGCGAGGCCCCCGAGTAGCCATAGGACCACTTCGCGGCGAACAAGTAGTCGCCGACCAGCAGCCGCGGCATCATGGATTCGCTGGGGATCATGAAGCTGGTGAACAGCAGGGTGCGGAACAGCACCACGATCACGACCAGCTTGATCAGGAAAACAGGAAAGCTGTCCTGCTTCTTTTCCTTCTTCTTGGGCTCGATTTCCGCTGGCCGAGCGGCATCAGGAGAGGTGGTGTCGTCCATCGCCGCGGTCATTCCGATTGGCCGCCCCGGCGGGCGTAAGTTGACAACAGGTTGACAGTGTTGACGGTGTCCAGGGACCCAATATCCATACCGCCGCGGTCGGCCAGGGTGGCCAGGGCCGCCGCCGATTTTTCCGGGTTTGCATTCATGGCACGAGGGCCTAGCCGGGTTGCCAGTCTGTAGGAAAGGGGAATCTGGTGAGCGAAGCGCGCGTGGCGGCATGGCGTAACCTTGGGCTGCACAACGATCCGACGCTCACCGAACTGTTCCGCCGCGATTCCCGCCGGGTGGAGAAGTATTCCGCGCGCCTGGAACTGGGCGAAGAAGGGCAGGGCGGCATCCTGTTCGACTGGTCCAAGACTCACCTGGACGATGAATTGCTCGGCGATTTCGAAGTGCTTGCCGATGCGGCGGGTTTTTCTGAGGCACGACGAAAGCTGTTCGCGGGCGAAATCGTCAATCCGACGGAGAACCGCGCGGCAGAGCATTCCGCGCTCCGCGGCGTGGGCAAAGATGCGAGTGTCGAGGAAGCGGCCGCGCTGCGCCAGCGGATGCAACTGCTGGTCGGGGCGATCCACGAAGGCGCTCTCGGCGACGTCCGGCACCTGATCCATATCGGCATCGGCGGCTCGGCGCTGGGGCCAGCCCTGGCGATCGATGCGCTGGCGCGCGACCTGGCCCAAGTCGATGTGCATGTGGTCTCGAACATCGACGGTACGGCGCTGGAGGAAGCCTTCGCCGCATGCGATCCGGCGACGACGCTGATCGCGGTTGCCAGCAAGACTTTCACCACGATCGAGACGATGACCAATGCGCAGAGCGCGCTCGCATGGCTGCGCGACAATGCCGTCGTCGATCCACACGGCCGGGTGATCGCGCTCACCGCTTGTCCCGAGAAGGCGGTCGAGTGGGGCGTCGATGAAACCCGCATTCTGCCGTTTTCGGAGAGCGTGGGTGGCCGTTATTCGGTCTGGTCCTCGATCGGCTTCCCGGTCGCCCTTGCTGTCGGTTGGGACGATTTCGAAGCGATGTTGGCCGGGGCTGCGGCGATCGACGCGCATTTCCGCGACACCGACGGCCGCGCCAACTTGTGTCTGCGCGCCGCCTTTGCCGACCAGCTCTATGCGCGCCTCAAGGGTGCCCAGACCCGCGCGGTTTTCGCTTATGACGAACGGCTGCGGCTCTTCCCGAGCTATCTCCAGCAGCTGGAGATGGAATCGAACGGCAAGCGCGTCACGGTCGACGACCGCCCGGTCGATGGGCCTACGGCGCCGATCACCTGGGGGGGCGTGGGCACCGACGCGCAGCACGCGGTGTTCCAGCTGCTCCACCAAGGCACGCATCTCGTGCCGGTCGACTTCATCGCCAGCATCGCGCCGGGCGACGCGCTAGACCCGGCGCACCACCGCATCCTGCTGCAGAACTGCTTCGCCCAGGGCGCCGCGCTGATGGCCGGGCGCGACAGCGATAAGCCCGCCTGCCGCTATCCGGGCGATCGGCCGAGCACGACGATCCTGGTCGACGACCTCGACGCCGCCACGCTCGGAGCCCTGATCGCGTTCCACGA
>CAYTPY010000130.1:0-5111 GCA_964439725.1 uncultured Erythrobacter sp. | reverse complement strand
ACGTGTGGCTGCACACGATGGGGCTGATCTTCTCGGGCGCGTTCGACCGCTTTCCGAAGCTGCGGCTGGTGATCGGCCATATGGGCGAGTGCATGCCGCTGCAGCTCTACCGGTTCGACTGGATGCAGGGGAATGCCGACGGGCGGCCGCATCTGCGCGGCGGCAAGCAGGTCAAGCTGCAGCACCCGGTGAGCCATTATTTCAGGAACAACATCTGGATCACCACCAGTGGCGTGGCGTGGGAGCCGGCAATCAAGTTCTGCATGGACGTGCTCGGGCCCGAGCGGGTGCTCTACGCGATGGACTATCCATACCAGCAGAGCTCCGACGAGGTGGCGGCGTACGATCGGATGGACCTGTCGGCTGAGCACAAGGCGATGCTGATGCAATCGAATGCTGAACGGGTGTTCCGGCTGCGCGGCGCATAGGCCCGCCGATTTTGTAGCCGAATTGCATCACTCCTCCGGCTTAGCGTGGCCGCCGAGCCGCCGACGCTTGCCGCGGCAATTTTGTATGCTTTACCTACAATCCGTCGGCACCCCCTGCCGCCCAACGAACACATCAGGAGGATAGGATGGCGAAGGTTCTTCGCACCCCCCGCAACGCCCGCTTCGCGCTCGCCGCCAGCGTTGTCGCGCTCACCGCGTCCACGTTCGCGGTTCCGGCCATGGCGCAGGAGCAGAGCCCCGAGGCCGAGACGCACGGCGGCGGGGAAATCATCGTTACTGCGCAGTTCCGCCAGCAGAACCTGCAGGACACGCCGCTGGCCATCACCGCCGTAAACGCCGAGATGCTCGAGGCGCGCAGCCAGACCAACATCAGCCAGGTGGCGGCTCAGGCGCCGTCGGTGACGATGAAGCCGCAAGGCACCGCCTATGGTCCGTCGATGACGGCCAGCATCCGCGGCATCGGTCAAGCCGACTTCAATCCCGCCCTGGAGCCGGGCGTCGGCCTCTATATCGACGACGTTTACTACGCGACGCTGACCGGATCGATGTTCGACCTGCTCGACCTCGACCGGGTTGAGATTCTGCGCGGGCCGCAAGGCACGCTGGCCGGACGCAACTCGATCGGCGGCGCGGTGAAGCTCTATTCGCAGCGCCCGACAGGCAGCAACACTGCGACGGTCTCAGCCGCGTACGGGAGCCGTGACCGGGTCGACGTGCGCGCCAGCGCGGACGTCGGTCTGACGGAGTCGCTCGCGGCGCGCGTTTCGGCCGTCTCGAAGATGCAGGACGGCTACATCGAACGGCGCGACTTCGGCTGCGATTTCCCGGCTGGAGCCAGCCCAGTCAACCCCGTCGGCGGCGTGCCGCGCATCCTGCCTACAACCGCGGCCGACTGCGTCATGGCCAAGGAAGGCGAGGTCAACTTCCAAGCCGTTCGCGGGCAGCTACGCTGGCAGCCGACGAGCCGACTCGATGTGAACATCATCGCCGACTACACCAACGACGATCGCACAGTGGGCGGCTCAGTCCTGCTGCTGCGCGAGAACGCCGCCGGCAATGTGGCCAGCCCGAACTATCCGTCCCCGCCCAATCCGGCGGCACGGGTGTTCGACATTAACCCGTTCGAGGCGGAGATCCCGTACGACGCGCGCTTCGTCTGCGGCCCGTACTGCAACTATGCGACCTACCAGTCTCTGCCGGACAACGGGCTGCCGCTCCAGGTCGTCAACGGCCGGACCAAGTACAATGGCTGGGGCGTCTCAGGGCAAATCGAGTATGACCTGACCGACGCTCTCCAGCTGGTCTCGATCTCCGCCTATCGCGACTACCGGACGCAGTTCAGCAACGACGACGATATCTCACCGCTCGCGCATAGTCTCGGTAGCGGCGACCTGACGTTCTGGTCGTTCAGCCAGGAACTGCGTCTCAACGGCAGCCTGCTCGATGACGCGATCGAGTACACGCTGGGCGGGTTCTACATGGACCAGCGCTCGGTCTATGCCACGACGCAAAACCTGCGCTACGCAGGGCTCGATCCGTTCCTGGGCAATGATCCGGTGAACGCGGATACCAAGGCGGCGTTCGCGCACCTCTCGTGGCGCCCGATCGATCCGCTGACGCTGACCGCCGGCATCCGCTATACCGACGAGCACAAGGACTACACCTACTCGCGCGAGACATTCACTGGCGGGCCGCATCCGCAACTCGGCGCGCTGGACGGCGAACGCGGCGACTACGACCATGATCGCCTCGATTATCGCCTCAACGCGATGTTCGAGATCACGCCGGACGTCTCGGTTTACGGGCAATGGTCGACCGGCTTCAAAGGCGGCGGCATCAACCCGCGGCCGTTCTTCGCGCAGCAGGTGCTGCCATTCGGGCCGGAAACGCTCGAATCCTGGGAAGTCGGGTTGAAGACCGAGCTGTTCGACCGGCGGGTGCGCTTCAACGTCGCCGGCTTCTACAGCGACTACAGCGACATCCAGCTGTCGCTGAGCGTCTGCCCGCAAGCAGGCGCCGCGTTCTCGCGGCCGTGCGCTTTGCCCGCCAACGCGGGCGACGCCAAGGTCAAGGGTGTCGAAGTCGAGACCACGATCCGCCTCATTGACGGCCTGCTGATCGACGGTTCGGCCAGCTACATCGACTTCGACTATGTCGCCGACTCACTCGATCCGGCGAGCAACATCTTGCCTGGCATGGTCTCCATCTACACGCCCGAATGGAAATGGTCGCTGGGCGTCCAATACGAAATCCCGCTGGGCTCGGCAGGATCGCTGGTTCCGCGCTTCGACGCGGCATACCAGAGCGAAGTCTACACCAACGCGGTGAATGCGCCGACCAACCTGATCGACGGCTACACCGTAGCTAACGCGCGCCTTTCGTGGCGGAACGAAAACGAGGACCTGGAGATCGGGCTGGAAGTGACCAACCTGTTCGACAAGTATTACTTCCAGACCTTGTTCGACCTGACCGCCGCAGGCGCCGGCTTCGTCACCGGTCTGCCGGGGCGGCCGCGCGAATGGGCGGTGACGGTGAAGAAGCGGATCTGATCGGTCAGCCGATCGCCGAAACGGGAAGGGCGGCCGCTGGCCGCCCTTCTTTTACGCGGCGGTTATCGAGGTCACTCGGCCATCGCGGGGATCGAGCCCCAGACTTCCTCGGCGACTTCGACCACGAGGCGGATCTTGTCGGCCTGCTGCTCGGTGGTGATGTCGTTGCCGTGGACGGTGCTGGCGAAGCCGCATTGCGGGCTCAAGGCGAGCTGGTCGATGTCGACGAACTTCGTCGCCTCGTCGATGCGGCGCTTGATGTCGTCCCTGCTCTCCAGGTCACCGAGCTTGGTGGTGACGAGGCCGAGCACGACGGTCTTGCCCTTGGGCAGGAAGCGTAAGGGGGCGAAGTCGCCCGAGCGGGGATCGTCGTATTCGAGGAAGAACGCGTCGATATCGAGCTCGTTGAACATGATCTCGGCCACTGGCTCGTAGCCGCCTTCGGCCGCCCAGCTCGAGCGGAAGTTGCCGCGGCAGAGGTGCACGGCCTTGATCATGTCGGCCGGCGCCGAAGCGAAGCTGTCGTTGATCAGCTTCGCGTACTGGCGCGTGGTGGCGTCGGGATCGAGGCCTCGCTTCGCCGCATCGGCGCGCTGCTCGTCGTCGCAGAGATAGGCGAGGTTGGTGTCGTCCATCTGGATGTAGCGACAGCCAGCGGCGGCGAGGCTGTCGACTTCGGCCCGGTACGCCGCGGCGACGTCGGCGTAGAATGCATCCATTTCCGGATAGACATCCTCGGGAATGCCGGCGCGACCGGCGCGGAAGTGCAGCATGGTCGGGCTGGGAATCGCGACCTTGGGCGTCTCTGTCACCTGGCTGGCGAGGAACTGGTAGTCGGCGAGCTGGATCGGCTTCTTGTGCGCAATCTTGCCGGTGACGACCATTACCGGCGGAGCGAAGTGGACGTCCTTGCCGGCATCGTTCTTGAAGGCCTTCTTCAGGCCGCCGCGCTCTTCCACGCCTTCGAGCTGGAGCAGGAAGTCGGTGTGGAAGAAGTAGCGGCGGAATTCGCCATCGGTGATCGCCTTGAGACCGAGGCTCTCCTGCCATTTGACGAGATCGGCAATCGCCTTGTCTTCGATGGCGCGCAGTTCGGAATAGTCGATGTTGCCCGCCGACCTGTGCTCGCGCGCTTCGATGACCGAACGCGGACGCAGGAAGGAGCCGACATGGTCGGCGCGGGACGGCAGCTTGGTTGGCATGGGGTGTGTCCTGTCTGGCTAACAATCAGAGCTAGGCCAGGGTCATAACGCGGGCTCGCGCTCGACTGACGCGGGAGACATAAGCCGAGATGGCACGCGCCCGCAACGGGGAAGTGAGATCACCGCGAGACGCTCCGGCGAGGCCGGCGGTTCTCCGATCGTATTCGCGAGAAGCCCGTACGCTCCGCCCCTACTGAAGCTGCCCGGCAAAGCCGGCGCCGCGTGCCAAGCACTGACTGCCGCCAAGCATTAGACAGCCATCGTAACGCCCGTTAGGAACGCGGTTAATGGCCAGCGAAGCGGCGCTTTGCTAGGGCTGATGGAAACAGATTCGCTCGGGAAAGGAACCTCCATGAACGTTGCCACCACCATCGATCGCGCGCAGCGCGAGTATTCGGACGCCGTGAAGAAGGCGCTGGAGCGCGCGCCGCAGCTCTACATCAACGGCGAATGGGTCGACAGTTCGGGCAGTGAGACGATTGACGTCGAAGACCCGTCTTCGGGAAAGGTCGTCTCCAAGGTCGTCGAAGCGACCGACAAGGACATCGACCGGGCGGTGGCCGCCGCACGCGCAGCCTTTGACGATGGTCGCTGGCGCAACCTCCCGCCGATCGTGCGCGAGAAGACCATGCACCGGATCGCCGACCTGATCGACGCGCACGCCGACGAGTTGGCCGAGCTCGAAGCGATCGACGTGGGCAAGCCGAAGGGAATGGCTGGTGCGGTCGACGTGCCCGGTGCTGCCGCGCACTTCCGCTACATGGCCGGCTGGGCGGGCAAGATCGGTGGCGAGACGCTGCCGCCCTATTCCATGCCGGGTGGGATGATGTTCGCCTACACGCTGAAGGAGCCGGTAGGCGTCTGCGCGCAGATCGTGCCGTGGAACTTCCCGCTGCTGATGGCCTGCCTCA
>CAYTPY010000129.1:0-5155 GCA_964439725.1 uncultured Erythrobacter sp. | reverse complement strand
GCGCGGCCGATGCCGCCGGCGAGCTTGCCGAGCGAGACTTTGCCGGTGGCGAGGCGCACCAGCTCGCGCGGGTTCCTGAGCTTCTCGGCATAGCGCTGGCGGATCGCGTCTGGCGGCAAGGCGCCGTCGTCGGCCTCGATGGTCCAGGGGTTGGCGAGGACCAGCGCGTCGCAGCCGGCGCCGGGCTGGAGCATCAGCGCGCTGGCCGCGTCGCAGTTGCCGAAGCCGACCACGCGCCGGAGATTGGGCTGTTCGGCGCGAAAGGCGGCGAGCGCGGCGGCGATGTCGGGGCCGCTGCCGCGGAAGCCGCGGTTCTCGCCGGTGCTGTCGCCGACGCCGCGGCGGTCGAAGCGCCACACCGGGTAGCCGGCCGCGGCGAGGCGGACGGCGAGCCGGGCTTGCCCCGAGAAGGCGCCGGCGCGGGTCTCGTTGCCGCCGGTGACGAGGAGCAGGCCGGTGGAGGCAGCGGAACCCTCGGCCGGCCCGTCGAGCGTGCCGACGAGGGTATCGCCTTCGCAGGCGAAGCTGACGTGGCGGCGGATCATGCGGCGATCGCCTGGGCGACGCGGGCGGCGAGGGCTTCGGCTTGCGCCGGATCATGGTCGGGCTCGGCGCGCAGCCACAGGCCGGCGCCGCCGAGATCGGTCTGGGCGAGGTTGGCAAGCGCGGGGCCGCCGGAGGGTTCGGCGCTTTCGAGCTCGCGGATCATCGCCGCGCCGAGCCGATAGCCGGCGAGCTCGAGGCCCTGGCGCCGGCCTTGCGCGAGGAGCCCTTCGCGGCTCTCGTCGCGGCCGGCTTCGCGGCTGGCGAGAACCCGGCCGCGGAGCAGCGCGCGCAGCACCGCGCCGCCGGTGGTCGGGGCGTAGCGGACCACCGGGAGCGCGGGCGGAGCGCACAGCGCGCCGGCGCGGATGGTGAGGACGTGGCTGGCGGCGAAATGCTCGGCCGCGGCTTCGGCGGCCTCGCGCCAGGCGGCGAGCGTCTGCGCTTCGAGCGGGGCGAGGCTCTCGTTGCAGCCGGGAAGGTCGGGGAGAAAGGCGTCGATGCCGGCCTCATCGAGTCGGCGCAGCGTGGCGGCGGTGACCCGGCGCAGCTTGCTGGCTTCGTCGAACAGCGCCGGCAGGACCAGCAGGCGCAAGGGCCGGCCGCGATCGAAGGCCAGCGCGAATTCCTCGCCGCCGGCGCAGGGCCAGCTGGCGATGCCCAAGCCTAGTCCCCGCCGCGCTTGGCTTCGACAAAGCCGAGCAGCGCGCCATACGTTTCAAGCATTTCGCCGTCGACGTCGTCATCGTCTATGAGGATGCCGAGGCGGTCCTCGATCTCGGTGAGGAGGCCGGCGACGGCCATCGAATCGAGCTCGGGCAAGTGGCCGAACAGGCCGGTTTCGGCAGTGAGCGCCGCGGTGCGTTCGGGCGACAAGCCGAGCACATCGCGCAGCACTTGCCGCAGCAGGGAGTCGGTATCGGAGTGCTCGTCGACCGCAGCGGACATGAATGGGCCCCTTTTTCGCGCCGCCCCTAGCGAGCGCGGTTTGCCGAGACAAGCGTGCGCAGACACGAGCGGGCGATGGCCGGCCAGTTGCGCGGATCGGCCGGGCGCCGGCAGGTGAGGCGGTAGCGCGGGCGGACCTGCTCCATCCAGTCGCGTTTGTAGCGATCGTCGCCGGTGCCGAAATCGACCAGCGCCACCCGGTCGCGGTCGATCGCGTGCTCGAACAAGGCGGCGCTCAGCACGGTCCCGGCCGAGAGCGGCTTGGCGCTTTCGAGGTGGGCCAGCTTGTGGATGTAGGCGGTGCCGTTCTCGACGGTCCAGAACTGCGCCGCGACGACCTGGCCCGAATGCCGGGCGAGCCCGAGGCGCAAGCGGCCGGCCTCTCCCTCGGCTCGGGCGAAGGCGCGCAGCAAGGCCGGGTCCCCTTCCTCGGGCTTCCAGCTGGAAGCATAGACATCCTCATAGGATTGCCAGCCATCGGGCTGAAACGACGTCAATATCTCGACCTCGACTTTGCTCGCCTTGCGCTTCAGCGTGGTCCGCAAGGGGCCGGGGCGGGCGGCGAGGTACTGGGCGTACGTGCGGCCTGCCACCGCGAGCACGTGGTTGCTGTCGCTGGCCTCGCGCTCGGTCCACCAGCCGGCGCGGCGGAAGACGCGTTCGAGGCGGGCCGCGGTGCCGTCTTCATCGGCGAGCTTGTCGAAAGTGACGCAGCGGGACCGGCGGGCGAGGTCCCGGGCGAGCTGCTCGAGCAGGGCGCTGCGGTCAGCCTCGGCAGTGGCGAGCTCGCTCCAGGTGAAGGCATACCAGTTGGTCAGCGACTCCAGGCCCTTGGCCGTCCGCGCCAGCGGCAGAGCAACGGCTTCGCCGCCCTCGCGGGCCAGAGCGATGCAGGCGGCCTCGGCGGAGGTTTCGAGCCGCATGAACCATTCGGCCCGTGCAAACGGACCCTGACCGGCGAAGCTCAGCCCTTGCAGATCGCTCATCGTGTCGTGATAGCTGACCGCTGCCACTTAGCCGCCTCTTCAGGATGACATGCCCGCGCCCGATCCCACGCCCCGGCCGCTCGATCATCTCGCCGAATGCGGGCGGGATGATGCGCCGGCGCTGGTTCTGCGCGAGCGCACGCTTAGCTGGAAGGACTTAAGAACCGGTGTCGCGCAGCTGGCCGGGTGGCTGGCCAAGCGCGTCCCGGAGCGCGGCGCGCGGGTAGCGACATGGGCCGCGAAAGGCGAGCTCGCCTGCCTGATGCCGCTCGCCGCGGCCCGTGCCGGGCTGGTGCACGTGCCGATCAATCCGCTGCTGAAACGGGCCCAGGCCGCCCACATCCTGGCCGACAGCGGAGCGAGCCTGCTGGTCGCGACCCCCGCGCGATTGGCAACGCTGGAAGCGAGCGACGTTCCGGAGCCCTGCGAGGCCGTTGCCGAGGACGCGGCGCTCGAGGCGGCGGCGCGCTGCGATGGCCTTCCTGCTTCCGACGCCGATCCCGGCGCACTCGCGGCCTTGCTCTACACCAGCGGCTCCACCGGCAAGCCCAAGGGCGTGATGCTGAGCCACGCGAACTTATGGCTGGGCGCAGTGAGCGTGGCGCATTACCTCGATTTAGCCGAGGACGACGTGACCCTCGCGGTGTTGCCGCTGAGTTTCGATTATGGGCAGAACCAGTTGTTTTCGGCCTGGTACGCCGGTGGCTCGGTGGTTCCGCTCGACTACCTGACGCCGCGTGACGTCATCAAGGCCTGCGCGCGCCGCGGCGTCACGACGCTGGCGGCCGTTCCGCCTTTGTGGGTGCAACTGGTCGAGCAGGACTGGCCTGTCGAGGCTGTGACGCCGATACGCCGACTTACCAACAGCGGCGGCGCGCTCACCGTAGAGTTGGTGTCAAACCTGCGCGCTATGTTCCCGCAAGCGCGACTTTTTCCAATGTACGGCCTGACCGAGGCGTTCCGTTCGACTTATCTCGATCCGGCACTGGTCGACAGCCACCCGACCTCGATGGGCCAAGCCATTCCCTTTGCCGAGATCCTGGTGGTCGGCGCTGACGGTGACATGACCGCGGCTGACGAAGAGGGCGAACTGGTTCACTGCGGACCGCTGGTGGCGCAGGGATACTGGAACGACCCGGCCAGAACCGCCGAGCGCTTCAAGCCTGCGCCGCCCGGCTCGCGCTATGGCGGAACGGCGGTATGGTCGGGTGACCGCGTGCGGCGTGATGCCCAGGGACTGCTCTATTTCGTCGGCCGCACCGATGCCATGATCAAGAGCGCCGGCAATCGCATCAGCCCGCAGGAAATCGAAGAGGCGGCTTTGGCAAGCGGATTAGCGAGCGAAGCCGCGGCAATAGGGGTACCCGACGCCCGGTTGGGACAGGCGTTGCACCTGTTCGTGCGCGGGAACGGGGACGATGAGAATTTGAGAATGTTTCTGAAGCGCGAATTGCCGAACTTCATGCAGCCGCAAGCGATCCGCTGGGTCGAGGCGATGCCGCTCAACCCAAACGGAAAGATCGATCGGACCGCGCTGGCGGCGGAGATGACGTCATGAAGCCGCTTGGACCGATCCCGGAAGGGTACGGCACGATCGATGGAGAGCTGGCGATCGGCGGCCGCCCGGTCAGCTCGCTGGTCGAGCAAGAGGGAGGAACGCCCCTTTTCGTCTATTCCGCTGACCTGATCCGCCAGCGGATGGCTCTGCTTCGCGCGGCCATGCCGCAAGGTTTAGGCATCCATTATGCCGTCAAAGCAAACCCTTACCGGCCCGTCTTGGAATTGATGAGAAGCCTTGTCGACGGTTTTGACGTGGCATCGGTCGGCGAGTTGGAGATGGCTGTCGCGGCGGGCCAAGACCCGGCGGCGATCAGCTTTGCCGGGCCTGGCAAGCGCGACATAGAGCTCGAACGTGCGATACGCCACGGCGCCACGCTCAACCTGGAATCGGCGGGAGAAGCGCGCCGCGCGCTCGCGATCGGTGAGCGATTGGGGATTGCGCCGCGGCTCGCGATCCGCGTCAATCCCGCGTTCGAGCTCCGCGGCTCAGGCATGAAAATGGGCGGTGGGGCCAAGCCGTTCGGCGTCGATGAGGATCGGGTGCCAGTGTTGGCACGCGAAGTGATCGCCGCCGGGGCCGAGTGGAGCGGGCTGCACATCTTCGCCGGCAGCCAAGCGCTCGATGCCGAGGCCATCGCCGAGGCCCAGGCGAACGTGCTGCAGTTGGCCGCAAGGCTGACCGGCGAGATTGGCGCGCCGCTGCCGCATCTCAACATGGGTGGCGGCTTCGGCATCCCCTATTTCCATGGCGACCGCGCTCTCGACCTGACCATCGTCGGCAGAGCGCTGAGCGAGCGGTTCGCCGATATGCCCAGTGAACTCGAAGGCGCCGGCTTCGCCATCGAACTTGGGCGCTACCTGGTCGGCGAGGCCGGAGTGTACCTGACCCGCATCGTCGATCGGAAGGAAAGCCATGGTCAGGTGTTCCTGGTGACCGACGGCGGGCTGCATCACCAACTCGCCGCGTCCGGCAATTTCGGCACCGTTGTGCGGCGCAACTATCCGGTTGCGATCGCTTCGCGGTTTGGCGCTGCGCCGGAAGAAGAAGCTTCGGTTGTCGGCTGCCTGTGCACGCCGCTCGACCGGCTCGCCGACAACGGCCATTTCCCGCGCTCGCG
>CAYTPY010000128.1:0-5186 GCA_964439725.1 uncultured Erythrobacter sp. | reverse complement strand
TGCTTCATGTTGTCGCGCAGGTAATCGAAGCCGAATTCGTTGTTCGTGCCGTAAGTGATGTCGGCAAGATAGGCGTCGCGGCGGGCATGCTCGGGCAAGTTCGGCACGATCACGCCGACGCTCAGCCCCAGGAAGTTGTGCAGCCGGCCCATGTGCTCGGCGTCGCGGCGGGCGAGATAGTCGTTCACGGTGACGACGTGGACGCCCTTGCCCTCGATGGCGTTGAGGTAAGCCGCCAAGGTGGCGACGAGCGTCTTGCCCTCGCCCGTCTTCATCTCTGCGATCTCGCCGCGGTGCAGCACGATGCCGCCGACCATCTGCACGTCGAAGTGCCGCATGCCGAGCACCCGCTTCGAAGCTTCGCGGACCGTGGCGAAAGCTTCGGGCAGGATGTCGTCCAGCTTCTTGCCGGCTGCGAGCTGCTCGCGGAACTTGGCCGTCTGGGCCTTCAGTTCATCGTCGGAGAATGTCTCCAACTGCGGCTCGAGCGCATTGATCTGGGCGGTGATCTTTTCGAGTGAGCGAACGTAACGGTCGTTGGATGAGCCTAACACGGCTTTGGCGATGGCGCCGAACATGGGCAATTTCCTGAAATGAGATAAGCAAGGCAGCCACGCATCGCGGGGCCGGACAGGCGAACTGGGAGAAGGAAGCGGCGCGCTTATTCGCGCGCGCGGTCGACCTGGAGCATCACCGTGGGGACGACGACGGTTGCCGTCGCGGGCCGCGGGCACGACCGCGGCTGAGCCTCGTTCCGGTCTCTGCGCATGACCAGCAGCGGGCTGTGCACACCTGCCTGCGTGGCGCAGGTATAGCTGGCATCCACCGTCCGAACGCTCTCGACATCGAACACCCGTGCCTGCGCCGGCGCGCCAACGGCGGCGAGACCGGTCACGAGCATCAGCAGGGCGAGGAGCTTGCGGAGCATTGGGGAGGAGATAATCATCGGCGCCGCATTCGTCCAGCCAGCAATCCGCGTTTACGCGCGGCAGGCCGTTCACTACAGGGCGGGCCATGGACATCGAACGCTCCCCGCTGGCTCTGCCCTTCCCCCAGATCCCGCCGATCGATGGTGTGACGCTGCGCGTGGCGCGGGCGCGGTACAAGGAATGGGATCGCTGCGACCTGACTTATGCCGAGCTGGCGGAAGGGACGATCGTCGCGGGCGTCTTCACGAAGAACGTCTGCTGCTCGAGCGAGGTCGAGCTGGGGCGGGAGCAGGTGGTACTCGGCCAGGCCCGAGCGCTGATCGTCAACGCGGGCAATTCGAATGCCTTCACGGGCTACCGCGGCCGCGAGGCGGTGGAGCAGATCATGGCTCAGGTCGCGCACCACCTCGGCTGCGAACCCAGCCAGGTGTTCGTCTCCTCGACCGGAGTGATCGGCGTGCCGCTCCCCAAGGACAAGGCCCAGGAAGGGGTCGCGGCGGCGCTCGATGCCCCTCCCGCCTCGTGGGAAGAAGCTGCTATAACCATCGGTACTACCGACACTTTCCCCAAGGGCGCCATCGCGACTGCCGTGGTCCAGGGCCGCACCGTGACGATCGCCGGGATCATCAAGGGCTCGGGCATGATCGCGCCCGACATGGCGACGATGCTCGGCTACATCTTCACCGACGCCGCCGTCGATCCGGTCTTCCTGCAGCGCTGCCTCAGCGCCTCCAATGAAAGTACCTTCTCGTGCATCACCGTCGATAGCGACACCTCGACCAGCGACACCGTCCTGGCCTTCGCCACCGCCAAGGCCGGCAACGCTCCGCTCTCCTCGTTCGACGATGCGGGAGCCGACGCTTTCGCAGCCGCCCTGCACGACGTCTGCCGCCAGCTCGCGCTTCTCGTGGTCCGCGACGGCGAAGGGGCGCAGAAGCTGATCGAAGTGCGGGTGAGCGGCGCGGTCAGCGACGACAGCGCCCGCCGCATCGGCCTTGCGGTAGCCAACTCGCCGCTGGTCAAGACCGCGATCGCCGGCGAGGACGCGAACTGGGGCCGCGTCGTCATGGCGGTGGGCAAAGCCGGCGAGCCCGCCGACCGCGACAAGCTATCGATCGGCTTCGGCGGCACTTGGGCTGCGCGTGAAGGCCTGCCCCTCGCCGATTACGACGAGGCGCCTGTCGCCGATCACCTGAAGGGACGCGAGATCGATATCGAAGTCGATCTCGGCCTCGGCGACGGAAGAGCCACCGTCTGGACCTGCGATCTCACTCATGGCTACATCGCGATCAACGCCGACTACCGCAGTTGATCCGCCGAACTTTCCTACACGTCGACTTTATGCCAAGGGATAGAGCATGCCTGCCCGCGCGCCCTGCTGCTGATCCTATTCAGAGCTTTCGGGGTGAGCTGAGTTTTATCTCCAGGACTGTGTCAACTGTGTCAACTTGGTTCAGCGGGTAGCCCGCTAACATGAACGAATCACCTGGTTCAGCAGCAGCCGTGGATGCCCTGCACGGTGCGATGCTCGAACTGCTTCGAGATGTCTCGAAACGCGCGATCCTGCCCTATTACCAGAAGCTCGCCCAGGATCAGATCTCGCCAAAAGAAGCCGGCGACGTGGTCACCGTGGCAGACCAGCTTTCGGAAGACATGCTGGGCGAAGGGCTGGCCAAGCTGGCGGACGTTCCGATCGTCGGCGAGGAGGCGGCCTTTGCCGATGCTTCGGTGTTCGGTCGGCTCGGCGGCGATTGCTGGATCGTCGATCCGCTCGACGGCACCCGCAACTTCGCGCGCGGCGCCGCGCCATTCGGCATCCTCATTGCTATGGCCGCGGGCGGCGAAGCGCACACCGGCTGGATCTACGATTGCCTCAGCGATCGCTTCTGCGTGGCGCACAAGGGCAAAGGGGCGTTCGTCAATGGCGAGAAGATCGAGGCTCGAACCACCGGAGAGGCGCTACCGGTCGCCGCGGTCTCGCTATTGTTTATGGACCTGACCAAGCGCGCAGGCGTGCTCGCCGGCATCGGCGACCACTACCGCCTGGTGGACGTGCCGTGGTGCGCCGCGGAACAATACCCGCGCCTGGCGCTAGGCACGAACGACCTGTCGATCTTCGAACGTACTCTTCCCTGGGACCACGCCGCCGGAGCGCTTTGGCTCAACGAGGCAGGCGGCAAGGCGGCGCGCCTCGACGGCTCACCCTACCGGGTCGATCAGTGGGAACGTAAGGGGCTGCTCGGCGCGGCAAGCCCGAAGCTGTGGGATGAAATGGCGGAGAGACTGGCGAAGCTCCCCGCCTGATTCAGCGGCCGATCAGATCGCGCTTTCGATCCAGCCCTTGAGCTGGCTCTTCGGCGCGGCGCCGACCTTCTGCGCCACCGGCTGCCCGCCCTTGAACAGCACCATCAACGGGATCGACTGCACGCCCATCCGCCCCGGCACTTCCGGGTTCTCCATGATGTCCATCTTGGCAATGGTGACCTTGCCGGCCAGTTCGTCGCTGATTTCCTCGAGCGCCGGCGCGATCATCTTACACGGGCCGCACCAGTCCGCCCAGAAATCGACCAGCACCGGGGTCTCTGAATCGAGGACATCCGCCTGGAAGCTGGCATCGGTGACGGTCTTGGTGGCCATGAAAGTACTCCTGTTCTTCGTCTCGGTGAATCTAGGTACGCAAGGCCGCGTCGCAACGGCTTACCCGGAAAAGCTTTCCTGCGACGACGGCAAGGCGGGTTTGTGACCCTCCAATAACGCGGCCGGAAGGGCGATGAGCTGCGGCGTCTGCGTGTAGAGCACCGCCGCTTCGATAGCCCTGCCGGGATAGATCGCGCCCAGCGCCGCCGTGTAGGCCGCCATCTGCCGCAAGGTCGAGACCGGTACCTCGTCCAGCGAAGTCGGCGGCCGCCGCGCGGTCTTGAAGTCGGCGACCAGAATGCGCTCCGGCTCGACCAACAGCCGGTCCGCTATGCCGGCCACCACTTGTCCCCCCACCGTTGCCGCAAGCGGCACTTCGGCCAGCGCGGCGGGTGAAAACAACTCCGCCCAGCGCGGCTCGGCAATGACGACAAGCGCCCGCGCTAGCATTTCCTCCCGCTCCGCCTCCGGAATTTCGCGCCCGCTCCGCTCGAGCCATGCACGGCCGCGCTCCTCGCGCTCGGCCACCGGAACTTCCGGCAACCGCTCCAGCAAGCGGTGGATCAGGATACCGCGACGCGCGGCCGCCGCATCCTGCCCAGGCGGATAGGGCGGATCGGCGCCCTGGTCCTCGCCAGCGGCTGAGGGCGCCAGCGGCCGCGGCGGGCGCGGCTCGGGACCGACCGGGCGCGTAGCCCATCCTGGCAACGCAAGCGGGATCGGCAGTTCGGCCTGCTCGCGCGCAGCGACCGGAGCGGCAGCCTCGCCCCACTCCCACCTCTCGCCCCACACCGGATCGGCGATCGGCTCACCCGGCATCAACGGCGCCAGGCGCGCATACCAGCTGTCCGCCGCCGGCTCGGTCTCGCGCTTGCCCAATGCGCCGCCGATGAACAGCGCTTCCTCGGCGCGCGTCATGGCCACGTAGAGCAGCCGCCAATGCTCCTGCCGCTCCTCGCGCGCCACTTTCGCCTCAGCCTCTGCAACCGGGCCGACCTTCTCGTCTTTGGCCAGATCGGGGATCGGGATGTCGCGTCCGCCGTCATTCAACGTCAATCCTCGCACCGGAGAGGAGTCCGGGTTGCCCGTTGCATCGGCGAGGATGACGATCGGCGCCTGCAAACCTTTCGAGCCGTGCACGGTCATAACCCGCACCAGGTTGCCCGCCGCGCCTGGCTCGCGCTTCAACTCGCCCTCGCCCGCGTCGAACCAGCGGATGAAGCCCTGCAGGCTCGACGTGTTCGAAGCCGAATAGGCCAGCGCCGCATTGAGCAGCTCATCGATCGGATCGTTGGCTTCCCCCCCGAGCCGTGCGACCAGCTTGTGCCGCCCGTCCCACGGCCCGACCAGCAGCCAATGCAGCAGCGCCTGTGGCGGCTCGAAGTCGGCACGGGCGAGCAGCGGATCGAGCTGCATCCTGAGCGCCGTCACATCCGAGTGGCGCGACCGACGCAGATGATCCCACAGCGGCACACCCTTCTCGCGCCATCCATGCTCCAGCAACTGCTCCTGGCTCCATCCGATCAGCGGCGAGACCAGCAGATTGGCTAAGCTTAGATCGTCGAGCGGCTGCGCCGCGAAGCGCAACGCCGCCATCAGGTCCTTCACCGCCAGCGGCGC
>CAYTPY010000127.1:0-5188 GCA_964439725.1 uncultured Erythrobacter sp. | reverse complement strand
GGCGCTGCCTTGCGGGGCGCGGTTCGGGCTGGCGCGTTCTCCGGCGGGCGGAAGTTGAGCAGGAACGGCAACTCGACGCGGCGCGAGTGGGTGGCGCGGCTGTCATCGACTCGAACGCCGTCGGCAGTACCGGTCGGTGCTTCGGCCGTGTCCGCCCTCGCGTCGGGGGCGTTAGTTTCAGCCGCTAGCGCAGGAGCGGCGAGACCGCAAAGCGCGCTGAGGACTGCGATCTTGAATGTCGAGAGAATCATCATGCCTCCGCCGCCGGAATGCGGCAGGGACATGACACTTCGATGACAGTGGCCGCGGTTATTTCAACCGCGGCGAAATACTACCTCGCCGCGAAGGCCGTCCGGTCGAGCGAATCGAGGGCAAGCCGGGCCACGCGGCGCGAGTCCTCCCACGAACCGTCCGCCAACTGGACCCGGTAGCGGTCCTCTGCGGCGATCGCGTTGCGGAAGGCGGCGCGTGCTTCTTCGAAGCGCCCTTCACGCGAATAGGCGGTGCCCAGGTTGATCAACAGGGCCGGGTCACCGGGGTTCTGCGAGAGCGCCGCCTGGATGCGTTCAATCGCATCCTGGTTGGCGCCGGCAGCGAGCTGCTCGTAAGCCGCCTCGGCACCGGCTTGCGGGGCGGACTGCGTCGCGGCGGGGGCGGACTGCGCTGCGAAAGCTAGCGCCGAGATCATCACGACGAACGTCATGGCATTTCTCCCAAAGGGTGGTTGTTCTGGCGGGAGAATGCGCGGCATGCTAAAAAAAGACAACAAGCTTCTATGATTGAAATAGTGTTGTAACAAACTAAAGATATGGAGGTTGTCACAAACGACACACGGCCGTCATAGTGAAGTAACATTTAGGCTCCGTGTTGGACTGCAAAAAAACTGTCACCTGACTGTCCTAGTGGCGAGTCGCGATCAACGAAATCGCCGTTCGTCTATCCTTCATGAGGGGCCGTCTGCCGTGACCCAATTAACTCGTTCGCTCGTCCTTGGCTGCAGTGTTCTGGCGCTTGCCGCCTGTGGGCCTGACGACATCGCCTCCCCCGGTGGGGGCGGAAACGTCATCATCAACAACCCGGCCCCTACGCCGACCCCCGATCCGGATCCGACCGGTCCCGGCACTGTCACACCGGCAGCTGGTTGCCCCACCGTGGCCGACCCGCAGGGCCTTACCGACGCCGGGACTATCACGGGTCCCACAGGAACTTGGCGCGTCTGCACCTTGCCGCGTGTCATCAGCGCTTCGATGACGCTGCCGAAGTTGCCGGGCGTGCTCTATCAGATGAACGGTCGGGTCGATGTGGGCTGCGACGGTGGCTTTACCGCCCCGACCGCTGGGGCGCCGTTCGACACCACTACTCCGGGTTGCGCGACGAGCCGACTTACTGAGGACACCAACGTCACGCTCAGCATTGATCCCGGTGTCATCGTCTTCGCGGGAACGGGACAATCCTGGCTCGCCGTCAATCGGGGCAACAAGATCAATGCGGTGGGCACACAGACGCAGCCGATCGTGTTCACGAGCCGCGACAACGTTCAGGGCCTCAACAACGACAACTCGCAAGGGCAATGGGGCGGGATCGTGCTGCTCGGGCGGGCGCGGACCACCGACTGCACGACCGGCAGCGTCGCCTCCAACACTTGCGAGCGCCAGACCGAAGGCGCGCCCGATCCGGCGCGCTACGGCGGAACCGACGACACTTATGATGCGGGCCGCATGAGCTTCGTGCAAATCCGCTATTCCGGCTACGTGCTGAGCGCCAACTCCGAGCTCCAGGCCCTTACTCCGTCGGGCGTGGGTAGCCGGACCCGACTGGATCACATCCAGTCGCACAACAGCTCCGACGACGGCGTCGAGTTCTTCGGCGGCCAGGTCGGCATGAAATACTATGTCGCTACCGGCGCGGACGACGATAGCCTCGACGTCGACACCGGTGCGCGCCTCGACCTGCAGTATGCACTCTTGATCCAGCGTCCCGGCATGGGCGACGCGCTGATGGAGATCGACAGCAACGGCAACGAGGGTGACACCCCGCGCACTCGCCTGCGTGTTTCCAACTTCGTCGGTCTGCAGCCGCAAGTAAGCGCCAACAACGAGTCGAACGACCAGGCCGCGATGCTCTTTCGGGGCAACTCGGACATCACGCTGGTCAACGGCGTGATCGCCACCCCGGACAACGAGTGCATCCGCCTGCACGGCACAAGCAGCACCCCGGTGACCTTCACGGCGGACTCTGTGGCCATGCAGTGCAACGCGGCCAAGTTCATCGGCAGCGGCAGCTTCGACGCCGCGGCCGTGGCTTCCCAGTTCAATGCAGGGACGAACAACAACGACGCCTTCACGGCGACGCTGACCAACTTGTTCGTCAACGGCTCGAACGAAGACGCTGTCGTCGCGTTCGACGCCAGCACGCTGTCGAGCTTCTTCGAAGTGCCGAGCCCGAACCGGATCGGCGCGGCGTGGAGCGGGAACAACGCTTGGTACACCGGCTGGACCTGCAACAGCTCCTACGCGAACTTCGGTCCTACCTCGACGGCCTGCACGTCGCTGCCGACGACCTGACGCCGGCTGCCTGATCCGATCGCGGGGGCAGCCGGCTGGCTGCCCCCGCCACTTTGTTGGCTTCCCAAAGGGACCTGCCCATGTCCACGATTTCGCGTTTCGCAGGCCTGCTGCTGCTTAGCTCGGCGCTGGTCTCCCCCACTTTAGCCTCTGCGCAAGACGACGCGCCGACGCCCCAAGACGCGGCACCCGCCGCTGGCAGCGATGGAGAGGAGCCCCGAGTCGATATCTCCATCCCCGGGGGCGGTAACGAAATCCTGGTAACGGGCCGACGCGACCGCAACGTGGCGCGGGCGTCGGACCAGGTGGTCTCAATCCTGTCGAGCGAGGAGATCGCGCGTACCGGCGAAGGCGATATTGCCGGCGCGCTCGGCCGCGTGACGGGCCTTAGCGTGGTCGGTTCCGGTTTCGTCTACGTGCGCGGGCTGGGCGACCGCTACTCGCTCGCCCTGCTCAACGGCTCGCCGCTGCCGAGCCCCGAACCACTGCGCAGGGTGGTGCCGCTCGACCTGTTCCCGACCGACGTGATTGCCTCCTCCCTGGTGCAGAAGAGCTACTCGGCGAACTTCCCTGGAGAATTCGGGGGCGGTGTCATCAACCTCACCACCAAGTCGATTCCCCTTGAGCCTTTCCTGACGATCAGCGCCGGTATCTCGGGCGATTCCGAGACGACTGGGCATCACGGCTACACGTATTTCGGCAGCAGTACCGACTGGACCGGCTTCGACAACGGCAACCGGGACATTCCTTCGGCGCTGGCCGCCTTCTTTGCCAGCGGTGAGCGGATCAGCTCGGGCAATGTCGATACGAGCGTCATCGCCGGCCAACTGGTTAACAGCCGCAACGCCGTGCTGCAACGCTGGGACAACCTGCCACCGAACTTCTCGGGATCGATCAGCGGCGGCAAGACCTTCGCTGTCGGCGACACCGACCTCGGCGTCATCGCCACCGCCAGTTACAGCAACGGGTTCACCACGCGCGATGCGCTGCAGCAGACTTCGCTGACGGCCGACCTGTCACAAGTCGAGAACGATTTTCAGCGCATCACCACCGACCAGCGGATGGTCCTCAACGGGATGCTGGGCTTCGGCCTCGAGTTTGGCGACCACACTGTGCGCTGGACCAACCTCTACATTCACGACACGATCAAGCAGACGCGGCTTGGGCTGGGTCAACGTAACCAGACGCCGACCGACCTGATGCAGCAGGATACCGCCTGGTTCGAACGGCAGCTGATCAACACGCAGCTGGTCGGCGAGTTCAGACCGGCACCCGGGCTTCGTGTCGATGTGCGTGCCGGCTACGCCAATTCCCGGCGTAAAGCCCCGTTCGAGCTGTCGTTCGAGTACTTCCGCACTAACTCCGATGCAGATCCTTACGGCCAGCTGTTCCTGAACCGGCTCCAGAACGGCAACGCCGGCGATGGTTCCGTCTCTTTCTCTAATCTCGAGGAGGACCTGTGGTCAGCAGGTCTAGACGTCAGCTACCTGCTGCTCCCGAACCTCAACGTGACGGTGGGGGGCGCCTTCTCCGACACCGACCGCGTCAGCTCACGGCGCGAGTTCCTGTTCCTGGCGCCGAGCGATTTCCCCTCAGCCGTCGGCACGTTCCGTCCGGATCTGCTGCTGCAGCCGGGGATCGTCGATTTCTACAATATCGGCCTTGTCGAGACCGACGAAGCCAACCCTGTTTCACGGGGTACCTTGAGGAACTGGGCCGGCTACGCGAAGGCAAATTGGCAGGCGCTGGATACCGTGAGCCTCGATTTCGGCGTCCGCTACGAACACGCCGATCAAGGGGTCGAGCCGATCCAGGTCTTCAACGAGGTGACAAGCGGCGCAGCGGCCACGTCGCTGGAGCGCGGTTATTGGTTACCCGCAGCGACGGTGACCTGGGAAGTGCAGCCGGACTTGCAGCTGCGCCTGAGCGGTTCGAAGACGATTGCACGGCCGCAGTTCCGCGAACTGATCTACCAGCCGTACTTCGACCCTGAGAGCAACCGCCAATATCTCGGCAACCCGCTGCTGGTCGACAGCCAGCTTTACAATGCGGAAGCCCGGGCCGAATGGTACTTCGACACCGATCAGCGTGTGTCGCTGGCGGGCTTCTATAAGAAGATCGAAAACCCGATCGAAGCGTTCGTCACCCAGCAAAGCGGGGATTTCATCACCAGCTTTGCGAACGCGCCGGAAGCTCAACTCTACGGCGCGGAGCTTGAGGTACAGAAGTACTTCGACCTAGGCTGGGACTCGCGCCGCATCGTGCTGATCGGCAACTACACTTACACCAAGTCGGAGCTAAAGGTGGCTGCCGACGATGTGGTGTCGGTGTACGGCGCGTCGTCCGGAATCGCCACTGACTACTTCCGTGACGGCATCCCGCTGACAGGGCAATCGGACCACTTGGTGAACCTGCAGTTCGGACTCGAAGCGGACGATCGCCTATCGCAGCAGACGATCATGGTCACTTATGCCAGCGACCGCGTGGTCAGCCGCGGTCTCAACGGCACGCCGCCGCAGCCCGACGTGATCGAAAGCCCGGGCCTGCGGGTAGACCTGGTGATGCGCGAGGCGCTGAACTTTCTCGGCCAGGAACTCGAGGGTAAGCTCGAAGTCCGCAACATT
>CAYTPY010000126.1:0-5194 GCA_964439725.1 uncultured Erythrobacter sp. | reverse complement strand
AGGCCGCAGATGTTCTTGGTGTGCTCGCCATAGGGCGTGTAGCCCACGCCGCGGTCGAGCGCGTTGCCGACGACCGAGCCCCACGAGTTGCCCGGCGTGGAGAGCCAGTACGGCAGGTTGTTCTTCTGCACGAAGTCGTAGAGGTCGTAGAACCCGACGCCGGGTTCGAGCAGCACAGTGCCGAACTCTTCGTCGAACTCGATCTTCTTCATCCGGCTGAGATCCATGACCACGCTGCCGGAAAGCAGCGGCGCACTGCCGCCGTAGCCCAGGTTCTTGCCGCGGCTGATCGGCCAGACCGGCACCTTGAACTGGTTGGCGACGCGCAGCGCCGCCTGCACTTCCTCGACGGTGGTCGGGGCAATGGCGCCCGCCGGCAGATGCGCGGCGTCGTCGACCGCGAACTTGTCCTGGTAGCTGCGCCGGTCGAGGTCCTCGAAGAACACCTTGTCCGCGCCAAGCGCCGTCTCGAACGCGCGCTGCGCCTGGGTCAGCTGCTGAAGCGAGAGATTGGGGGGAAGCGGGGTAGCCATGATGGGGAGCCTCTATTGTCCAGCCTTCGTCATTGCGAGCGAAGCAAAGCAATCCAGGGCAGCGATAAACGGCTCTGGATTGCTTCGGCTGCTTCGCAGCCTCGCAATGACGAAGGTCTGCTGGATGGTGGCCGGAGAATAATCATCCCGCCGACCACTGCGTGCGCGCGGGCGGGCGGGTGCCGGCGTCGAGCCGGATGACGTCTCCGTTGAGGAGCGGGGTGCGAACGATGAACTCGGCGACCTGCGCGAATTCCTCGGCGCGGCCGGCGCGCTTGGGGAACTCGGCGTCCTTGAGCAGTTCGGCGATGAAATCCTCGGGCAGGAAGCTGACCATCGGCGTCGCCATGAAGCCGGGAGCAATGCCCATCACGCGGATGCCGTGCTTGGAGAGGTCGCGCGTCCACACCAGGGTCAGCCCGGCCAGCCCGGCTTTGGCGGCGGTATAGGCGGTCATCCCTTCCTGGCCTTCGAAGCTGGCGATCGAGCAGGCGTTGATGATCACGCCGCGCTCTCCGTCCGCACGGTCCGGAGCGTTGCCGATCATCCGGTGCGCGACATGCGCGGCCGTGTTGATCGCGCCCACCAGGTTGACCTCGATCACCTTGCGGATCGCCGCCAGGTCGGCCGGACCTTCCGCGCTGGCGATCGCCCCCATCCCTCCGATGCCGGCGCTGTTGACCAGGATGTGGATCGGCCCGTCGATCTGCGCGACGGCCGCTTCAACCGCTGCGGCATCGGAGACATCGCAGCTGAGGAATTCCGCTCCGTCGGGCGCCGAGCCCGACAGGTCGAGCGATACCACGCGCGCGCCGGCCGCCAGCAGCGCCTGGACGGTCGCTTCACCAAGCCCGGAATTGCCGCCGGTGACGACCGCGGTCTTGCCTGCCGGATCCATTCCCTCTCCCGTCCGCGAGTCCGCGCGACTTTAACGGTCGTTACTTTTGAGGTAGCACCGCCCTAAGTCAAGCAAGGGAGAGGATCTTGGCGCAGAGGGAAGAGCTCTACGAGGCTCTCGACGGTTTCCTGGCAGCACTCGACGCGCGCGATCCGCAGCGCGTGGCTTGGGCCGCGAAGGCGTTTTACACCGAAAACAACGTCGTTCTCGAACCCGGCGACGGTGTGTGGAACACGCTTACTGCGCGTAGACCCTATGACTTGCGCTTCGCCGATCCGGAGCAAGGCGAGGTGGCGGTCTTTATAGCGGTCGAAGAAACCGACGCGGTCAGCCCCTGTTCGATCCGGCTGCAAGTGGCGGAGGGGCGGATCGCCGGCTGCGAGGTCGTCGTCGCCCGCAACAAGGACGAAGGCTTCCCGTTCCTCGGCCAAAAGTTCGAAGACAAGCCGGCGATGCTGGCCATGGTGCCCGAAGCCGAGCGCTCATCGCGAGACGAGCTGATCCGCATCGCCGACGGCTATTTCGAGACCATCGAGCGCAACGACGGGACGATCCGAACCCGGTTCCACCCGCACTGCAACCGGGTCGAGAACGGCGTCCAGACAACCAACAACGCCGAGTTCCCGCTGCCGATCGCCCGGCTGGCCTGCGAGCAGCAGTTCGCGCTCGGCTGGTACCGCTATGACGACGAGCTGCGCGCGCGCCGTTTTCCGCTGGTCGATATCGAGCGCGGCATCGTGCTCGCCTATGGATTCATCGACCACTCGGGCCGGCTCGGCGAATACACGCTGACCGACGGCACCCCCGCCTCGAGCCCGGTGCGCCGTCCGCACAGCTATTATCTTGCCGAAGCCTTCAAGATCAGGGACGGTGCGATCGAACAGGTCGAAGCGGTGTTCCACACGGTGCCGTATAAGATGCCTTCGCCCTGGGACGGGAGAGACTGATGGGACATGGGGGGACTTCCCCCTCCTGCTTGCGGGAGGGGTCAGGGGTGGGCCGGTTTGAGCCCGCTTACACGCCCACCCCCGCCCCCTCCCGCAAGCGGGAGGGGAGTTACGCGCCCACCCCCGGCCCCTCCCGCAGGCGGGAGGGGAGATTCGCATGACGCCGGCTCGCCGGACGCTGTCGCTGGTCCTGCTCGCGCTCGTGTTCGTGATGGACGGGTACGACCTCAATGCGATGCCGCTGGCGGTGCCGCACCTGAATGCGGCCCTCGGTCTCGACCCTGCCGGCTTCGGCATCGTGTTCTCGGCGGTATTGGTGGGCCTGGGTGCCGGCGCCGCATTGCTCGCGCCGCTCGGCGACCGGATCGGCCGGCGGCCGCTGATCGTGTTCGGCTGCCTTGGCGTCGGGCTGGCGACGCTGGGTACGGCGACGGCCAGCAGCATTACCGAATTCCTCGTCTGGCGGCTGCTGACCGGTATCGGCCTTGGCGCAGCTTTACCCAACTGCACCGCGCTGTCGGCCGAGCTGGCGCCGGAGCGATTGCGCGCGACGATCATGTCGGTGGTCTCGGCCGGGATCGTCGTCGGGGCCTGGCTGGCGGGAGAGACGATGGCTCCGGTGGTCGGGATGGGCGGCTGGCCGGGCCTGTTCGTCGTCCCGGGCCTCTGGGCTGCAGTGCTCGCCGTCGTCTTGTGGCTGATCCTGCCGGGCGAGGCGTCTCCCGCAGACGCGGCCCCCGCACGGTCGCGCATTCCGCAGTTCGAGCTGTTCCGCTCCCCCTGGATACTGCCCTTCGCGGTGTTCGCCGGCGCGCTGACGCTGAACGCGATGAATCTCTACCTGCTCACCTCGTGGGTGCCGACGGTGCTGCCCGAAGCCGGCTTCACCGTCGAGCAGGCGGCGCAAGTGACCGGGCGCATGCAGCTTGCCGGGTTGGCCCTCGGGCTGCTGATGAGCGCGCTGATCGACCGCTGGCGTGCCGGCCCGACCATGGTCGGCGCCTTCCTGTTCATGGCCGGCTGCTTCGTGACGATCGGGCTGACCGCCCCCGACCCGCTGCGCTGGACGCTGCTGCTGCTCGCCGGCGCCGGCACGGTCTCGGGCGCGGGCATGGCCCTGCCGGCACTGACCGCTTACCTGTTCCCCTCACACTTGCTGAGCTCGGCAGTTGGCATGGGCATGCTGGTTGCGCGCGTCGGCGCGATTTCGGGGCCGCTGGTCGGCACAGCGATGCTCGGCGCCGGAGTGGAGCCGCGCTTGTTCCTCGCCGCCGCCGCCATCCCGGCGGGTATTGCCGCGCTGATCTGCCTCGCCATCCCGGCCGCCCTCGCCGTGCGGCGGCGGCAGGAAGCTAAGGCCTGAAGTCGAGCCCGCCGACGCGCTCGGCGAAGCGCCAGCCTTCGCTGGTCCGCACAAGCTTGTCGGTGAAAGTGCCGATCAGCGGCGACTTCGGGTCCTGCACCGGCAATCCGCCGTCGTCGGCCTTGTCGCCCATGTAGAGCACGATCACGCTGAAGGCGCGGGCGTGGTTCTCGTCCTCGACGTCCACCACCGTGTTGGCGATGACGTGCCGCTGCGCCCGCCCTGGCCGGGCCAGGAAGCTGTCGAGGATCGCCTGCCGCCCCTCGACGAATACCCCCGGCTGGCTTGGCCGGGCGAACCGCGCATCCTCGGTGTAGAGCGCCGCCACCGCGTGCCAGTCCTGCGCATCGTTGAGGTTGACGTAGAGCTTGATCAGCCGCTCGCAATCGGCCTCGATCGCGCGGCGTTCCTGCTGGTTCATTCGGGTTTGGTCCGTTCCATGAAAAGCGATTCGCCGTGCTCGTCGCGCGCTTCGAGCGTGGCGATCAGCCGGTTCAGTATCGTTTCGAGCTGCGCGATCTCGCCCTCGGCAAGGTCGGAGAACAGGTAGTCGGCCACTTTCTCGCTCTGCGGGCGCATGATCGCATAGAGGCGCCTTCCCTCCTCGGTCAGCGTCAGCCACTTGCGCCGGCGGTTGGTGTCGTCGCGCACGACTTGGATGCGCCCATGGCGCTGCAGAGTCGCCACCGCGCGGCTGACGCTCATCACGTTGACGCCGGTCAGCTCGGCCAATTCGTGGCTTGCCGAGCGGCCGAGCGCGCCGATCGTCATCAGCAGGCGGAACTCGTTGAGGCTGATCTTGTAGCGGTGCGACAAGTGGGTGGAGAACGGCGCCATCAGCCGGTTGGTCAGCTTCAGAAGCTGGTGCAGCATCGCCACTTTGTCACTGGCCGCGCTTTCGCTTGCCGTCGCCTGGAGCACGTCGATCCCCTTTGAGGCAGCGCAAAGATCGCCGCCCTTCCCTTCGATTATAACAACCGTTAGCGTTGCGCACAGCCATTGTATCGCATCAGAAAAAGCACGGGATCAGAGGACGCCATGAACGCCTTTCCGCAGACCATCCATTTCATCGGCAGCAACACGCCGCGCCGGCTGGAGCTTTCCGCCCGCAACCTCGCGGTCGAAGGGGAGATTCCCGCCGAGATCGACGGGTCCTTCTTCCGCGCGGTGCCGGACAATGCGCACGTGCCGATGTTCGAAGACGACATCGCCCTCAACCACGACGGGATGATCAGCCGCTTCCACTTCCATGACGGCCACGTCGATTACGACATCCGCTATGTCGAGACCGAGCGTTACTTGGCCGAGAAGGAGGCACGCCGCGCGCTGTTCGGCCGTTATCGCAATCCGTTCACCGACGATCCTTCGGTCGAGGGCGTGGACCGCACCGTCGCCAACACCACCCCGGTCTGGCACGCCGGCCGCCTGTTCATGACCAAGGAAGACGGGCGCG
>CAYTPY010000125.1:0-5198 GCA_964439725.1 uncultured Erythrobacter sp. | reverse complement strand
TTCGAACATCGGCGACAGGCGGCAGACCATGAACACGCCGGCGGTGACCATCGTCGCGGCGTGAATCAGCGCCGAGACCGGGGTCGGGCCTTCCATCGCATCGGGCAACCAGGTGTGCAGGCCGAGCTGGGCCGACTTGCCCATCGCGCCGATGAACAGCAGCAGGCACAGGATCGTCATCGTGTCGAGCCGCATGCCGAGGAAGCCGATCGAGCTTCCAGCCATGCCGGGGGCGGCCTCGAGGATGCCCGGGATCGACACGGTGCCGAACACCAGGAAGGTGCCGAACATGCCGAGCATGAAGCCGAAGTCACCGATCCGGTTGACCACAAAGGCCTTGATCGCGGCGGCATTGGCGCTCGGCTTCTTGAACCAGAACCCGATCAGCAGGTAGCTGGCCAGGCCGACGCCTTCCCATCCGAAGAACATCTGCACCAGGTTGTCCGCGGTCACGAGCATCAGCATCGCGAAAGTGAACAGCGACAGGTAAGCGAAGAACCGGGGCTGGCTCGGGTCTTCGGCCATGTAGCCCCACGAATAGAGGTGCACGAGCGCGGAAACGGTGGTGATCACCACCAGCATCACCGCCGTCAGCGCGTCTACCCGCAGCGACCAATCGAAGCTCATCGCTCCGGACTCGACCCACTTGAGCACCGGGACCACTTCGGCCGCTACGCCGCCGCCGAGGTACTCGATGAAGATGGGCCAGCTCAGGATGCAGGATACGAACAGCGCGCCGGTCGTGAGCGCTTTCGCTCCCAGGTTGCCGAGCAGGCGCTGCCCGAAACCCGCGACGATGGCGGCCACGAGCGGCAGGAATACGATTACCAGGATGGGGTGCACGTCTTAACCCTTCATCCGGTTGACGTCATCGACAGCGATAGTGCCGCGACCACGGAAGTAGATGACCAGGATGGCGAGCCCGATCGCGGCCTCGCCGGCCGCGACGGTGAGAACGAACATCGCGAAGACCTGTCCCGTCAGATCGCCCAGAAAAGCGCTGAAGGCGACGAGGTTGATGTTCACCGCCAGCAGGATGAGCTCGATCGCCATCAGGATGACGATGATGTTCTTGCGGTTGAGGAAGATGCCGAGCACGCCGAGCACGAACAGGATCGAGCTGACGACGACATAGTGTTCGATGCCGATCACAGCTTCACCCCCTGGCCCACTTCGGGCCGCGTGTTGACGGTGGCCTCCTCGGGCCGACGAGCGATCTGCTTGGCAATGTTCTGGTGAGCGCGCGGCGAGCGGTTGCCACGATGCGTCAGCACGATCGCGCCGACCATCGCCACCAGCAGGATCATGCCGGCCACTTCGAACAGCAGCAGATACTTGCCGAACATCAAAGCGCCGATGTTCTCGATGTTGCTCTCGCCGATCATCGGCGCGGCGGTCCCATCAGGGGTGCCGAGTTCCAGTGCACCGGCCTGGTAGGCGCCAATGCCCAGGATCAGCTCCGCCAGCAGGATGACGGCTACGGCAATGCCCAAGGGGAAGTTCTTGACGAAGCCCGCGCGCAGTTCGGCGAAATCGATGTCCAGCATCATCACCACGAACAGGAACAGCACCGCAACGGCGCCGACGTAGACGATCACCAGCAGCATCGCGATGAACTCGGCTCCGACGATGACCATCAGGCCCGCCGCGTTGAAGAACGCCAGGATCAGCCAGAGCACCGAATGCACCGGATTACGGGCGAGGATCGTCAGCGCACCGCTGGCGATCACGATAGCCGCGAACATGTAAAAGGCGATGAGTTGGATCATCTCTTACCCCTTCGTCACCCCCGCGAAAGCGGGGGCCCAATCGGCTCTGGCGCCTTGAACGACGCTCTGGGTTCCCGCTTTCGCGGGAATGACGAAAGTGAAACAAAAGGTGGGAGCTGCAGTCACGCGGGCCGCCTAGCGATAGGGCGCATCGGCTTCAAGGTTCGCGGCCAGTGCCCGCTCCCACTTGTCCCCGTTGGCCAGAAGTTTCGCCTTGTCGTACATCAATTCTTCGCGCGTCTCGGTCGTGAACTCGAGGTTCGGCCCCTCGACGATCGCGTCCACCGGGCACGCTTCCTGGCAGAAGCCGCAATAGATGCACTTCGTCATGTCGATGTCGTAGCGCGTGGTGCGGCGGCTGCCGTCCTCGCGCGGTTCGGCTTCGATCGTGATCGCCAGTGCCGGGCATACCGCTTCGCACAGCTTGCAGGCGATGCAGCGCTCCTCGCCGTTCGGATAACGGCGCAGCGCGTGCTCACCGCGAAAGCGCGGAGAGATCGGGTTCTTTTCGTAGGGGTAGTTGATCGTCACCTTCGGCTTGAAGAAGTACTTCAGCGTCAGCGCGTGGGCTTTGACGAATTCCCACAAGGTGAACGACTTGATGAACTGTGCGACGCTCATACGAAATGTCCAGTGGCCATCAGGTAGCCGGAAACCACAACCACCCAGAGGAGGCTGAACGGCAGGAAGACCTTCCAGCCTAGGCGCATCAGCTGGTCATAGCGGAACCGCGGCACCGTCGCCTTCACCCAGCTGAAGATGAAGAAGAAGAAGAAGATCTTGGCGAAGAACCAGATCCAGCCCGGCACCCAGTACAGGATCTCGAGCTCGAGCGGCGGCAGCCAACCGCCGAAGAACAGGATCGCGTTGAGCGCGCACATCAGCAGGACGTTGGCGTATTCGCCGAGCCAGAACAGCGCGAAGCTCATCGACGAATATTCGGTCTGGTAGCCGGCGACGAGCTCGCTCTCCGCTTCGGTCAGGTCGAACGGCGCGCGCGCGGTTTCGGCCATCGCCGAGATCAGGAACAGCACCCACATCGGGAACAGCAGCAGGTTGAAGACGAACCCGTTGACCAGGCCGAGGCCATGGCCGCGCTGCGCTTCGATGATCGCGTTGAGATTGAACGTTCCCGCCCACAGCACCACGCAGATCAGGATGAAGCCGATCGAGACCTCGTACGAGATCATCTGCGCCGCGGCCCGCATGGCCGAGAAGAACGGGTACTTCGAGTTGGAAGCCCAACCCGCCATCACCACGCCGTAGACGCCGAGCGAGCTGATCGCGAGGATGTAGAGCAATCCGACGTTGATGTCGGCCAGCACCGCGCCCGAATTGAATGGGATCACGGCCCAGGCCATCAGTGCCACCGTGAAAGTGACGATCGGCGCGATCAGGAACAGGCCCTTGTTCGCGGCCGAGGGGATGATGGTTTCCTGCAGGAACACCTTCAATCCGTCGGCGAAGCTCTGCAGCAAGCCGAAAGGCCCGACCACGTTGGGGCCGCGGCGCAGCGCCATGGCAGCCCAGATCTTGCGGTCGGCGTAGATGATCATGGCCACCGCCAGCATCAGCGGCAGCGCGATGAGCAGGATGCCGGCAATGGTCGCGACGAACCACGCCCATTCGTAGTTCATGCCGAGGGATTGGAAGAAAGCGGTCATTCCGCGGCCTCCAGGATCTGCTCACCGTGCAGAAGCTCTGCCGAGCAGACTTGCATCGTTGGGCTCGACCGGGCGATCGGGTTGGTCAGGTAGAAGTCTTTGATCGGATAGACGATGCTGCCGCTCGCCTTGGCGTTCGCGTCTGCGTTCGGAAGCGAGCCATAGTCCGCCAGCCCATCGACGCCGAGCGCCGGAACTTCGGCAATCATCGCCTCTCGCAGTTGGTCGAAGCTGTCGAAACCGACCGAGACGCCGAACGTGTCGGCCAGGGCGCGCAGGATCGTCCAATCTTCGCGCGCTTCGCCCGGAGCGAACACCGCCTTGTCGGCGAACTGCACGCGGCCTTCGGTGTTGACGTAAGTGCCGTGCTTCTCGGTGTAGGCGGCTGCCGGAAGGATGATGTCCGCAGCGTGCGCGCCTTTGTCGCCGTGGTGGCCGATGTAGACCTTGAGCGAGCTTCCGAAACGCCTGAACTCGACCTCGTCGGCGCCGAGAGCCAGCAAGACCTTGGGCTGGGCGTCGACCAGATCGGCCAGGCCGCCCTTTTGCGCGAAGCCCAGCATCAACGCGCCCATGCGGGCTGCGGCCATATGCAGCACGTTGAAGCCGTTCCAGTCCTCACGGACGAGGTTCCACTGCTCCGCCAGCGCCAGCGCCGGCTGCAAGGCCCCCGCCACAAGGCCCGCACCGCCGAGGATCACGGCAGGACGCTGCGCCTGCTGCATCGCTTCGGCGACGTGGCTGGGCAGATCGTGCAGCGCTGCCGCATCCTCGCCCAGGAACTCGGCCGGATAAGTGGGGTCCCAATCCGGACCGACGATGAACACCTTGGCGCCGCGCTTCGCCGCCTTGCGCAGGCGAACGTTGACCAGCGGCGCTTCCCAGCGGACGTGGCTGCCGACGATCAGGATCGCATCGGCTTCCTCGATCCCGGCAAAGGTGGAGTTGAAGTTCACCGCAGCCAGGTTGTCGACCGGATAAGCCATGCCCGTCTGGCGGCTTTCGATCAGGCTCGAGCCCATTGCGCCGAGCAGCCGCTTCGCGGCGAACATCGTCTCGCAATCGAGCAGGTCACCGGCGACGGCGGCAATGCTGGAGCCCGGCTTGACTGCTGCAATAGCCTGGAATGCCTCTTGCCAG
The DNA here is from genome assembly GCA_964439725.1 of uncultured Erythrobacter sp. Classification (GTDB taxonomy): domain Bacteria; phylum Pseudomonadota; class Alphaproteobacteria; order Sphingomonadales; family Sphingomonadaceae; genus Croceibacterium_A. The sequence goes on along the minus strand of CAYTPY010000125.1, from coordinate 625 downwards.
CTCGCCTGCTGCAGCTTGCCGTCCTTGCGGACCCAGACTTTGTCGAGCCGGCGCCGCACCAGGCCTTCGCACTGGTAACGCGCCTTGTCGCTCAGCCATTCTTCGTTGACGTCGTCGTTGTTGCGCGGGAGCACGCGCAGCACTTCCCGGCCGCGGCTGTCGACACGGATGTTGGAGCCGACCGCGTCCGACACGTCGATCGATAACGTCTTTTCCAGCTCCCACGGCCGGGCCTCGTACTGGTACGGGCGGCTGGTCAGCGCGCCGACCGGGCAGAGGTCGATGACGTTGGCCGACAGCTCGTGCTTGGCCGCCTGCTCCAGGTACGTCGTGATCTGCATGTCCTCGCCGCGATAGAGCGCGCCGATCTCGTCCACGCCGGCGATCTCTTCGGAGAAGCGGACACAGCGGGTGCAGTGGATGCAGCGAGTCATGAAGGTCTTGATCAGCGGACCCATGTACTTTTCGGTGACCGCCCGCTTGTTCTCGTCATAGCGCGAGGCGCCGCGGCCATAGGCCATCGCCTGGTCCTGCAGGTCGCATTCGCCGCCCTGGTCGCAGATCGGGCAATCGAGCGGGTGGTTGATGAGCAGGAACTCCATCACCCCCTCGCGCGCGGTCTTGA
>CAYTPY010000124.1:0-5209 GCA_964439725.1 uncultured Erythrobacter sp. | reverse complement strand
CCGGTGCGGATGCGCCGGCTGATGTCGTAAGCGGCCTGGACGTCGCTGGTCAGCACTGAGCCGTTGAGGCCGTAGTTGCTTTCGTTGGCAATGCGGATCGCGTCTTCCTCGTCCTCCGCCGGGATCAGGCACAGCACCGGGCCGAAGATCTCTTCCTGGGCAATGCGGCTCTTGTTGTCGACGTTGGCGAACAGCGTCGGCTCCATGTAGTAGCCCTTGTTGAGGTGCGCCGGGCGCTGACCGCCGGTGACAAGATCGGCGCCGCTTTTCTTGCCTTCCTCGAGGTACATCTCGACGCGCTCGAGCTGGCGCTTCATCGCCAAAGGCCCGAGCTGGGTGTCGGGCGCTTCGCTGTGGCCGATCTTGATGCCCTTCATCACGCCCGCAATCGCTTCGGCGAGCTCGTCGTGGCGGTGCTTGGAGACGATCGCCCGGCTCAGCATTGCGCAGACCTGCCCGCTCATCACGGTGATCGTGTTGCCGAGCATCCCCGCCGCCGCTTCGATCGGGAAATCGTCGCGCACGATCGCCGCCGACTTGCCGCCGAGCTCCATCGTGCAGCGGGTCATCTTCGCGCCGCAGATGCTGGCAATGTGCATCCCTGCCGCGCTCGATCCCGTGAAGCTGACCTTGTCGATGCCGGTGCTGCGGATCAGGTGGTCGGACGCTTCGCGCTCTGCAGGCACCAGATTGACCGTGCCCGCCGGCATCCCTGCCGCTTCGGCCGCCTCGGCCAGGATGTAGGCTTCGAGCGGCGTTTCCGGCGAAGGCTTCATGATGATCGGGCAGCCCGCGATCAGTGCGTAGAACACCTTGTTGGCCATGATGCCGAACGGCGCGTTCCAGGGCGCAATGCCGACGACGACGCCGACGGGCTCACGCGCGATCACCGCGGTGTCGACCACCTGGCCCTTCATCTGCTGCGTCCAGGCAAAGCTCTCGCCGAGTGCCGCGATCCCGCGCAGCCCCGCGACCGCGCCGCCGTGCATGATCGGCGCAAAGCTGGCGAGGCCGCCAATCTGCGCCGTCCAGGCCAGCGACAGCTCGGGAACGCGCTGCTCGAGATGGTTGATCATCTCCATCAGCTTGGCGCCACGCTCGGCCGGCGGCGTGGCCGGCCATGGCCCGTGATCGAACGCCTCGCGCGCGGCTGCCACTGCGCGGTCCATGTCCTCCGGGCCAGCCTCGGCGGTCCGGGCCACGACTTCCTCGGAGTTCGGATTGACGATCTCGAGCTGCCGCCCACTCGTCGCCGCGACCCACTCGCCGCCGATGTAGAGCTTGTCGGGATGCCGGATGTTCACGCCTGCGGGGGTCATTGGGGTTCTCCTGTATCCATCGACTGCGTCATTGCGAGCTTTGCTCCAATCACGAGACATGGGTTCATGGCTTAGAAATTCGACAAGATCGTCAGACTGCGGCTGTCGAGCGGCTTGCCCTCGCGCTGCAACTGCAACTCACGCGCCCGAACTTTGACCTGCTCATCGATCAGAAAGGCGTGGATCGCCTTGACCTGGTCGGCCGAGAGCAAGTCGTCGAACCGCGGCATTCCGTTCGGCGTCAGCAGACCTTCGAGCACGATCCGCTCGAACACGTCGTGCGTGCCGGGCTGCATGCGGCGCAAATCGGGCAGCGGCGCGCGCGGCTGGTTCGAGTGGCAGATCGAGCAGTTCTCGGTGAACAGGCCCGATCCCAGCGCGATCGTCGCGGGGGTAGCACCAGGAACCTGTGCCGGCGGCTCCGGAGCGGGCTGCAGCGGCGGCAGATCCTCCGGGATCGTGACATCGTGGCCGCCCAGCTTGAACACCAGGATGCGGTTGACGTTGCCCTTCGAGTAAGCCGCCGAATAAGGCGGTACGAAGCCCCAGCCGCCGCCGCCCCAGCCGGTCTGCACCGCGATGTACTGCACGCCGTTGACTTTGTAGGTCATCGGCGCCGCCAGGATCGAGCGACCGGTGTCGATGCTCTTCAGAATCTCTCCGGTATCGGCATCGCGCACGATCACTTTGCCCGACAGCGTACCGTGGACCACCAATCCGCCGGCGGTCGCCAGCACCCCGCCGCGATCTTGCCAGCCGTCGAAGTCGGCCGCCCACTTGGTCGCCCCGGTCAGCGGATCGATCGCCCGCAGCTCGGAGCTGAACGGCTTTTCCAACACCTGCTGCCATTGCGGCAGCGCTTTCACCGCTTGTTGCATCGGCGGTGGCAACGTGGCGAGCGCCGCCTCGAGGTCCGCAGTGAAGATCAGCGCCGCGGCCGGATTGAGGAAGCGTTCGCGGTGCGGCGGATTCTCCTGTCCGGGCGGAATGAACATCAGGTTGCCCATGTCCACCACCGCCGCGAAGTAGAGATTGCGGGTCGGGTCGTACGCCGCCGGATGCCAGTTGCGCGCGCCCGAACTCGCCGGGAAGACAATCTTCGGGCCGGTCGAATAGTCGGAGAACTCGGGCGTCAGGTTCGGCTTGCCGGTTTCGAGATTCCACCCGCTCGCCCAGCTCGTGCGCGTGATCGCGTTGGCGGCGAGCGGCTTGCCGGTCGCGCGGTCGACCACGAAGAAGAAGCCGTTCTTCGGCGTGTGGAGGATGACCGGCCGCCGCGCGCCGTTCACTTCCAGCTCCGTGAACACCATCGGCTGCGTCGCGGTCAGATCCCAGCTATCCTGCGGCGTTTCCTGGAAATGCCACTTCATCTCGCCGGTGGCGCGATCGAGCGCGACGAGAGAGTTCAGGTAGAGGTTGTCACCGCCGTCGGGCGAGCGGGTGTGCAGCGGATAGGGCCCACCGTTGCCGACGCCGATCACCACCTGATCGAATACCGGATCGTAGGCGATCGCATCCCACACCGTGCCGCCGCCGCCGATGTCCCAGCGGCTTTCCGGATCCCAGGTCTTGACCGCCGCTTCGAGCGCTTCGCTTTCCTGTGGGCCCAACGCCGGATCGCGCGGCACCGTGTAGAAGCGCCACTTCTCGTCTCCTCGGCCCACGTCGTAAGCGGTGACGTAGCCCCGCGCGTCGTATTCCGCGCCCGCGTTGCCGATGATGACCAGGTCGCCGGCAATCTCCGGCGCGCCGGTAATCGTGTAACCCCGCTCCCGGTCGACGATCGTGTCGATGCGCCACAGCACGTCGCCGCTCTTCTGATCGAGCGCATAGAGGTACCCATCGAGCGAGGCGACGAAGACTTTGCCGTCCGCCACCGCGACGCCGCGGTTGGCCTGGTCGCAGCAGGTGAAACGGTTGACCTGCATGTCGACTTCGGGCTCGAACCGCCACAGTTCCTCGCCTGTCGCGGCATCGAGCGCGTAAGCCCTGCCGAGATTGCCCGAGGTGTACATCACCCCGTCGATTACGACCGGCGTCGCTTCCTGCACGCGCGACGTGCCGAGGTCGTAGTCCCAGGCCAGCCCAAGCTCGGCGACGTTGTCCTTGTTGATATCGGTCAGGCGCGAATAGTGGCTTCCTGCCCAGTCGCCGCCGGTGGTGATCCAGTCCTCTCCTGCGCCGATGACAGAAGTGTCGACCTGCGGCACCTCACTCTCGGAAGAGCAGGCGGCCAGCGCCAGCAGCGCGGCGGCAAACCACTTCCTCATTGCGGCCACAGGTGCTGATGCTGCTCAAGCACCGAGCGCAAGGTGCGCGGCTTGCGGCCGGTCACGCGCTCGACGTCATGCGAGACGACATCCATGAAGCCTTCACGGATCGACTGGCCGAAAGTGACCATGCCCTCGCTCGCCCACGGAATGGGCCCGTCGGGCACGATGTCCGAGGCCGTGCGCGCGACGCCCAGCGAGTCGAAATAGCGGTACATGCCTTCGTCATCGACCAGCTCGATCTCGATCGGCTTACCGGCCATTTCGGACACCAGCGCCATCGCATCGGGCAGAGTCCACAGCTCCGGCCCGGTCACGTCGTAGGCCTTGTTGGCATGGCCGTCCTGCGTCAGCACGCCCACCGCGATTGCCACGCAGTCGTCGCGGCTGACGATCGGCACGCGGCCTTCGCCGGCGTTCTCGGGCTTGTGCCCTGCCTGAAGCGCGGGGATCGCCATCGCGGTCGCTACCGCCTCGGCGTAGAGGCTGTTGCGCAGGTGCGTGTAAGCCAGACCTGACTTCTCGATCATCTGCTCGGTCGCGAGGTGATCGAACTGCTCGACCGACGGGTTGTTCGGCGCGCCGGAGCCGAGGATCGATGTATAGGCGACGTGCTTCACGCCATTGGCCACAGCTGCCTCAACCGCGGCGGTGTGCTGCTCGACGCGGCTGCCGACCCGCGTGGTCGAGATCAGCAGCATCTTCTCGCCGCCTTCCATCGCCGTGCGCAGGCTGGCGGGATCGTCGAAGTCGGCACGGCGGACCTGCGCGCCGCGCTCGGCGAACTCAGCCAGCTTGTCCGGCGTGCGCGACAGCAGCACGAGGTCCTCGGCCGGCACTTTCTCCAGCAACAGCCTGGCTGCCGCGCTGCCGAACTGCCCGGACGCGCCGGTGACGATGATCTTGCCCAAGTTGCCTCTCCCGTTCTTGGCGGCAATCATAACGAGTGTTACGGTTGTGGCAACAAGAGGGAGAGACCGCGTTGACCAAGCTTTCGATCGAAGACCGGCTGGGCCTGCAGGACCTGATCGCCAACTATTCCTGGGCGCTCGACACCGGCGATGCGGAAGGGCTGGTGGCCTGCTTCACCGAGGACTGCCTGATGAGCGAGGAGGTCTTCGAAGACCCCGACATCTGGGAAGGCCACGAGGGCATCCGCGGCCTGATGAACCACTACGCCAACGCGCCGGGCTTCCCCGGCCGCCAGCATCACGTGACCCAGATCCAGTACACCCCGCAGGACGACGGCAGCGTGAAAATGCGCAGTTTTGCGTTCGTTACGGAGTGCGAGGGGGAGCCGCCGTATACCTTGCGTTTTGCCGGGTGGTACGACGATCACGCGGTCAAAAGCGAGGACGGCCAGTGGCGATTCAAGCGCCGGATCGTGCGGCTTTGGGACGGCGAAGTGCTGAAGAACTTCCCCGGCCGCGGTCAGTGGGTGGCGAGAAAACGGCCGGAATCGCTGATCATCAGACGTCAATGAAGCGCTTGATCGGCGCTGAACCAGCGCTCGATCGGCGCTAAGCGCTCGGCGTCAGCACCCACCCGAGAACCAGCCCGGCATCGGCCGGTGCCGGGAGCCGTGCCGCTGCCAACTGGCCGGTCTGTCCCGGCTGCACC
>CAYTPY010000123.1:0-5279 GCA_964439725.1 uncultured Erythrobacter sp. | reverse complement strand
GGATCTCGCAAAGATCGCCGCCTTCTGCCGGGCGGCTCGCGGGCAATAAAAAAGGGCGGCCCGTCGCCGGACCGCCCCCTTGTTAGCGTCGATCAAAGATCAGAAACGGACGCCGAGACCGGCGACGACCGTGTTCGGGTCAGCGAAGTCGCTGAACATGTGACGGTATTCGATCTTCACGTAAGTGTTACGACCGATGGTGTGCTCGTAGCCGGCACCGAGGTGCGGCATGTCTTCGAATTCGTCGAAGGTGTAGCCGGCGGTGGCAAACAGCTTGCCGGTGCCGAGCTTGGCACCCGCGCGAGCGGTCAGGCCCCACGCCACATCGGCGCCGTCGACCAGAACCTTGTCGGCCGAACCTTCGAGACCGAAGAACGCCTGCGAACCGGCGTCGAAGTCATAACCGACCGCGATACCCGCGACGGCTTCTTCGACGCCGCCTGCCCACGCGATACCGCCACGAACTTCGGCGCGGCCTTCATTGGCGGCAGCCGGAGTGGCCGCAACGAGAGCGGCAGCAGCGGCGAGAAGGGCAACTTTGAACTTCATTCTAAAACTCCTGAACTAACTTATTCGGCGCCCGTGTAGCTTTTCGGGCACACATTGCTTTGGCCACCTTGCAGCGGCGAGGGGCATCTAGGGTTAAAAGTGATGAACGCCAGCTGGCTTCCCGCCCGCCAACGATAAGGCACCGGAAGTGTGTCAATTGTGCACCACCTGTGTCGTCATAGCGGCCCGTGGCCGCCGCCCGCGCCTGTTCTGGACAAGACCCAGCGGCTCTGCCAATCGCCGGGGAAAGTGAGCATGCCGATGACCCAGCAGCCCAATTCCTTCCGCAATCAGCCTGACGAGCGTGGCCACTTCGGGCAGTTCGGCGGGCGATACGTGGCCGAAACGCTGATGCCGTTGATCCTGGATCTGGAGCGCGAGTATCGTGCGGCCAAAGCGGATCCTGCGTTCAAGGCGCAGTTCCAAGACCTGCTCGAACACTACGTTGGCCGACCTAGCCCGCTCTACTTTGCCGAGCGGCTGACCGAACATCTTGGCGGCGGCGAAATCTGGTTCAAGCGCGAAGAGCTGAACCACACCGGCGCGCACAAAATCAACAACTGCATCGGCCAAATCCTGCTGGCGATCCGCATGGGCAAGACGCGGATCATCGCCGAGACCGGCGCCGGCCAGCACGGCGTCGCCACCGCCACCGTCTGCGCGCGGTTCGGGCTGCCTTGCGTGATTTACATGGGCGCGACCGACGTCGCCCGGCAGCAGCCCAACGTGTTCCGGATGAAGCTGCTCGGCGCCGAGGTCATCCCCGTCGAGAGCGGCGCCAAGACGCTGAAGGACGCGATGAACGAGGCGCTGCGCGACTGGGTCGCGAACGTTCACGACACCTTCTACATCATCGGCACCGCCGCCGGCCCGCACCCCTATCCGGAGCTGGTGCGCGACTTCCAGAGCGTGATCGGCACCGAAGCGCGTGCGCAGATGCTCGACCGCACCGGGGCGCTGCCCGACCTGTTGATCGCGGCGGTGGGCGGCGGCTCCAACGCCATCGGCCTGTTCCACCCGTTCCTCGACGATCCCGACGTGGCGATGATCGGCGTCGAGGCGGCGGGCCACGGCCTGGAGAGCGGTCAGCACGCCGCCAGCCTCACCGGCGGCTTTCCCGGCATTCTCCACGGCAACAAGACCTACCTGCTGCAGGACGAGGACGGCCAGATCACCGAGGCGCACTCGATCAGCGCCGGCCTCGATTACCCCGGCATCGGCCCCGAGCACTCATGGCTGCACGAGAGCGGCCGGGTGAAGTACATGCCGATCACCGACGCCGAGGCGCTCGAAGCCTTCCAGCTTTGTTGCAAGCTTGAAGGTATTATTCCGGCGCTTGAAAGTGCGCATGCCTTGGCCGTGCTGCCGAAGATTGCCAAGCAGTACCGCCCGGACCAACGCATTCTCGTCAACGTCTCGGGCCGCGGCGACAAGGACATCTTCACCGTGGCGGAGCACTTGGGAGCCAAGCTGTGACGTCCACCGCGCTGAAGTTTGTCCTTAACCTGGTCGCAGCGATCGTGCTGTTCCTGGTGTTCCGGACGCTGTTTGGTCTCGTTCCCGCTCTTCAGGAACCCGTCCTGGCGGGATGGGGCGTGGCCGAACTGATGGCGCTGTTCCTCGCCCTTTACCTGATGGCGGTCGCCCGGCGGCGCCTGCCCCTGTTCCGCATGCGAGCCGACGAGCCATGACCCGCCTTGCTTCCGCTTTCGCCAAAGGCCGCCCCGCCCTCGTGACCTTCATCACGGCCGGCGACGGGGATACCGCAGCCAATCTCGATGCTCTGGTCGAAGGGGGTGCCGACGTGATTGAACTCGGCATGCCCTTCACCGATCCCATGGCTGACGGGCCGGCAATCCAGGCCGCGAACCTGCGGAGCCTGGGCAAAGGGACCACCACGCAGGATATCCTGAACATCGCGCGCGGGTTCCGCCAGCGCCATCCGGACGTCCCCCTGGTGCTGATGGGTTATGCCAATCCGATGATCAGGCGCGGGCCCGAATGGTTCGCCGAGCAGTGCCGTACCGCTGGCGTCGACGGAGTGATTTGCGTCGATATCGGCCCGGAAGAAGACGCGGAATTGGGCCCGTCGCTTCGCGCGGCAGGGGTCGATCCGATCAGGCTGGCCACGCCGACGACCGACGCGGCCCGGCTTCCGGCCGTGCTCGAAGGCTCGAGCGGCTTTCTTTATTATGTCTCTGTGGCCGGCATCACCGGCAAGCAGCAGGCGGCGCTCGAGTCGGTCGAGGCGAATGTCGCCCGCATCAAGCGATCGAGCAACTTGCCCGTAGCGGTCGGCTTCGGCGTCCGCACCCCAGATCAGGCGCAGGCGATCGCCCGCGTCGCCGACGGCGTGGTGGTCGGCTCGGCCCTCGTCGAGCTGGTTGCCGAGCACGGGGCGGACGCCCCCGCGCACTTGCAATCCCTCACCCGCGCTCTTGCGCAGGCGGTGCATTCCGCCGAAAGGCAGCCGGCATGAACTGGCTTTCACGCGTCCGCAATTCGCTCTCCGTTTTCGCCAAGAAGCGGGAGACGCCTGACGACTTGTGGGTCAAGTGCCCGCGCTGTCAGGACATGTTGTTCACGCGCGAATATGAAGCGAACCTGAGCGTCTGCCCGCGCTGCGAGTACCACGGCCGTATCGGCGCCCCCAAGCGTCTCGCCCAGCTCATGGACGAAGGCTTTGAGTTGCTGCCGACACCGCAGGTCAGCGAAGATCCGCTCAAGTTCCGCGACTCCAAGAAGTATACCGACCGGCTCAAGCAGGCCCGCGCTGCCACGGAGCACGACGACGCCTTCATCGCCGCCACCGGAACGATCGACGGGCGGCGGGCCGTGGTCGGCGTGCAAGACTTCAACTTCATGGCCGGCTCGATGGGCATGGCGGTCGGCGAAGCGTTCTGCGCCGGCGCGCAAAAGGCGCTCGACATCGGCTGCGGCTATGTCGTTGTGACGGCTGCCGGCGGCGCGCGGATGCAGGAGGGCATTCTCAGCCTGATGCAGATGCCCAAGGCCACGGTCATGACCCGCCGGCTCAAGCAGGCCGGCCTGCCCTACATCGTCGTTCTGGCCGATCCGACGACCGGCGGCGTCACCGCCAGCTATGCGATGCTCGGCGACGTGCACATCGCCGAGCCGAACGCCCTGATCGGCTTTGCCGGGCAGCGCGTGATCCAGGAAACGATCCGTGCGCAATTGCCAGAAGGCTTCCAGCGCGCCGAGTATCTGCACAAGCATGGCATGGTGGACATGGTCGTGCCGCGGAAGGACCTGAAGTCGTCGCTGGCCAAGGTCCTCGATTACCTGACGCCCGCGCAGGCGGCGTAACTCCGCTCCTGCTTGCGGGAGGGGTCCGGGCTGGGCAAGGGCGAGCCATGACGCGCCACGACGACTCGCCCGCCCTGATCCCCTTCCGCGAGCGGAAGGGGAACTGATGGCCAAGGATTTCGCAGCTTCGGACGATCCGGCCGTGCAGGCGCAGCTCGATCGCTTGGCGCGACTCTCGCTGCCGCAAGGGCGGCTCGGCCTCGACGTCATTCACGCGTTGCTGGCACGCTTGGGCGATCCGCATAAGCGCCTGCCGCCGGTGTTTCATGTCGCCGGTACCAACGGCAAGGGGTCGACTTGCGCTTACTTGCGCGCGATCCTCGAAGCCGAGGGGCTCAGCGTTCATGCTGCGATCAAGCCGCACCTCGTGCGCTATAATGAGCGCATCCGGATCGCCGGCGAACTCGTGTCCGACGCCGAACTCGCCGCGCTGCTGAAAGAAGTGCTCGATCTCGGCGAAGACCTCGGTCCGAGCTTCTTCGAAGTCACCACCGCCGCGACCTTCCTCGCCTTCGCCCGCCATCCGGCCGATGCCTGCATCATCGAGGTCGGCCTCGGCGGCCGGTTCGACGCGACCAACGTGCTCGACCAGCCCGCGGTCTGCGGCATCGCGACGCTCGGCATCGATCACGAAGCCTTCCTGCTCGTCCCCGAGGACGGTGTGCCGCAAGAGCCGATGTGCCGCATCGCCTTCGAGAAGGCCGGCATCGCCCGCCCCGGCTCGCCGCTGGTCACGCAGAGCTACGCCGACGACGTCGCCCTGGAGATCGAGCGTCGCGCCGGCCTCACCGGCGCCCCGCTCCACATGCGCGGCCGCGACTGGTGGGCGGAAGTCGGCGACGAGGCGATCGAATACCGCGACCGCCATGGCGTGCTGACCTTGCCCTTGCCCCAGCTCCCTGGCCGCCACCAGGGCGACAACGCCGCACTGGCCGTCGCCATGCTGCGCCACCAGGACCGTGTCACCGCGTCCGCCGCGGCCATGGCGGAAGGCATCCGCAGCGCACGCTGGCCGGCACGGCTGCAGTTGCTCGGGAACGGCCCGCTGACCGCGCTCGCACCCAGCCGCGAAGTCTGGCTCGACGGCGGACACAATGCCGACGCCGGCCTCGCTATCGGGCGGCACTTCGCCGGACAGCCGCTGCACCTCGTCATCGGCATGCTCGCCAACCGCTATCCGAAAGCCATCATCGACCCGCTCGAAGACCGTCTCGCCAGCATCACTGCAGTGCCGATCGATGGCAGCGAGAGCCACGGCGCCGAAGCCTTCCCTGGCGCCCGCTGGGCTGGTGACGTGGCAACGGCTCTGAACGAGCTGCCCGACGACGGCCTGCCGGTCCTGATCGCCGGCTCGCTCTACCTGGCAGGCAAAGTGCTGGCGGCGAACGAGGAAGTGCCGGACT
>CAYTPY010000122.1:0-5352 GCA_964439725.1 uncultured Erythrobacter sp. | reverse complement strand
TCGCCTTCCTCAACCTCGACCGGGTGATCGAGATCATCCGCACCGAGGACGAGCCGAAGCCGGTGATGATGGCCGAGTTCGGCCTCACCGATCGCCAGGCCGAGGCGATCCTCAACATGCGCCTGCGCAGCTTGCGCAAGCTCGAGGAAATGCAGCTCCGGCAGGAGAAGAATGAACTGCTCAAGGAGCAGGACGAACTGGAGAAGCTGCTCGCGTCGCCCGCCCGCCAGCGCACGCGGCTGAAGCGCGACCTTGCTGCGATCCGCAAGGACTACGCCGAAGACACCGTGCTTGGCCGCCGCCGCACCACAATTGCCGAAGCGGCACCAACGGTTGAGTTCAGCCTCGAGGCGATGATCGAGAAGGAGCCGGTCACGGTGATCCTGTCGCAGCGCGGGTGGATCCGAGCAGCGAAAGGCCACGTCCCGCTCGACGGCGACTTCAAGTTCAAGGAAGGCGACGGGCCCGCGTTCGCGGTTCACGCGCAGACCACGGATAAACTGCTACTCGCCGGTGATAATGGCCGATTCTTTACCGTCGGCGCGGATAAGCTGCCCGGCGCACGCGGGTTCGGCGAACCCATCCGCAATATCCTCGACATCGACGCTGCAGCTCAGATCGTCGAACTGATCGTCCACAAGCCGGGCACTCAGTTACTGCTCGCGTCCGATCTTGGTCGCGGCTTTGCCGCCGTCACCGACGAGTTGCTCGCAGAGACTCGCAAGGGCCGGCAGGTGGTCAACCTCAAGGACACCGTGAAGCTGGCGGTAGTGCGCGCAATTGCGCCCGAGCACGACCACGTGGCCGTGGTTGGCGACAACCGTAAGCTTGTCGTGTTCAGCCTGGAGGAGCTGCCGGTCATGTCGCGGGGGCAGGGTGTGACCCTCCAGCGCTACCGCGACGGGGGACTCTCCGACGCAACCACGTTCAGGCTCGAAGACGGCCTGTCCTGGGGGATGGGGGGCGACACCGGCCGCGTCCGTAACGAGAGGGACATCCACATGTGGAAGGTCGCCCGCGGCGCCGCAGGCCGTCTCCCGCCACAAGGCTTTCCTCGCGACAACAAGTTCTAAATCCTCCCCGAGCTCGTTCGGGGAGGATCGCTTGAGATCAATCGCCGCCCTGTGCGGTGTCGCCGGTCGCTGCCGCGGCAGCGGCCTGGACATCGGCTGCGGTGGCGAGGAAGGTCAGCTTCTCGGCCTGCAGAGCTATCTGCGCCTTGGGCAGAGCCACCGGGCCGCTCTCGAGCGCGACTACGACGTTGTCGCCGTCGACGCTTTCGACCTTGCCGAGCAGCACGGCGTCGGAGCTGTAGACTTCGGCTTCGGGTACGAGTGCCGCGGCCAGCTCCTGCTGCGCCGCCTGGTTCGCTTCGGTCACGGCCGCTTCCAGTTCGGCCTTGCTCCAACCGAGCGTCGGCCCATTGTCACCAGCGGCGAACGAGTTCGCAGGCAGCGCCGCCGAAAGGTTGCCGGTGTTGATCACCACCGCATCGCCGTTGACGCTCTCGATCGTGCCGACCTCGGCACCGTCCGGTCCGTAGACCTTCGCACCGACAGTCACGCCGGCATCCTGTGCCATTGCGGGGGCGGCAACGCCGGCTACCGCAAGAGCCGCGGCGGCGGCCAGGGTTTTGAACTTCATGCTAACTCTCCGTGTCGTTTAAGATGATCCGGGCGCCGAACGGCGCTCGCAAAAGCGGATGGCAGAAACGGGAAAGGCTGCGCTCGGCGCGAAAGGATCGCGACGCGGCATCACGCACCCTCCCAAGTGACACGATCCGACTTTGCGCCAAGGTGCCGGAGACGCTTGGCCGATTGCAAACAGTTAGCGGACGAACCGGTGCTCAGATGCGATGAAACAGTTAACGGCCAAGCCGTTCGTCGAGCAATGCAAGCACGCGTTGCCGTTCCGGAAAGCCTTCAGCCACCCACTGGGTTTCAAGCTGACGGAGGATTCGCGCAACCTCTGGGCCCGCGCTGACTCCGCGCGCGACGATCTCACCACCCTTCAGCGGAAAGCTAGGAATTTCCCAGCCGGTAAGCGAAGAGGTCTCGACTCCGGCCAACAGCAGTCGGTCCACCGCTTCGTCTCGCCCGATACGATAAGCGAGGGCTCGCGCATCACCCGGAAGCCTGTCCCGATTCGCCGCGGCTACCAGCCGCTTACGCTGCGGGGTCGAGAGCCGCAGACGCGCCGCCACTTGCTCGGCCACGGCCGGGTCTGCCGGCAGCAACGCTGCAAGGCGCCGCAGTGGATTGGGTTCAACGCCCTGCCGCGCTTCCTCGGCGATCAGCGCTGCGAGCGCCGCTAACCCACTCGCGTCGGCTTCCGGCAGGACTACCGCCAGCACGCCGCGCGCTTCCATACGCGCCACCGTCGGCGCGGGGTCGGACAGCGCGAGCAGGTTGAGCAGTTCCATCGCCACACGCTCGCGGCTTAGGCCTTTCAGCGTTGGCGCCAGTTCGGCGCAAGCTTCCTCGGCCTCGGCATCTAGCGCGCTGCCGAACCGCGCCTGGAACCGATAGTAGCGCAAGATGCGCAAATGATCCTCCCGGATGCGTTCGCGCGCGTCGCCGATGAAGCGAACCCGTCGCACCTCCAGATCGCTAAGGCCGCCGAAGTAGTCGGAGATTTCCAGTGTTTCAGGATGGGCGTAGAGCGCATTGATCGTGAAGTCGCGCCGCGCCGCGTCCTCGCGCCAGTCGTCAGCGTAGGCGACCTTCGCGCGCCGGCCGTCGGTGCCGACATCACGGCGCAGCGTCGTGATCTCGACATTGCCCTCGGGCAGCACCGCCGTCACCGTGCCGTGGTCAATGCCCGTCGGAATGGCGCGGATGCCTGCCTTGCCGAGCAGCTCCATCACCGTGTCCGGCCTATGCGTCGTCGCCGCATCGACGTCGCTCACCGGCTTGTCCAGCAGGGTGTCGCGCACTGCGCCGCCGACCCAGCGCAGCGAATCCGCACTCAGCGTGGCCACGAGCGCGGCGAGGTCCTTGCGCCGGGTCCACGGGACTGAGGGGAGCGTGTTCATCGTTCGCGCCATGCGAGACGGCGGGCGAGATTGGCAAGGATGCCTGCCGTTATTCCCCAGATGCGGTGCCCCTGCCACTCGATCTCGATGTAATGTCGGACACGTCCCTGCAATTCCGCTTCCCGATGGACGTGGTTCCTCTCGTTGAACAGGAAGTCGAGCGGAACCTCAAACCACGCGGCCACTTCGGCCGGGTTGGGGGCCAACGGCAGGTCGGGAGGAATGACTCCGAGTACCGGCGTGACGTCGTAGCCAGAGCCGGTGAGATAGCGGTCGCTAGCGCCGATCACCCGCACGGCGGATCTATCGATGGACAGCTCCTCATGCGCTTCCCGAAGGGCCGCCCGCACGGCATCCTCTCCTGGATCGAGCCTGCCTCCCGGAAACGCGACTTGGCCGGGATGCGCCCGCATGCTCGTCGGTCGATGGGTGAGTATTATCCCTGGGTCGCTGCGGTCCGTCACCGCGATAAGCACCGCGGCGGGCCGCGCCACTGGCGGCGCAAAGCTAGCCTCGCTACGCAGTCCGGGAAGTTCGACCCGGTGCCCTTCGTCGAACAAGCGCTTCAGCCGCTCGAACAACTCGCTCATGCCGGGACGAGTGCAAAGACGGTGCCTTGGCTTTCCACCGCGCGCCCCTTTCCGAACTCCAGCGCATGTTCGGCTAGTTGCAGCCAGGTCGAACGGTCAAGTCGGGCTTCGCAGCCGCGCCGCACCGATAGATAGATGGCAGGCGTGTCGACATGGCCTCGGGCACGCAGCGGATGGTTGGGCCCGGCGATTACCAAGTCGTCGGTGTTGAGACGGAAAGCGAGGGCGCCATCCCGCGCCTGCATGTCGACCGCAACAAACGCCGCATCCTCGACCTCGATCGACTGCCGGCATTCGGGCGTGACCAGCCAATGCTGACCGGCCTCGTCGCGAGTCAGCAGTGACGAGAAGGCGCGCACCATGCCGGCCCGGGTAATCGGCCGGCCTTCGTGATACCAGGTGCCGTCAGTTGCGATGCGCATGCGGCTGTCCGCCGTTTCGGCCGGAGTCCACCGCTCGACCGGAGGCAAACGCCGCTCCTGCACCGCGCGTGCGATCTCCGCGAGCGAGAGGCCGGCAAGGTTGGGAGGCAGTTGGTAGGGCACGGCGACGAAGTGCCAGATCGAGCCGCTGCCGTCACCCGTCCGGATCACACCTTTATAACGGATCAGTCGGCGCAGACCGGGACGAGCACCATCATCATCGGTCCGCCCGACACATTCGCGACGTTCCGATTCTCCATACGGGTCCGCTTGCAGGGCTTGCCGTCCTTACCGAGCGGCGTCTTGTCCGCGGGCCGGCTGCTGCTTGTCGCCACTTGGCGGTTCTCATTCGCGGCGGGCATTGTGCAGACGCCTTGATCGACCAGCCGGGCCAGGAACGCACGCGCTTCTCGCTGCAGCCAAGCGTCGGCGCTTGCCTTGCCGTCTTCCCGTGCTCGCGTCGCGTACTCCCGCTCCATCACGGCCTTCTCGGCCGCCGGCAAAGTGTCTGCCGAGCATTCTGGGGCACCAGCCCGCGTTGCTGAAGAGCCCTGCGCCCATAGAGGCGACAACAAAGCTGCGGCGGCAGTGACTAGCCCGGTGGCGTAGAGAGGAATACGAGGCATCGGAAAGGCTCCTGCGCGACTACCGCCCTTGAGCACTTGATAACGCGAATGACTGCATGGACGAAAGGACGAAGCGACCGGCTGGCCCCGTGCGTGGGCCGCTTTGTCGATGAAGCCCCCTCAACCCAACCAGGGGCCGAGCACGCCGGTGTGCGGCAGCACGGTGTGGGAGGCACCGCGGGTCAGTAGGCGGCCGGGGTCCCACGGTCCCGGACAAGTCCAGCCGCGCGGTGCTTCAACGAAGCCGAACCGGCCATAGTAGGGCGCATCGCCGATCAGAACTTGCGGCAGCGGGGCTGCCGGATCGATCGCCGCAGCCTGCGCCGCCATCAGCGCGCGGCCAAAACCCTGGCCTTGCCGCTCGGGCATGATGGCGACAGGGCCGACCATGATCAGCGGGTGGGCGCGGCCTTGCGGATCGGTCAGCGCCACGGGCCATGCCTGTATCGTGCCCACCAGTCGATCCGCATCGTCGAGCGCGGCGAAGCTCAGCGCCGGCAGGCATTCGGTTCCCTCGCGGATCGCGTACGCGGTGCGGCGGTGACGATCCGGCCCGAAGGCGATGTCGAGCAGCGCCTCGACCCGTGCCGGATCGATCTGGTCGAGGGGAATCAGTGTGGAGGGAGCAAGGTCGGCCATGGAGCGGCGCGCCGATAGGTTCGCCGCTCCCCCGATGCAAT
>CAYTPY010000121.1:0-5356 GCA_964439725.1 uncultured Erythrobacter sp. | reverse complement strand
TGCCCGACGAGGCGCTGCGGCGGCGGATGGAGCAGTTCATCGATGCGCTGTGACGCGCACCCGGGCGTTCGGAACGGTTTTCCGGCCATCGCCTGAATGACCGCGCCCGCTGAACCCCGGCGCGGTCTGTCGCGATTGTTCGATGCCGAGCCGCGCGAGATGCCGGCGGTGCTCGACGGCTTCGCGCTCTTCTTCTTCCTGTTCGCCAGCTACTTCATGCTGCGCCCGGTGCGCGAGACGTTCGCGATCGCCGGCGGGGTCGACAACCTGGCGTGGCTGTGGACCGGGACTTTCGTAGCCGCCGCGATCGTCGTCCCGATCTACGGCTGGGTGGCCTCGCGCGTCCCGCGGCGGCGGCTGCTGCCGGTGCTCTACGGGTTTGCGGCGGCGGTGATGGCGGTGTTCGCCGGGTTCCTTCAGGGCGACCCCGACAACGTGTGGATCGCCCGCGCCTTCTACATCTGGCTGTCGGTGATGAACCTGTTCGTGATCTCGATCGCCTGGAGCCTGATGGCCGACTTGTTCGAGCGCGAGCGCGGCCACCGCCTGTTCGGGCAGATCGCCGCCGGCGCAAGCCTCGGCGGACTGACCGGGCCGCTGTTGTCGGGCGTGCTGGTGGCGCAAATCGGGGAGCCGGGGCTGCTGCTGATCTCCACCGCGCTGCTGCTGACGACGCTGGTCTTCGTGCGCCGCCTGCTCGGCTGGCGCGAGCGGATGGGGCCGCGCGCCGACGGCCCGCCGCCGGAGCGGATCGCCGGATCGGTCTGGGCGGGCGTGACGCTGATCGCCCGCTCCCCCTACCTGATGGCGATCGGCGGCTTCGTCCTGCTGCTGACCACCGCGACGACGTTCCTCTATTTCGAGCAGGCGCGGATCGTCGAGGCGACGTTCCCCGACCGGACCAGCCAGACCCAGGTCTTCGCGGCGATCGATGCGACGGTCCAGGCGCTGACCATCGGCGTCCAGGTGTTCTTCACCGGACGGCTGGCCAAGCGGCTCGGCGTTGCCGTGCTGCTCGCCGCGGTGCCGGCGGTGATGATGTTCGGCTTCGGCCTCTTGGCGATGGCGGCGACGTTCCCGGTGCTCGCCTTCGTGATGATCGTGCGGCGCGTCGGCGAATACGCGCTGGTCCGCCCGGGCCGCGAGATGCTGTTCGCCCCGCTCGACGCCGAGACCAAGTACAAGGCCAAGAACACGATCGACACCGTGGTTTACCGCGCCGGCGACGTGATTTCGGGCTGGGTCTACACCGGCATCGTCTTCGTCGCCTCGACCGGCGCGGTGGCGATTGCGGGCGTGGCGGTGGCCGCGGTCTGGGGCCTGCTCGGCTACGCGATCGGCCGCCGCCACGACCGCAGCGGCAGCGCCCCCGCCCCGCTCAGCGCTTCGCCGGCCGCGAGCTAACTTTTATCGGCAACGATCGAGAGCGCTTCACTCGGCCGGCTGGACGACTGCGCCGTGTTTCCGGTCACGGGATCTCACCTTCGGGCTCCTCGCTCGCTGCCCGCGCAAGCGCAGCCAGCCGATCCAGACTCCGGTGACCGACGTCGCGAGGCCGAGCAGCGAGAATATCCAGATGACCAGATCGCGCGCGGGACGGTTGTCGAGCAGAATGTTGAGATCCCAGCGATGGAAGAGGTCGTAAAGCCAGCGGTAAATCCGATCGCTCCGGGCCACGCTCCCCAGCACTTCGCCGGTCGCCGGATCGACATGGATCCAGGTGGCAGCACTGTCGTCGAGCTTGATCCGCGTCACAGGCAGCCTGACTTCACCATTTACCGAATACCAGTAGGCGTCCGGCTTGGTGAGCGTCTCCACTGACGCGATGGAGCTTTCCGGGAACAGCCTGGAAATCGCCTGCTGAACCTGCTGCGGTTCGCGCGCCGATGCTTGTAGCGTGCCCGCATCGAGGTAGCGCGTCGGAGCACCCCGTTCTTCGACCTGCCAATAAGGCGCGCCGGCCGCCGAGGCCAAAGTCACGCGCCGGGCCTGCGGAAGCGCTGCGGCGAGGCGTTCGAAACCCAGGTCGGGATCGACCGGGCCGGCGTACTGCCGTTGCAGTTCGGTTGTTGGGCCTTCGCTGCGAAAGAGATTGCCGGGGTCCACGGACAGCCAGCCGCTGAAGATCCACAGGATCAGGAAAGCGCTGCCGGCGAGGCCCGTCAGGTGGTGCCACATCATCCAGCCGCGATAAGGCGTGATGCGGCCCTCCCGGAACCTGCGCCGGCCGAGCCGAACCCGCAGGATTCCGATCCAGATGCCGGTCAGCCCCGCGATGATGCATGGGCCTGACAGCCACATCACCACTTGCCGCCAAGCCTCGTTATCTTGCCGCAGCACGGTCGGGTAGATCCAGTGGGGCACGGCACCCAGCCAGTTCCAGAACCGCTCGCGCGCGGTCGTCTCCAACAGGACGGCGCCCGTATTGGACGAAAGATAGAGGTTCAGGCCCTCGTCGCCCTCGATGGTCGCCTTCCACAGCGGCCGGTGAATTTCATAACGCCCGGCGACCGTCCATTGATCGTGGTGAATCAACTCGAGCGCCGAAAGTGGAGCATCGGCGTAGGCAGACGCTATCCGCACGGCTTCTTCCCGCGAGGTCGCCCCGATAGCGCGCCCGTCCACAGCCGAGCGGACCTCTTCCCGACCATCCCATGATTGCCAGCGCCAGACCGGTTCCGAACCTCGCATCTCCAGATGCAGGCGGCGCAGGTCAGCGGGATCCGAGCCCGCGTATGCCTCGCTCGGTGCGGCGGCGACGCTCTCCCATTCGATCGGGGCTTGCCCGGCAAGCCACTCCTCGCGGTCGAGCGCCGGATAAGGAACGTAAACCAGGACGAGCCCGGACACGAACCACATGACGAATAGCAGGCAGGTGACGATCCCGATCCAACGGTGCGTCAGGTAGAGCCATCGTTTGAGGAAGTGTCCGGACATCGTATCGGATCAGAAGCTGGTTCGAATGCCTACCTCAAACGCGCGGGGTCGTCCGAGAATCCATTGCTGGCTGCCATAGTTGTCGATGACATAGTCTTCATTGAGCAGGTTGAAGACCCTGAAATCGACCGCAAGGTTCTGGTTGACCGCGTATGTCACACCAGCGTCCAGCAACACGTAATCGGGCATTTCGATGGTGTTGGCGACGTTGGAGTAGCGGCTGCCTACGTACCGCAAGCTTCCCCGCGCCTGAAGCCGGCCCAAGTCGTACCGCAGCGTCACGTTGGCGGTTTTCTCCGGAACTCCCGGCGGTGTATTGCCGGTATAGCTGAAGTCGGGATCCGCTGCCGTGGGAGCGGGATAATCGTCGAAGTCCGCATCGAGAATGGTACCGTTGGCATCGATACCGAACCCGCCGGGCAGGTTGAACGAGACAGCGGCCTCGATACCTTGCGAGGATTGCTGCCCGATCTGCTCGATAGGCCCGCCAACGGTGCGCTGCACGGCGAGATCGTTCTTGACGATGCGATAGGCGGACAAGGTCGCCCAGCCCGCGCCCCTCGGGAACATAGCTTTCACGCCGCCTTCGATCTGATTGCCGCGGGCGTTGGTGAAGGTAACCTGGTCTGGGGCAGTGGATGGGGTGGTCAGCATGCCCAGGGGATCCACGCCCGTCACATATTGCGCGAACAGCGAAAGCGTCGGTGTTGGCTGATAGACCGCCCCCACGCGCCAGGTGAAGTCCTCGAACTCGCGCGAGCCGCCGACGAACGCAGCCGTTTCGCCAACGATCGTCTCTCCGGTCGGATCGTACGTGAAGTTGAAGCGCTCGACTTTGTCCTTCTCGAAGCGGGCGCCGCCGATGATCGAAAGCTGCTCGCCGATCTCCAAGCGATCTTCGGCATAGATCGCCCAGGTCTCGGTGTGAGCGCGGTACCGCGGCTTCATGCCATCACCCTCGTCGAAGCGGCCGGGATCGAAGTTCTGCGGATCGACGGCGTCCGGCGACGACGGAAAGCCGTTATGGGAGTACTCGACGTCGAACACGTTGATGTCGACGCCCACTACCAGTTGGTTCGACAAGCCGTTGCCCAGCGGGGTGTCGAGCTTCACATGCGCCTGGCCGCCGGTCTGCTCCACGTCATGCAAGATGCCGAGGTGGTCTGTTCGCAGAACCTGGCCTGCGGCGGTGTCGAAGAAATAGCTTTCCAGGTTTTCCCAATGGCGCCGCGACGACAGGCGGAACGCCGTGCCGTTGAACGAGAGCGTATCGGACGCAGCCCAATCTAGGCTTACCTGCGTCCGATTGTCCTCGAACTCCAGAATGGCGTCAGTTACATTGTAATTGCGCTTGCGGATGGAAGTGTCGAGCGTGGTGCCGTCGGCCAGCGGCGTACCCCAGTAGTTCATCGGCTCCTGGTTGCCATAGTCATGCCGCAAGACGAGCGAGAACCGGTCCGTGGGCCGAAACTCCAGCGAACCCGATGCCGCCAGGCTCTTGGAATTCCCCCGATCGACATACCCATCGGAGCCGCGCAGGCTGCCGTCCACGCGGAAGGCTAGGCCATCGGTTATCGGGGCGCTCATCCCGATCGCAGCAGCGTAAGTCTCGAAGCTGCCAAAACGGACCTCGCTTTCGACTTCGGCCTGCGAGAAGTTCGCGCTTTTCGGAATGACGTTGATGACGCCGCCGAGCGCGCCCTGCCCGTAGAGCACCGAGCCGGGCCCAGTGAGGACTTCGATCCGCTCCACGTTCCACGTGTCGAAAGGAAAGCTGAGCGATCCATTGTTGGGGAGCAGGCGAACGCCATTGAACAACTGAAGGACCGAGCTGCCGCCGAAGCCGCGCGAGGTGATGTCGATGCTCCCACTGCCGGGCGACTGCGACTGCGCCAGACCCGGCGCGCGGGTGACGGCCTCGTTGAAGTCGGTATCGCCCAGAGCCCTGATAGTATCGCCATCTACAGAATAGACGCTTGCCGGGGTTTCGAGGGGCGTCAGATCGAGACGGCTACCGGTGCGCATTTCTTCCACCAGCGGGTGTTCGATGATCCCCGTCACGATGATCGTCGGACGATCACGATCCTCGTCATTGTCGTCGCCGGCGAGATCTTGCGCTTGGGCGGACGATGCCCAAGCCGCGATCAGCGCGGTGGCTGCCATCCCCGAAAATAAGCGAGCGCCCCGCGAGTTGTAGCTATTCCTCATCTATAAGACCCGATCTATCCAAACCTGAAATCGGGCGCGGCGAGCCACCGGGCGATATCGCTCCGGCGCGGCGCTGCCCCCGTCCCCCTTCACCGCGTTACTGGGTCAGACGGCCGCCGCCGGTAAGTTAATTACGGTAATCGGCGCGTTACAGCAGCGTTACATCGGGGCGATTGCGGGCCGGTCGTCGCTTGGAACCGGGATCGAGGCC
>CAYTPY010000120.1:0-5367 GCA_964439725.1 uncultured Erythrobacter sp. | reverse complement strand
TCGGGCCCGAGGCTGAAGCGCAGTGGGCCGGTCTCACCACGGCGCATCCTCCGCTGCAGCTGGGAGAGCGGACCATCCGCCTCGACCAGCCGCAGATCATGGGCATCCTCAACGTGACGCCCGACAGCTTTTCCGACGGCGGCAAGTTCCTCGACGATCCGGAGGAGGCCAACGCACACGCCGCGGTCATGCTCGAGGCCGGTGCGGCGATCGTCGATATAGGTGGCGAGAGTACCCGCCCGGGCGCAGCCGCGGTTTGGGAAGGCGACGAGATCAGGCGCGTCGTCCCCGCGGTCGAACATTGCGCGGCGATGGGAGCGGCAGTCAGCGTCGACACGCGCCGGCCGGCGGTGATGGAAGCCGCGCTTGCTGCCGGCGCGCACGTGATCAACGATGTTTCGGCGCTGCGCCACGATCCGCGCAGTCTCCAGTTCGTCACCGCAAGCGGTGCGCCGGTGATCCTGATGCACGCGCCGGGCGAAGGCGAAGATCTCCATGCCGGCGGGATCTATGGCAATGTCGTGTTCGAGGTGTTCGACTGGCTTCGCGCCGCCCGCGACCGCGCGGTCGAAGGCGGCATTGACCGGCAACGCATCATTCTCGATCCGGGCATCGGCTTCGGCAAGTCGATGGCCGACAATCTCGCACTGCTGAACGCGCTGCCGCTGTTCCATGCGCTGGGCCAGCCGTTGCTGCTCGGCGCCAGCCGCAAGCGCATGGTAGGAGCGTTGAGCAACGAGGCGCCGGCGCACAAGCGGCTGGGCGGCAGTGTTGCGCTCGCACTCGCCGGGATGCAGGCTGGATATCAGCTTATCCGCGTCCATGACGTCTACGACACTGTCCAGGCGCGAAACGTATGGCGAGGCTTGCGCGATGCGGCGCTCACCGATTTCGCCGGGCTCGGGGAGGCCTAGTTGCTCAGAGCGAGTAGCCGCCGTCGCTCACTAGGACGCTTCCCGTGATGTTGCGTGCCGTGTCCGACAACAGGAAGCCGATCAGCCCCGCGATCTCGTCGGCAGCGGCATAGCGGGCGAGGGGTGTCGCCAAGCGCCCCATCGCCTGGATGGCGGCGTTGCGGCTGCCTTCTTCTTCTACCATCGCCTGGAAAAAGGGCAGCTCGTCCCAAATCGACGTATCGACGCCGCCGGGCGCTATGGCGTTCACGCGAATCTGCCGCGGCGCAGCCTCTTTCGCCGCGACTTTCGCGAGCTGGATCATCGCGGCCTTTGATGCGCCATAGGACGCGGTATTCGGCTCTGCCTTCAGTCCGGAAACAGAAGCGGTGAGGACGACCGAGCCGCCCTCACGCATCAGTCGCAGGCTGCTGCGCAGGGTAAGAAAGGCCCCATCGAGATTGACCGAGAGGACGCGCCGCCAATCCTCGAGCGAAGTATCGGTGATCGCACCACCCGCGGCGATGCCGGCGTTCACCACCGAGTGGTCGATCCCGCACAGTTCGGCTTCGACGCGGTCCCACAACGCCGGATCGGTCACGTCGCCGACGAAGAGCCGCACGCCGCAGCCGAGCGCCAGCTTCGACAGGCCCTCTTCGTCGCGGTCGACGAGGGCGAGCTCGGCTGCGCCTCTCTGGTCCAGCCAGCGCGCACAAGCCGCCCCGATGCCCGAAGCCGCTCCGGTGAGCAGGATGGACCTGCCGGTAAAATTGAAATCCCCCGCCATCGCGTCTGCTTAAAGGCGGACGGCAAACTTGCCTAGGCGGCGCTTTCGATGCCGAGGTCGCTGAGCTTACGGTACAGCGTGGAGCGCCCGATCCCGAGCCGCCGCGCCACTTCGGTCATACGGCCGCGATAGTGGCCGATCGCTAGGCGGATCACGTCGGCCTCGATCTCCTCGAGCGGACGCAGGTTGCCGTCGGCTGTGTAGAGGTCGATGCCGATGCCGTCCTGTGCCGGCAGCGACGCCATTTCCATTTCACCCAGCATCTGACTGAGCTGTGGAAAGTCTTCCTCTGTCAACGCGTCGCCGTCGCAAAACACCGCTGCGCGGAACAGCACCGCCTGGAGCTGGCGCACGTTGCCGGGCCAGTCGAACGCGGACAGCAACTGGAGCGCTGCGTCTGTCACACCAAGCGGACGGAGGCCGGGCTGCTCCCCGATCCGGGCCAAGAAGTGGCGAGTGAGCGCAGGAATATCGCCGGCCCGCTCACGAAGCGGCGGTAGCACGACGGTTGTACCACCGAGCAGCTCGAGCAATTCGGCACGGAAATGGCCCGTCGCGACAAGATCGGCGAGCGGAAGGTTGCTCGCCGAGATCACCCGGACATCGACCTTGAAGCTGTGATGCGCGCCAATCGGTCGGACCGATTTGTTTGCGAGCGATTCGGCCAGCCGATCCTGTAGCGTAAGTGAAAGCCGGTCGATTTCGTCCAATACCAGAGTGCCGCCGTCGCAATGCTGCAGGGCGCCGACCTGGCGGTCGAACGCTCCTGCGAACGCACCCTTCTCATGGCCGAACAGCACCGATTCGAGGCTGCTTGCCGGTACGCTGCCGACGTTGATCATGCGATAGGAAGCTTTGGCCCTGGGCGAGGCGGCATGCATCGCACGGACCAACATTTCCTTGCCGGTCCCGGTCTCACCTTCGATCAGCACCGAGCCATGGCCTCGCGCGGCTTTTGCGCCCCTGGCAAGCGCGGCACGGAATGGCGGAGCAGTTCCAACCATCGCGTCGAAGTCTAGCTCCGCGTCCATCTTCTCGGTGAGGGGCGTCAACTCGTCCTGCGGCGCCTCGCGGGTCGTCGTGTTGCGCAGAGCCTGCATCATCCGGTCGGGCGAAACCGGTTTGACGAGGTAATCGGTGGCGCCGGCCCGCATCGCTTCAACCGCCAGCAGCGGCGAGGTGCTGGCGGTCAGCATTAGGATCGGCAGCGCGGGCCGCCGGTCCCGCAACGCGCGGATCAGCTCGCAGGCCTGATCGCCCGGCACCCATTGGTCGAGGATGATCGCGGACAACTGCATTCCCTGGCGCGTGCCGAGCGTGGCGATCGCGGTTTCGGAATCGCCGATGACGATCGTCCGCCAGCCCTCCCGAGCGGCAAGCGCGGCGATAAGCCGGCTTTGCGCCGGCTCGTCGTCGATCAACATCAAAAGGCGCTGTTCGGCCTCAGCCATTCCACCCCTGCCCTTGGTCCTCGTGTCTGCCTTCAGATATCGTCGGCGGGTAAAGAGGCGATTAAGCAGGCTTGAGAGTGTTCACCTGCGGCGATAGAGCGGCTGGCAATCGAAGGTTCAGGAAAACACAGGAGCCCGGTGGATGGCATCCCCGAATGATACGAAGATGCACGAGAAGACTTACAGCGGGTTCGTCGGCCTGTTGAAATGGACGGTGCCCCTCACGGCTGCGATTGTCTTCATTGTCGTTCTGCTGATCGCTTGACGCAGGGAGGAGGGGGGATGCGCATCGCGGTCCTGCAAGAACGGGCCGCGGGCGAAAGCCGCGTCGCGGTGACGCCCGAAACCGTTCGCAAGTTTATCGCGCTTGGCGCCAGCGTCGCCATCGAGCAGGACGCTGGCGCGCTTGCGAGCATCCCCGATGCCGCATTCGAAGAGGCTGGCGCCGAACTTGGCCAGCCTCAGGACGTGGTAAAGGGTGCTAACATCGTGCTCGCGGTGCGGGCGCCTTCTGCTGCGACACTCGTCGGGGCTGCGCCAGGCGCGCTGGTTGCCGCGATGTTCGACCCCTTCAACGAACGTGAGTGCGTGCAGGACTACGCCGCGGGTGGTTACGAGGCGTTGGCGATGGAGTTCATGCCGCGGATCACCCGCGCGCAATCGATGGACGTGCTCTCCAGCCAGTCCAACCTGGCCGGCTACAAGGCGGTCCTGGCTGCTGCCAACGAGTACGGCCGGGCGTTCCCAATGATGATGACGGCAGCGGGTACGATCTCGGCCGCGCGCGTCTTCATCATGGGGGTCGGCGTGGCCGGGCTTCAGGCGATTGCCACTGCGCGCCGGCTGGGCGCCCAAGTTTCTGCCACTGACGTACGTAGCGCAACGAAGGAACAGATCGTATCGCTCGGCGCGAAGCCAATCTTCGTCGAGAACGTCGCAGGCATCGAAGGTGAAGGCAGCGGCGGCTATGCCACCGAGATGAGCGACGAGTATCAGAAGGCCCAGGCCGAACTGGTTTCCGCGCATATTGCCAAGCAGGACATCGTCATCACGACCGCGCTGATCCCCGGACGAGCCGCGCCGCGGCTGATTTCGGACGCGCAGATCGCGACGATGAAACCTGGAAGCGTGATCTTCGATCTTGCAGTGGCGCAAGGTGGGAATGTCGAAGGCAGCGTCGCGGACCAAGTCGTCGAACGTCACGGCGTCAAGATCATGGGCTATTCGAACACGCCGGCGCATCTGTCGGCAGACGCCTCCGCGCTGTTCGCGCGCAACCTCTACAATTTCCTCTCCGCCTTCTGGGACAAGGACCAGGGTCGGCCGGTGCTGGATGAAGAAATCGGCAGCGCGGTGCGTCTCACCCGCGGCGGTGAAATCGTCAACGAGAGGCTGAAGGGCTGACCATGGACTTCGTCACAATCCTCTCGATTTTCGTGTTGGCGTGTTTCGTCGGCTATTATGTGGTCTGGTCGGTCACGCCGGCCCTGCACACACCGCTGATGGCAGTCACGAACGCTGTATCGTCGGTGATCATCGTCGGGGCGCTGATCGCGGCGGCAGCGGCGGAAAGTCCGGCTGCCAAGTGGCTCGGATTGTTTGGTGTCGTGCTCGCCAGCGTGAACATTTTCGGAGGCTTCGCCGTCACCGAGCGCATGCTGGCGATGTATAAGAAGAAGGAGCGCAAGTAAGTGGCGATCCTTCCTCCCGACACCACTGCCGACCTCAGCATCGTCTCCGACGCAGCTCTGGCGGTGAACCCATGGGTCTCGCTTGCTTACCTCGTGGCCGGCGTATGCTTCATCCTTGCACTGCGCGGGCTGTCTTCGCCGGTAAGTAGCCGCCGCGGCAACCGCTTCGGCATGGCCGGCATGCTGATCGCGGTCGTAACGACGCTCGTGACGCACGACATTGCCAGCCTCCCAGAAATTCTCGGCGCCGTTGCGATCGGCGGCACGATCGGTTTCGTGATCGCACGGCGGATTGCAATGACCGCGATGCCGCAGCTCGTGGCGGCGTTTCACTCGCTCGTTGGCTTGGCCGCGGTGTTGGTTGCGGCAGCGGCGTTCCTGAATCCGGGCGCTTTCGGCATTCTGGGGCTCGACGGCAACATCCTCGTGGTCAGCCGTATCGAGATGGCGCTCGGCGCCGCGATCGGCGCAATAACTTTCTCGGGCTCGGTGATCGCCTTCGCCAAGCTCAACGGCAACATGTCGGGCGCGCCGATCCTGTTGCC
>CAYTPY010000119.1:0-5520 GCA_964439725.1 uncultured Erythrobacter sp. | reverse complement strand
TGGAAGCGCGCAGCCAGACCGACATCAGCCAGGTGGCGAACCAGGCCCCGTCGGTGACGCTGAAGCCGCAAGGGGCGACGTTCGGCCCGTCGCTGGGCGCCAACATCCGCGGCGTCGGCCAGTTCGACTTCAATCCCGCGGTCGAGCCGGGCGTCGGCTTCTATGTCGACGACGTCTATTATGCGACGTTGACCGGATCGATCCTGGACCTGCTCGATCTCGACCGGGTCGAAGTGCTGCGCGGACCGCAAGGCACGCTGTCGGGCCGCAACTCGATCGGCGGCGCGGTGCGATTGTTCTCGCAGCGGCCGAGCGGCAGCAACACCGGCTATGTCCAGGCCGTCTATGGCAGCCGCGACCGGATCGACTTGCGCGCGAGCGCCGACTTCAGCCTGACCGAGACGGTTTCGGCGCGGCTTTCGGGCGTATCGAAGAACCAGCGCGGCTATGTCGAGCGGCTCGACTTCGGCTGCGTCTATCCGGCGGGCGGCGGCGACACTTTCGTCGACCGGGCGGGCAACACCGTGGCGATCAATCCGGCCGGCGGCATTCCGGCCTATACCTCCGGCACCGACTGCGTCGCGGCGCGAGAAGGCGAAGTCAGCTATATCGCGGTGCGCGGGCAGCTGCGGTTCCAGCCGACCGACACGATCGACATCAACATCATCGGCGACTTCACCGACGACGACCGCACGACGGCAGCGACCGTGCTGCTCGACCGCACTTATCCGAACGGCAACCCGGCGAGCCCGATCTGGCCGATCCCGGGCGTCACCCCGCCCAGCCCGACCCCGGGCAACCCGGTGGTGCGCGACATCCAGCCGTTCGCGACCGAGGTGCCTTACGACAACCGCTTCGTCTGCGGGCCTTATTGCAACTTCGCCACGTTCAACAATCCGGCCGACGGGCAGTATCTCGCCACCCGTGCCGACGGGCGCGTGCACTTCCGCGGCTGGGGCGTATCGGGCCAGGTCGAATGGGACCTGGCGGACCAGTTGCAGCTGGTTTCGATCACCGCCTACCGCGAATATACCTCGGAGTTCTCGAACGATAACGACGTCTCGCCGCTGTCGCACAGCCTGGGCTTCGGGCCGATGACGTTCGACTTCTTCAGCCAGGAGCTGCGGCTGAACGGCGCGTTCGGCGACAACGACGAGATCGAATATACGCTGGGTGGTTACTACAGCGACCAGCGTTCGGTGTACTTCTCGTTCCAGGACCTGCGTTCGTCGGCGCTGCAGTTCCAGCAGAACGATCCCGTAGACGCGGAGAGCAAGGCGGTGTTCGCGCACGTCTCGTGGACGCCGATCGAGCGTCTGACCCTGAACGGCGGCATCCGCTATACCGAGGAATCCAAGGTCTATACGTACGTCCGGCAGCGGCCGTTCAACGATCCGAACTCGGTAACGGCGGGCGGCATCGCCCCCAACGGCGCGCCTTACGGCGTGCTGCGGCTGGATGGCACGGTGGGCAACTATTCGGGCGACCGGGTCGATTACCGCGCCAACGCGCAGTACCGGCTGACCGACGAGCTGATGGGCTATGTCCAGTATTCGACCGGGTTCAAGGGCGGCGGCGTCAATCCGCGGCCGTTCTATGCCGAGCAGGCGTTCTCGTTCGGGCCCGAGACGCTGGACGCGTTCGAAGTGGGCCTGAAGAGCGACTTGTTCGACCGGCGCCTGCGGCTCAACGTCGCGGCGTTCCTGAGCAAGTACAAGGACATCCAGCTCAGCCTCGGCAACTGCGCGGCTCTGACCGGATCGGCGGCGACGGGAGCGCCGTGCCAGGCGCCGGTCAACGCCGGCGACGCCGACATCAAGGGGATCGAGATCGAAGCGACGGCGCGCCCGGTCGAAGGCCTGCTGATCGACGCCTCGCTGAGCTACCTCGACTTCGACTACAAGCGGTTCGGCACCTTCGCGCTGCCCAACGGCACCGAAGTCGCGGTGGGCGGCCCGACCAACCTGGCCGGCCCGCAGTTCGGCGACTACGCCCCGTTCACGCCCGAATGGAAGTGGAGCATCGGGGCGCAGTACGAGGTATACTTGGGCGATGCGGGCTCGCTGACGCCGCGCCTGGACGCCGGCTATCAGAGCGACATCTACACGCTGTCGGCCAACCGCGAGAGCAACCTGATCGAGGGCTATACGGTGGCCAACGCCCGCCTGACCTGGCGCAATCCGGGCGAGGACCTGGAGGTGGCGCTGGAAGTGACCAACTTGTTCGACAAGTACTACTTCCTGACGCTGCAGGACCAGACCGTGGGCAACCAGGGCTATGCCCATGCGCAGCCCGGGCGGCCGCGCGAATGGGCGGTGAGCGTGAAGAAGCGGTTCTAGGCGAGGAAGCCGCCCCTCCCCATAGCGGGAGGGGCGGCGATCGCTCAGCGCAAGCTGACGACGTTGTCGCTCTGGCGCGGGTCGGCGCGTTCGCCGGTGTAGAGGCTGGCCATCGGCTCGTCGGCGACGATCACCGCCTCGGCCGTGCCGAAGCCGTTGAAGCGCGTCTTCATCGCCGCGCCGTAAGCGCCGAGCATGCCGATCTCGAGCCAGTCGCCGGCCTGGATGTCGCCCGGCAGCATGAAGGGGCCCTTCATGTAGTCGGCATCGTCGCAAGTCGGGCCGTAGAACGAGAACTCCTCGTCGCCCTGGGTAAGATCGTCCTCGAGCGCGCGCACCGGGAAGCGCCAGGCGACATGCGCGGCGTCGAACAGCGCGCCATAGGCGCCGTCGTTGATGTAGAGCTCGTCGCCGCGGCGCTTCTCGACCTTGACGATCATCGAGCTGTACTCGGCGCAGAGCGCGCGGCCCGGCTCGGCCCAGAGCTCGGCCGAATAGGAGATCGGCAGCGCTTCGAAGTGGCGGTGGATCAGCGCGAAGTAATCCTCGAGCGGCGGCGGCTCCATGCCCGGATAGGACGAGGGGAACCCGCCCCCGACATCGACGATGTCGACGGTCACCGCCGCCTCGGCGATCGCGGCGCGGACCCGCTCGAGCGCCTGGACATAGGCGAACGGCGTCATCGCCTGGCTGCCGACGTGGAAGCAGATGCCGAGCGCGTCGCAGTGCTGGCGCACCGCCTGGAGAAGCGGTGCCGCATCAACGAGATCGACGCCGAACTTCGCAGCGAGCGAGAGCTCGGAATGCTCCGAGGAGACGCGCAGGCGGACCAGCAGGTTGAGGTCGGCCGCGGCCTCGCTCGCCTCGTTGGCGGTCGCTTCGACGATCTTGGCCAGCTCCTCGTGCGTATCGAGGCTGAAGGTGCGCACGCCGTGGACGTGGTAGGCCTCGGCAATCGCGCTCTTCGTCTTGACCGGGTGCATGAAGCACAGCGTCGCCTGCGGCAGCAGACCGCGCACCAGGCGCACCTCGGCGATCGAGGCGACGTCGAAATGGGTGATGCCGGAATCCCACAGGATCTGCAGCAGCTCGGGCGTGGGATTCGCCTTCACCGCGTACATCGACTTGCCGGGAAAGTTCTCGGCAAAGAAACGCGCTGCGCGGGCCGCGGCATGCGGCCGGTTGCAGATCACGGGTTCGTCAGGCGCGAGGGCGCGGACTACAGCAGTGGCGTCGGGATAGATGTGCAACTCAAGGGACCCCCAACAAAAACGAGCGATAAAAGCTGCCTTGCGGTTGGAAGTCCCCATGGGGCAGCGGAGAGGCGCGCATATATGCGCCGCGTTCTGAACTGCAAGTGAAAACGTGCCCGTTCCCGCATGGTTGCGGCGGGTTGTCCACAAAGTTGGTTTTCAGGGGTTTAGCCGCGCCTGAACTGCGGCCAACCGACCGGCGGGGCAGCGTGAACGCCCGTTTTCGCGGCCCGGATTGGATCCGGCGCGCTCTCCCGGGCGGATGCCACCGAGTCGCCCGGCGGGCTTGCGCAAAGAAAAAGCGGCGGTCGGGGTGCCCCGGCCGCCGCTTCCTTGTCTTGTTGGCCGATGCTTACTGGAACAGCTTGGCCCAGCGCCGCTCCGGGCGGGTCTTCCAGTGGCCGCGGTGGTAGGCGTCGCTGGTCAGCAGCGGGATCACCGAGCCGGCCTCGGCGAAGACCATCTGCTCGATCCCGGTGTTCACTTTGCCCCAGCTGGCCGCCTCCTGCAGCGTCGAGGACGAGCAGGCGCCGTCGCGCACGTCGGCGACGGTGATCTGCACCGCGTACTTGTGCACTTCGACGTCCTCGTGGCCGAGGATTTCAGCCGCAACGACCGTGTCCTGGATGAAGTTCTTCGGCACGCCGCCGCCGACCATCAGCAGGCCGGTGGTGCCAGCGGCGATCTTGATGTCGGTCAGCTCACGGAAGTCCGCGACCGAGTCGATCGACATGTAGGGCTTGCCCGCCTTCATCCGCTCGACCTGGTGCTTGACCAGGCCGAAGCCCGCCGAGCAGTCCGAGAACGCCGGGCAGAAGATCGGCACGTCATGCTCGTAGGCGAGCTTGACGAGGCTGTTCTCCTTCTTGCCGTGCTCGACGAGGTACTTGCCCATCTCGCGGATGAACTCGCGGCTCGAATAAGGGCGCGCTTCCAGAGTCTCGGCGATCTCGAACACCGTGTGGTCGACGTTCTGGAGGTCTTCCTCGTCGATGTAGGTGTCATAGATGCGGTCGATGTAGAGCGAGCGCAGCGTGTCGTCGTCGGGGATCTCGAGCGCCTGGTAGTGCTTGTGGCCAAGGCCCTCGAAGAAATCCATGTCGACGATCGTGGCGCCGGTGGCGACGATGCCGTCGACCATGTTGTTGCGCACGAGCTCCGCATAGGCGTCCATGCACCCGGCCGCGCTGGTCGAGCCGGCGATCACCAGGAACACCGTGCAGTCCTTGTCTTCGAGCATCTGGTTGTAGATGCGCGTGGCGCGGGCGAGATCGCGGCTGGTGAAGCTCATCTTGCCCATGGCGTCGATGATCGGACGCGCGTCGAAGCTCTTGATGTCAATGTGCTCGACTTGCGTCGAAAGCAGCTCGGCCTTGCGCGTGTCGTTGATCGGCGCGTTGTTCATCGATGCGGTACTCCGGTCAGGTGAAGGGGTAGATACACGGGCCGGTCAAAGGCGGCCGCCAAAGGGCGCGCCCGATAGTGGCTGGAGGGCAGATAGTAAATATGCGACGCTTCGCAACCATGGCAGGCGAAATGACTATGCGCGAGCCGACGCGTGAGGGCGTGCTTACCGCCGCCGACAAGGTGGCCGAGATACTGCCGCCGACGCCGCTGCTGCCGTTCGAACTCGATGGCATAACGCTCTGGGCGAAGGCCGAGTGCCTGCAGCCGATCGGGGCGTTCAAGATCCGCGGCGCCTGGCATCGGCTGACCGAGCTCAGCGAAGCCGAGCGGGCGCGCGGAGTGGTTGGAGTGTCGAGCGGCAATCATGCGCAGGGCGTCGCCTGGGCCGCGCGCAAGCTGGGAATCCCGGCCACGATCGTGATGCCGCGCGACGCGCCGCGGGTGAAGCTGGAGCGGACGCGTGCGCTCGGCGCCGAGATCGTGCTCTACGAGCGGCCGGGCGAGGACCGCGACGAAGTGGC
>CAYTPY010000118.1:0-5546 GCA_964439725.1 uncultured Erythrobacter sp. | reverse complement strand
TTATCATCATCCCCGGCTACGGCATGGCGGTGGCCCAGGCGCAGCACGCGCTGCGCGAGATGGCGGACCTGCTCAAGGAGGAAGGCGTCAACGTGAAGTACGCCATCCACCCGGTGGCGGGTCGTATGCCCGGGCACATGAACGTGCTGCTGGCCGAGGCCAATGTGCCTTACGACGAGGTCTTCGAGCTCGAAGACATCAACTCGGAGTTTGCCCAGGCCGACGTGGCCTTCATCATCGGCGCCAACGACGTGGTCAATCCGGCTGCGAAGACCGACAAGTCCTCGCCGATCTACGGCATGCCGGTGTTCGACGTCGACAAGGCTAAGACGGTGATGTTCATCAAGCGCTCGATGGGCGGCGTCGGTTATGCAGGCGTCGACAACGACGTGTTCTATATGGATCAGACCATGATGCTCCTCGCCGACGCCAAGAAGATGGTCGAGGAGATCAATAAGGCCATGGCGCACTGAGCCGAACCGACGGGGATAGAGCAGTGCGGAAGGTGGGCCTTATCGGCGGCATGAGCTGGGTCTCGACCCGGACATACTATGAGCACATCAACCGGATCGTCCAGCAGCGCACCGATCGCCGCACGAGTGCGCCGTTGTTGATCGAAAGCCTCGACTTCTCGCAGCTCTATGCGGTGCATCAGGACGACGACTGGGAGAGGGCTGCCGGAATCCTCTCGGCTTCGGCGCGTCGCCTCGAACAGGCAGGTGCGGGTGCGCTGATCATCGGTGCGAATTCGATGCACCGGGTCTACGATCAGGTCGCGGCCGCGGTTGAGATCCCGATCTTCCATATTGCCGATTGCGTCGGCGAACGCATGGCAGCGGACAAGATCGACAAGGCGGCGCTACTCGGCACCAGCAATGTCATGACGGAGAGCTTCTATCGCCGCCGGCTCGTCGCGCACGGTGTCGATCTGCTCCCGCCGGATCTCGATATGAGCGAAGACCTCGACAGCATCATCTACGAACAACTGATGGTCGGCAAGGCGACCCGAGATGCCGAACGCGCGCTCAAGACCATCATTACGGTCAAGGAGAAAGCTGGTGCCCAGGCCGTCGTCCTCGCTTGTACCGAATTGGAGATGATCGTGGATGTCGATGCCAACATCCTCCCGATTTACGACAGCGCCCGCATCCATGCGGAGAAGGCGGCCCAATGGATCCTCGGCACGATCTGACGTGGGTTCCGCTTTCGTTCACGTTGTAAAGCTGACGTCTACCGCTTAGCCGCGCCGCATGTTCGTTGCGCCCTACGCCGCCGATCCTGCCAGATCCCGCGGGCGTGAGTTTACTCAACGGCTCGAAGGAAGCCGCGGCCCGAGAAGTGCGTTTCAACGCGACCGGGACCGGATCATCCATTCGATCGCTTTCCGCCGCCTCGCGGGCAAGACCCAGGTTTTTATTGCGCCCGATGGTGACCATTTCCGCGTTCGCCTTACCCACAGCTTGGAGGTCGCACAGATCGGCCGCGTGATCGCGCGGGCGCTGGGGCTGGACGAAGACCTGACCGAAGCACTGTGTCTGGCGCATGACATCGGACATCCACCGTTCGGCCACTGTGGCGAGAAGGCCCTCGATGCCGCGCTCGCTGCGCAAGGAGGATATGCCCACAACGAGCATACCCTGCGGGTCGTGATGCGGCTTGACAGTCCTTACGTCGGACACCCGGGCCTCAATCTTAGTTGGGAGGTCCTCGAAGGCCTGGCCAAGCACAACGGCCCGGTTCCGGCTCCCGGATGGGCGCTCACCGCGCTGGATGCCAAATACCCGCTTGACCTGGGCCGCCGCTCGTCGCTCGAAGCGCAAGTTGCCGCGCTCGCTGACGACATCGCTTACGACAACCATGACATTGATGATGGGCTCCGCTCTGGCTTCCTCGACTTCGACGAGCTGCTCGAGCTCGATTTCGTCGCTACGAATTTTCGTGCGATCGAACGCCGCTTTCCGGGCCATCCGCGCGAGGCGCTTCAGCGGGAACTCGTCCGAGATCAGATCGGGCTCATGGTAAACGACGTGCTAGAGACGACATCGTCCAACCTGGGTGGGATCATCTCTCCGGAAGAAGTGCGGGATATGGATCGGCAGATCGCCGCGTTCTCGCCTGCGATGGCGGCCCAGGAGCGGGAGCTAAAAGCCTTCCTTTATCGCCGGCTCTACTATCATGAGGAGCAACTCATCACGGCCGAGCGCGCCCGCGATGTCATCGCGAAGCTGTTCGCGGCCTACTATGATCAGCCAGGCCTCCTTCCCGAAGGCTGGGGCGAAACGCTGCCGCTGCAGGAGCCACAACGAAGCCGCCATGTCGCCGACTTTATCGCCGGGATGACCGATCGTTACGCGATCGAGCGCTATCGCCAGATCTACGGTTCCATTCCGGCCGGCCTGTCGAATGTCTGAAGCGCGTCGCATTCTCCTTGCAGGCGCGACGGGCCTTGTCGGCGCCCGTGTCATGGAGGCGGCGGTCGACCACGGTTGGCTTCGGTTGGTGGCTCTCACCCGGCGCGAGGCAGCGATGCCGCGCGGTGCGCGGATGGAAATGTTGGTGGCCGACCCGGCGGGCTGGAGCGAGGCGGTCGCGACGATTGCGCCGGATGCGGTGATCTGCGCGCTCGGCACAACGATCCGCCAGGCCGGGAGCGAGGCGGCCTTTCGGGCGGTAGACTATGATCTCGTGCTGATGCTCGCAACCGCAGCCCGCGAGGCAGGGGCGAGCAATTTCGTGCTGGTCAGCTCCGTCGGGGCGGACCAGCATGCCAAAGCCTTCTATTTGCGAGTGAAGGGGGAGGTCGAGGCCGCCGTCACCAAGCTGCGCTTCCGCCGGCTCGACATCCTTCGTCCGGGGCTACTCAAGGGCTCGCGGCCACGCGGCGTGCGGCCACTCGAGACCCTTGGAAAGCTCGCCAGCCCGGTGACCGACCTGCTGCTGCATGGCAATGCCCGGCGTTACCGTTCGATCGACGCGCGCCTCGTGGCTGCTGCCGCCCTCCAAGGCGCGCGCGAAAAACCTCAAGGGCGCTGGCTGCATGATAACGATTCCATTACCCGGCTGGCGCGGCGACTGGGGGACGGGGGGTGAAGCGCCACGCTCCCGCGGCAGCCCGCAACCGAGAACCCATAGCGGCGGTCCTGACGGAGGAGCTGCCCAGCAGCGGTCTCGTTCTCGAGCTTGCCAGCGGTACCGGCGAACACGCCGCGCATTTTGCGCGAACGTTTCCGCGTC
This sequence comes from uncultured Erythrobacter sp., assembly GCA_964439725.1. Lineage (GTDB taxonomy): Bacteria > Pseudomonadota > Alphaproteobacteria > Sphingomonadales > Sphingomonadaceae > Croceibacterium_A. Next base: position 2,312 of record CAYTPY010000118.1, on the reverse strand, counting down.
TCACCTGGCAACCGAGCGACGCCGATTCCGCGGCGCTGGGGTCGATCCTGGCCTGGCGCGAGGAAGCCGCTCTCCCGAACCTTCTGCCTCCGATCCGGGTGGATGCCGCGAAGAGTCCATGGCCACTGGTGGCAGCGGACGCGGTGCTCTGCATCAACATGATCCACATCAGCCCTGTGGCGGCGACCGAAGGACTACTGCGAGGCGCTAGCCAAGTCCTCCCTTCGGGCTCGCCATTGGTGGTCTATGGACCGTTCCTGGAGGCCGATGTTGAAACCGCGCCATCCAACCGGGAGTTCGATCGTAGTCTCCGCTCGCGGGACCCTACGTGGGGTTTGCGGGAGGTTTCCTGGATTGACAGCTTAGCTCATGACATGGGCTTTAAGCGCAGCCGCCGGGTGGCCATGCCGGCCAATAACCTCACCCTGGTATATCGCCTCGCCACAGCATGAAGCGCCCGCCGGAACTCCGGCGGGCGCCTTGCGACCCTGCATTCAGCTCTTGATTATAAGGCGCGGTCGCCGGCCTCGCCGACGGACTCAATATCTTCGCCGACGCCTTTGACGGTATTGCAGGCCGCCGCGGCCAATGAGAAGGCAGCGACGCCGAAGGCCAAGAACAATTTGCGAACCATGATCGTAGTCCTTTGTCTCGCCAGGAGTGTTCGATGAACCGGTTGATGCCGGCTAAGTTCCCTCCGCGCGTGCGATGTCTCGCTCATCCGGGCGAGTGAGGCGGTGTTCGCGCCAGGCAATGATCAAGCCCGCCGCGACGATCAGGGGCACGCCGAGCCAAGTCGTCCCGGGGGGCAATACGCCAAACAGTAGCCAGCCATAGAGCGTAGCCCAGAAAAGGCCGGAGTAATCCATCACGATCACGCTCGCCACTTTGCCAAAACGTAAGGCGGCCGTGAGCAGCAATTGCCCCAATGCTCCGGTGAGTCCGATTCCCAGCAGGAGTAGCCACCCGGTGCTATCGTGCTCGGTCATCACGAACGGGAGCGAAAGCGCAGTCAACGGAGTGCTGAAGAGCGCAAAATAGAACACGATCGTGAGGGGCTTGTCCGTCCGGTTGAGGTCCGCGATCTGGATCGAGATCAGTGCAACCATGAAAGCGCCGCCCAAAGCGACGAGCGCGCCGACCAATGGGAAGTTGCCGCTGCCAGGCTGGGCAATGACCAGGATGCCGAGGAAGCCCAGAACCACCGCTGACCACCGCCACACGCCGACCTTTTCTTTGAGCAGCACGATCGATAGCAGCACCGCCCAGATCGGAACCGTGAAGTTGATAGTCTGAGCTTCGGCGAGCGGTAGAAGGATCACCGCGCCAAAATTCAGGATCATGCCGATCGTGCCGTAGAGCCCGCGCAGCAAATGCGTTCCCGGCCGTTTCGTGGCCAGGGCCCCAAGCCCGGTGGTGGCCAGAACCCATCCCAGCGCGATGGGGATGGTTATGAACTGCCGCCAGAACATGATCTCGAGCAGGTGGATGTCCCGCTCGGCTGCTAGCTTGATGAGGGCGGCCATTGTCGCCAGCGCCCCTATTGCGCCTAGCCTTATCCCCAGGGCCAGAAGCGGGCGTTGAGCGGGAGGAGGGTGCATGACCGTGGCCATAGGCGCGAGCCGAACCTAATCAAGCGTTGGGCGGCGTCCGCGAGAGTTCCACGCGGGGATTGCCTCTCCGCGGAGCCCGAACCATATCCGGCGCAATGGAGGAACCGGCATTCCTGCTGTTTGCCAGCGATGCGACGATGGTCGGGCTCATTGCTGGAGCCTTGCTCGTAGTTGCGGTCATCGCAGCGCTGGGCGAGCGGCGCCGCAAGAAGCGCAGTGATATCGACGCGGTAGGCTGGATGCCCTGGGCGACCTTATCGGTAGCCGCTACTTTTGCCGGCTTCACATTGCTTGCGGTCGCCGTCATGGGCTGGATGCGCGGCTAGGGCGGTGCTCCCCGCCTACAGGCAGGCTTCGAGGTAGGCCTGGTCGAAGCCGAATTGCCGCGCCTTCTCCAGCGTATAGGGTCTCAGGCCCGAGGAGCGGAACTCGCCGATGATCTTGCCGTCCTCGGTCTCGTCGAGATACTCGAAGTTGAACAGCTCCTGGGTGACGATCACGTCGCCTTCCATGCCGATCACTTCGGTGATGTTGGTGGTGCGGCGCGAACCATCGCGCAGGCGCTTCACCTGCACGATCAGGTCGACCGATTCAGCGATCTGCCGGCTGATCGCTTCCTTCGGGATCTTGATGTCGCCCATCATGATCATGTTTTCCATACGGCCGAGGCACTCGCGCGGGCTGTTGGCGTGAAGCGTA
>CAYTPY010000117.1:0-5589 GCA_964439725.1 uncultured Erythrobacter sp. | reverse complement strand
AGGACCCGCTGATTAAGAGTCAGCTGCTCTACCAACTGAGCTATGCGTCCATGCGGGGAATTGCCGCGACCGACGAATCGTCGGGAGGCGCTCATATAGCGGCTGCCGCGGCGGTGAAAAGGGGGCACGCTAGGAAAGAGCGTTGGGATGGTGCGGACGCTGGCTCCAGCGGTCCACCATCATCAAACTGCCGATGCAGATCATGTTGGTTAGCATCGAAGAACCGCCATGGCTCATGAAGGGAAGGGGAATGCCGACAACCGGCGCCAAGCCCATCACCATCAGCAGGTTCACCGCTACGTAAAAGAAGATTGTAGCGGTCATCCCGCCCGCGAGTAGGCGCGAAAAGCGGTCGGGGGCGCGGCGAGCCACGGTAAGGCCCCAGCGCAGGATAATGCCGAACACGAGCAGCACCAGGAGTCCGCCGATGAGGCCCCATTCCTCCGCCATCGTCGCGAAGACAAAGTCGGTATGCGGTTCAGGAAGGTAGTTCAGGTGGCTCTGTGAGCCCTCACCGAAGCCCTTTCCGAACAGCCCGCCAGAACCGATCGCGATTTTCGATTGGCTGATATGATAACCTGTTCCGAGCGGGTCGCTTTCAGGGTCGAGGAACGTCGTCACCCGTTTCCGCTGATAATCGTGCAGCGCGAAAAAATAGACGAACGGGATGGCCAACACCGCGGCCACCCCACCGCCCGCGAACCATTTCCCAGGCAAGCCTGCCAAGTACATGACAACCGCTCCACCAAAGCCGAGCGCCAGGGCTGTCCCCAGATCGGGCTGCAACAACACCAGCCCCATCGGCACTGCGATCAATGAGCCAGCCGGGACCAGAGCCCGCCAGGTGCCGGTAAGCCCGACGGGCAGCGAATGGTAGAAGCTTGCGAGAACAAGCACGAGGCACGGCTTCATGAATTCGGACGGCTGCAGTTGCATGAAGCCTAGGTTGATCCATCGCTGCGCGCCTCCTCCAATCGCACCCACCGCCTCCACGACGACCAGCAACAGGAGCACTGTGACATAGGCGGGGTAGGCGGCCCACATCACCAGCTCTCGTGAGAAACGCCGCAAGATCAGCGCCATGACCAGGAACACGCCGAACCGTATCAAGTGCGATGATGCGAAAGGCTGCAGCGAGCCGCCGGCAGCGGAGTAGAGCACCGCCGCGCCGAATAAGACCAAGAGCGTTAGCGGAATCAACACGCGCCAGGGCAAGCCCGCGAGCGGCGCCGGAAGAACCCCCAGCCTCAAGGGGCCGAACCTTCGGGCGTTGCCGGTCGCGGCTCAACGGGTCCGGTCGCGACTGGCGGAGTCTGGGCCGCGGCCCGAGCTTCGGCATCGACCAGGCGAAGAATCGTTGCGGGATCAGACGGGACCGGCGGCACGTCGACCCCGGCCGCCGCAGCATGGCGCGCGTAATCGGCCGCGAGCCGCTCCTGCGCAGTGCCTCCCCACTGTTTCTCCAGCGCGTGGAGGGCTTCAAGGCCCTTCGTCGGATCGAACAGGAAGGTCGTCACGTCCCTTGCGATCGGATAGGCGGCGCCGGAACCGCCGCCATGCTCGATCACCACCGCACCCGCGTATCGCGGGTTGTCGAACGGGGCGAAGAAAATAAACAAGCCGTGATCGCGGAACTTCCAAGGGCCCGTGCGTCCACTCGACACGCTTAGGCTCACCACCTGTGCAGTACCGGTCTTGCCGGCCATTAAGACGTTGTCGATCGGCAAGCGTGCGCGGCCTGCGGTGCCCGGGCCATTGACCACATCGCTCATGGCTTTCTGCATGACTTCCACGTGATCGTCGTGGAAGTTCATGCTGGAAAATCGTGGCTGCCCACGCTCGAGCATCAGGCGCGGCATGACTTCATTGCCGGTCGCCAGCCGCGCAGCCATGACGGCAAGCTGGAGCGGGTTGGCTAGCATGTAGCCTTGGCCAATCGTGGCGTTGACGGTGTCAAAGGGTTGCCACGGCTGCCCATACTTCTGGAGCTTCCAAGCCGGGTCCGGTACCGTCCCGTAGAATTGGCTCGCGACGGGAAGAGGGAATTCCTGGCCCATCCCGCAGCGCTTCGCCATCGGTGCGATCACGTCCATGCCGAGGCGCTGAGCGAAATAGTAGAAATAAACGTCGCAGGACTGGTACACGGCTTTTGCCATGTCGACGGTGCCGTGACCGCGGCGTTGCCAGCAGTGGAACACGCGATTGCCGACGCGCAATCCCCCCGAACAGCCCACGGTCTCGCCAGGATCGAGCCCAGCTTCGAGGAACGCCATCGCGACCATTGGTTTGACCGTCGAGCCCGGCGGATACAGACCTTTCAGGACTTTGTTCCGCAAGGGGACCCGCTGATCCGAGCTGAGCATCTGGTACTCGACACGCCCGATTCCGTCCGAGAAGCTATTGGGATCGAAGCTTGGCATCGAAGCCATGCACAGCAGGTCGCCGGTCACGCAATCCATCACTACGACGGAGCCGCTTTCCAGGCCGATGCGCCGGGCCGCGTAATCTTGCAAGGGGCCGTCGATCGTCAGTTGGATCGGATTGCCCTGAACATCTTCGCGCGTTTCCAGATCGCGCACTATCCGCCCTCTGGCCGTGACTTCGCTGCGCCGCGCGCCGGGCCGGCCGCGCAAGACCTGTTCGAACTGCTTCTCCAGTCCGTCCTTGCCCAGCTTGAAGCCGGGGGTGAGAAGTAGCGGGCTGGGCTCCGCTTCATAATCTTCGCGCGAGGCCGTGCCCACATATCCGATCAGGTGGCCGATCGCTGGACCGGTGGGATAGTAGCGAGAGAAGCCGCGCTGGGGGACCACGCCGTGCAGGTCGGGCAATCGGACACTGACGGCTGCGAAAGTATCATAGTCGAGACCGTCGGCAACCTGGACGGGCTGGAATCCAGCTGCCTTGTCGACCTTGTCATGGAGGTCCTGCACTTCGGCCGGTGTAAAGCCAAGGAGATCGCCGAGCATCTGGATCGTCCGGTCCGGATCGTCGAGGCGCTCCGGGATGATGTCCACCCGGAAGTCGGCACGGTTCGAAGCGAGAGGTGAGCCGTTGCGGTCGAGAATCCAGCCACGACGCGGCGGGATCAGGGTCAGGTTCACCCGGTTGCTTTCCGCCTCCATTTCGTACTTCTCGTTCTCGGCAACGGCGATGTAGCCCAACCGAGCTGCGAGGAGCATACCGATGCCGCCCTGAATCGCGCCTATTACGAAGCTGCGGCGCTCAAAGGTTTGGGCAAGCGTGTTTGGGGTGAACTTTTGGCGCACGGTCTCAGGCTATGCGCCTCACACGCATCAATCTCAAACGATCTAGGTAGGCGACGAGGCGGGCCACGAAGGGAAACAAGACAATGGCAAGAAGCAATTGCGGAGTCAGAATTTGTAGCCGGCTGAACGATAGGCCTAACCCGGAAAACAATCCGGCCACGACGAGATAAGCCGCGAGGATGGCTGATGCGACCAGCCAGTCGAACCAGAAGCTTCGCCACGGAAAACGAATTTCGAGCAACTCAATGCCGATCAGGATCAGAGAGAACAACAACACGCCGCTGCCGATAGGCTGTCCGGAATAGAGATCGTCGAAGAGACCAAGAGGCAGTCCGGCCCAAAGCGGTAACAAGCCCGGGCGCACCAGGCGCCAACCCAGCATCATTATCAAGCCGAGCGGAGGTAGAACAGGGGCTGGAGCAATGATCGGCAACCATGGGCTCAGCGAGCCGAGCAGTATCGATGCCCATGGCAACCCGTAGGCCAACCAAGCCGAATGAGCTCGGTTGATGCGGCTTCCGAACGGATCGCGCCGAGCGTTAGGGTGCAGCGTCTCCATCAGGGCTCTGCCACCTCGGCCGGCTGCGCCACTAGTTCTCGGGTAAGCTCGCGCTGCCAAATTGGCTCGACGACCACGAAATCGGTGGCAGCAGGATTGCTGAGCAGCTGGGCTATGGCGCCGTCGCGGGTGATCTCCCGGGCGACGGCCACCGCGATATTCGGCCGAAACATGCCGCCGGCACCCGATGTCACGAACACGTCGCCCGGCTTGATGGGGTTGATACCTAGGTTGATCAGCCTGAGGCGGAGGGATCCATCGGTCCGGCCTTCAGCGAATGCCACCGTGTTGTCGGTCGCCCTTCGAACGGGAACCATGCTCTCACTGTCAGTGAGCAAGAGCACTCGCGAACTTCGAGAACCGGTTTCGAGGACACGGCCGACCAGTCCGTTTGGTGAGGTCACTGGCATGCCGGGTTTTACGCCGTCTTCACGACCTGCGGAAAGGTAGCCGATGCGCCGAACACTCGAGGAGGTGGAGCCGATCAGGCGGGCCACAGCGACCGGCTCTGTCCCGCCCTCCTTCAGGCGGAGAACTGCCTTGAGGCGGGCATTTTCCTGCCGGAGCGCTTGGGCTTCGGCCAAGCGGATGCGGGCAATCTCGGCCTCCTTCTCGAGCTCGGCATTGCGACTACCGGCCCTGTAGTACCCTGCAATGGCGTCGAAGAAGCTCTGCCCGCCGGTGCGTGCGACTGCGCCTACCTCACCCGCTGGTGAGGCAGCGTCAGCAGCCATCATGCGCAGCCCGTTGAAGGCGTCGGGCCGCATAATCGAAATGATCAGCAAGGCAGCCCCGAACAGCGCACCAAGACCGGCCACCACGTAGCCAGTGAAGACGCCAAGTTGCGCCCTCTTGTTGCTTCCAGTCCGGCGGCCTGCGGGCGGCGCCATAACCGCCTGTCCCCTCTACTCGATCAACTTCCTCAGGCGGTCATCAGAACGCCGCGGTACACCGGGTCTTCCATCGCCCGCCCAGTGCCCAAGGCCACGCACGAGAGCGGATCTTCAGCGACGCTTACAGGCAGGCCCGTTTCTTCCTTAAGATGATCGTCAAGCCCTCGGATCAGAGCTCCACCACCCGTGAGCACGATGCCTTGGTCAACGATATCGGCCGCCAGTTCCGGCGCCGTGTTCTCCAACGCGATGCGCACGCCTTCGACGATTGCGCCGATTGGTTCACTCAGCGCCTCGGCGACGTTCGCTTGGTTGATCATGATTTCCTTGGGCACGCCGTTAACGAGGTCGCGACCCTTGATGGTGATTTGCTCGCCGATCCCATCTTCGGGCACAATCGCAATGCCGAAGTCTTTTTTGATGCGCTCCGCGGTCGCGTCGCCAATGAGCAGATTGTGGTGTCGCCGAACATAGGAGACGATGGCTTCGTCCATCTTGTCACCGCCCGTCCGCACGGACGTTGTGTAAGCCAGGCCCCGCAGCGACAGGACGGCCACTTCTGTGGTACCGCCGCCGATGTCGACGACCATGGAGCCGACCGGCTCAGTAACTGGCATGTCGGCCCCGATCGCCGCTGCCATGGGCTCTAGGATCAGGAAAACTTCGGAGGCGCCGGCATTGCTCGCGGCGTCGCGAATGGCGCGGCGCTCGACTGAGGTGGAACCCGACGGCACGCAAATCACGATCTCGGGCGGGCTGAACATGCTGGTGCGCTTCCCGGTCACCTTGCGGATGAAGTGCTTGATCATCTCCTCCGCAATTTCAATGTCGGCGATCACGCCGTCACGGAGCGGACGGATAGCCTCGATGC
>CAYTPY010000116.1:0-5621 GCA_964439725.1 uncultured Erythrobacter sp. | reverse complement strand
GCTGCACGTTGTAGAGCCCGCCGTCGATCGCCAGCGGGCTCGCCTCCATGCCGCGTTCAGTGGCGATATCGGCATACCAGGCGAGGCCGAGCCGGCCGACCGTGCGATCGTTGATCCGGTCGAGCGGGCTGAACCGCTGCTCATCGTACGTCCGTCCGACGCTCATCCATTGGCCGGGGTGGCCGTCGGCCGCGAGGAGCCGGGCGTGATCGACTTGCGCCGGCCCGCGCTCCTGCGCCGAAACCGGCAGGATCCCCGCGAAAGCCAGCGCGAAGGCCAGCGGTGCGGCGCGCGTCACGAGCCTTCGGCTCACTGCCCGGCTTTCACGACCACCCGCTCTTCGAACAGGCGCTTTAGCTCCGCTTCGTCAGTCCGCGGGTGGACCAAAGAGGCAGGATCGTGACCGACCGCAGCAGCCAGCGCGGTGACGCGGCCGCCGCCCAGATAGAGCGTGTCAGGCTCGATTTGCGCGAGCGGGTCGGCGTAAGCCTCATCGATGGTGACGATGGCCCAGCCATCGGCCCGCAGGGCGGCGACCATGTCCGCGACGAACAGCGCGTTGAGGTCGGTCTCGTGCAGGAGCAGCACGTGGATAGGCGAGCGTCCGAGCGTCTCGCGCGCGATTTCGTCGTTAAAATTGGCCGTGCTGACGATCGTTTCGACGAACAGCTCGCCGAGCGCCGCGCGATCGATCTTGCGCTCTTCGGCCAACGCTTCGGTTGCGAGGTTGTCGAGCGCCCAGTCGAAATTGTCGACGGTGACGTAGCCGTTCGTCAGCCCGCGTTCTTTGAGCGCAGCCCGCAGCGTGTCGCGTCGCTCCGTGTCCCGGCCTTCGTCAAGATAGGGGAAGCGATACCACGGCCGCTTGCCAGGACGACCCGCAAGCCAGGCTTCGGCTTTGTCGAGATCGGCAATGTAGGCGGCTGCATCGCCGTTCCACAGCCACTCGTGGCTGTGCGAGTGGTTGGCGATCACATGGCCGGCGGCAACATAGGCGTCGATCCGTTCCTCGCCGTCATGACCATAGTCATCTTCCAGATTGCCGGTTGTGACGAAGAACGCCGCCTGCTCTACGCCCGCCGTCCGCAGACCGTCGATGAGAGCAGCCGTGCGCTCGTCGGGCGTCATGAAGCCGCCCGGATGGCGAGGAATATCATCGAAGCTGAGCGCGATGCGCTTTGCCCCCTCAACCTCGGCAGGCTCGGGAGCCGCGGCCGCGCAGGAGGCGAGCAGCAACGCTCCGGCCAGCAGCTGGAGCAGCGCCGCCATCCCCCGGAAGCGGCTCATGCCGTGGCAGCGCCTGGGATGTCGCTGGCGTCGGCCCAGAAGCCGTGGACTTGCCCGACGCAGCGGAACGGCATCTTCACGCGCGCGATCGGCCCGGCGGCGACGTCCTGCGTGTCGAACAGGATCAGGTCTGAGCGGCCGCTTTCCTTGGTGCTGCTGCCGATGCCGATCAGGTAACCGTCGCCTTCCGGCGCATCTTTCTTGCGCGGGACGAAGGTCATTTCCGACAGCGAATAATCGGGCACCGAGGCCAGTTGCGTCTTCTTCTCCTGGTGATCGACGATCCACCAGCCGCCGCGCGGCCCGAACCCGGTCAGATACCCATAGCGGTAAGGCAGCGTGTGGAAGCGGTCGTCCTGCCGCGACAGAACGCCGCTGACTTCCGGGAAGATCGTCTCGGTCTGGTAGCGGTCGTTGCTGCGGCTGGAGAGGTCGATGGTGAAGCGGCGAATGAAGCCGGTCGACTTGGCCGGATCGAACGGCTCATGCTTGCTCGGGAAGAACGGGAACTGGTTGCCTTCGCCGCCGTCCCAGTCGGTCACGATCTTGTCGCCGTCGGACCAACCGCCCATCACGTGGGTACAGAACAGGCTCTGTCCGGTGAACCAGCGCAAGTCCCTACCGTCGCCGCCGCGGCGCAGCACGCCCATGTAGCAAGGGGTGCGGGAATCGTAGGTGAAGTGCACGCCGCCGCGCTCGATCAGATCGCGGTCGGCGACCATGTTGGTCAGGTAGAGCACCACGTGCTGCTGCGTGACGACGAAGTCGTGCATCATTCCGGCGTAAGGCGCCTGGACGGTGACCTGCCAGTTCACCTCGCCGTTGCGGTCGGCGGAGAACACCACGATGTCCCTCGAGAGCAGGCCTTTCGCTTCGTAGCCGAAGCCGAAGTATTCGCCGGTCAGCGGGTCGATTTTCGGGTGGGCGGTGTGGGTCTCGCTGTCGAGCTTGCCGCCGAAGGTGTAATAATCGTCGAGCGTTTCGAGCGTCAGCGGGTCCATGTAGACCGGGGGACTGTCTTCCTTGAACACCAGCAGCTTGCCATGGTGGACGAAGAGCTGGGTGTTGGCCGTGCCCCGCGACAGGCCCTTGACGCTGGGGTCGTCGGTGAGCGGATTGCGGTACATCCCGAACAGCGAGCGCCGCGCTTCGTGCTGTGCCTTCCACCGCTGCGTCCGCGCGTAGCGCGTGCGGTAGTCGACATGGCCGTTCTGGATGCGGAACATCGAGACGTGGCCTTCGCCGTCGAAGGCGATGTCTCGCGCGTATTCCGGCGCTTTCGGATACTGCGGGTCCGGACCGACGCGGTAGAACACGCCGTCGAGGTCGGTCGGGAGATTTCCTTCGACCTCGCAGTCGTAGAGGTCGACTTCGGCGCGCTTTACCCCGCCCCCGGCGCTGCCACCGCTGCCGAACGTGCCGGGCTCATCGGGGAAATCGACCGGGCCGCTGCCGCGGCTGGTCTGGGCACTAGCGGAGGACAGACCGGCGAACGCCGCGCCCGTTCCTAGCGCCGCTGCTCCGAGAAAGTCACGCCGACCTAAACCGGGCCTCATGCCCGAACCGCTGGAACCCTTCTCTCCCCCCACGGCAGCTCTCTCCCTGCAACCGTCTGTGGCCGCATGGTTCTACGAAGCGGGCTGAATGACAAGCGAAATGCGAAGCCGCCGCGCAAGCGCTCCGCCTGTCAGTGGCGCTGGTGGCGGGTCGGATCCCAAGCCGGATGCAACCGGCTCATGACTTCGCGGGCGGCATCTTCGACCGCCTTGAGGTGGATGCGGATCTCTTGCTCCGGCGTTTCAGGCCCCACCCCATCGAAATGGTACCTCGCGGTTTCGCTGAAGCCGAACACATCGGCCAGATAGCGATCGTAGACGGTGCGTAACGAGTTGAGCACTCCTTTCTCGTTGAGCCAGGCTCGCGACGAGCCTGACGAAGTCAACGATACCAACCGCTTGCCCGCCAACAATTCCCCGCCGGAGCCGAAGCCGCGCTCGCGGCCTGCACCCAATACCCGGTCAATGTAGCCCACGAGCATCGCTGGCGGAGCGCCGAACCAGATGGGGTAGACCAGAACGAAAACGTCGCTGCCGTTCAGTTCGTCCCATTCACGAGTGACGTCATCGTTGGGCTCTCCAAAACGCTCATCGTCGCGGAGAATCGGGTCGAAGCCCATGCGGTAGAGATCGCGGATCACGACCTCTTGCTCGCGCCCTGAAATTGTCTCGGCATAACGCTGCGCAGCCGAGAGGGTGAAGCTCCTTTCGGCCGGATGGCAGACAATGACCGCGTGCTTGATTGTTTGCGTCATGACCTCGCTCCAGGCGCCAAAAGGGGCAGCCACTTGCTTATATCGGTGAAACCGCTCGGGCCAAGCCCGTGTTCCTGGCGCCCGATCTGGCCGGCCAGTAAATATCTCATGGCACAGGGTGTCTGCCGCGCTGCAGCACCTATCTATGCACGATGTCTTTTTCCCATCTTCCGCCGGTGCTCGGCGATGCCCTGGCCGCGCGCGGCTATATCGAACCCACCCCCGTCCAGGCGGCCGTGCTGGAGCCGGACGCTCAAGGACGCGACCTGATCGTCTCGGCCCGGACCGGATCGGGCAAGACCGTCGCCTTCGGCATGGCCATGGCCGCGGACTTGCTGCAGCCCGACGGCACGGCGGCGATAGGGCCAAGCCCTCTGGCCTTGGTGATCGCGCCAACCCGTGAACTGGCGCTGCAAGTCAGTCGCGAACTAGTCTGGCTCTACGGCACGGCCGGAGTCCGTGTGGCCACGTGCGTGGGCGGGATGGATGCTTCGAAGGAGCGGCGCGCCCTGCGCGACAGGCCCCAGATCGTCGTCGGTACGCCCGGGCGGCTGCGCGATCACTTGGAGCGCGGCGCGCTGGACCTCGCTGCGCTGAACACCATCGTCCTCGACGAGGCCGATGAGATGCTCGACATGGGTTTCCGCGAGGATCTGGAAGAGATCTTGGATGCGACGCCGGAAGCCAGGCGCACGCTGCTGTTCTCCGCGACGATGCCGCCTCCGATCACCAAACTTGCGCGCCGGTATCAGCGCGACGCCTTGCGCATCTCGACCGTCGGCGACGACAGGGGCCACGGCGACATCACCTATCAGGCGATGGCGGTTTCTCCGGCGGAGATCGAACACGCTGTCGTGAACCTGTTGCGATTTCATGAGGCGGAAACGGCGATGCTGTTCTGCGCCACGCGCGAGAACGTCCGCCGCCTGCACGCCACGCTGCAGGAGCGCGGGTTTGCCGTAGTCGCTCTGTCCGGCGAGCATTCCCAGTCGGAGCGCAACCAGGCGCTACAAGCGCTGCGCGACCGGCGGGCCCGAGTATGCGTGGCCACCGACGTGGCGGCCCGCGGGATCGACCTGCCGACCCTGAGCCTGGTGATCCACGTGGAGATTCCGCGCGATGCCGAGACGCTGCAGCACCGATCGGGCCGTACAGGCCGGGCGGGCAAGAAGGGCACGGCCGTCCTCGTCGTCCCATATCCGCGCCGCAAACGGGTTGAATCAATGCTGCGCGGAGCGCGGGTAGAAGCCGAATGGATCGAAGTGCCAACGCCGGAGGCTATCCGGCAGAACGATCGCAAGCGGCTGTTGGAAACTTTGCTCGCACCGGTCGAGGTCGATGAGCACGATCGGGAGCTCGCCGCGCAGCTTCTTGCCCAACGCAGCCCAGAAGACATCGCCGCTGCACTGGTCAGGACGCACCGCGCCGCCATGCCGCAGGCGGAAGAGCTTATCGCCAACACGCCCGAAGCCCGCCAGGCCAGCCAGCAAGAGCGGCACCGCGCAGGATTTGAAGACGTGGTCTGGTTCCGCATGGACATCGGCCGCCGCCAGAACGCCGATCCGCGGTGGATCCTGCCGCTGCTCTGCCGCCGCGGCCACATCACGCGCAACGAGATCGGCGCGATCCGCATTGGCGCCAACGAGAGCTATTTTCAGGTGCCTCGTGCCATTGCCGGAAAGTTCGCTTCGGCGCTGGAGCGCACGGCGGGCGCAGAAGAAGGCAGCGACGTGGTGATCGAGCCAGCGCCCGACACCCCGCGCGACGCGGCGCGGCAGCACCGCCGGAACGCCAATGACTCCGCCCGGCGTCCTGAACGCCGCGGCCCTCCCCCACACAGCAAGGGGCCGAGGAAGCCGCATCGCAAAGGCCCCCGGGCCGGCTAATCTGCGTATCGCTAACGGCAGCGGCCCCCTTGAGGGACCGCTGGCGGAGGCAGTCTGCTCTCCACCGCACCAAAGAAAAAGGCCACCTTGATGAGGTGGCCGTTTTTGTTCGTCTGAGATGGTGGTTGCGGGGGTTG
>CAYTPY010000115.1:1874-5690 GCA_964439725.1 uncultured Erythrobacter sp. | reverse complement strand
ACTTCGGCGTGGCTCCAGCCCCGTGCGCCTTTCTGCGCCCAGCGGTCGTAGTCGGCCGAGTGGCCGCGCATGTAGACCATGCCGTTGATCGAAGACGAGCCGCCGAGCAGCCGCCCGCGCGGCAGGAACAGGCGCCGGCCGTTCAGCGTCGGCTCCGGCTCGGTCATCATCCGCCAGGTCAGCTCGGGCTTGAGCATTGCTTTCATCATGCCGAGCGGCATGCGGATCAGGAACTGGTCGGCGCCGCCGCCCGCTTCGAGCAGCAGCACGCGCGTGTTCGGATCCTCGGTCAACCGCGCGGCCAACACGCACCCGGCCGATCCCGCGCCGACAATCACATAGTCGAAATCGCCTTGCAGCGTCCGTCTCCCTCGCGACATATGGTATGTATCGCTTACAATCTTTATGCGCCGAGAGCGCGCCGACAACAAGCCGCCGAACGTAGTGGAGAGCCCGTGATGAATGCCCAAACCCCGATCGAGACCCGCCTCGAAGCCTTCCGCGAGCGCTGGAGCGGCAAAGTCGGCAAGATGCTGATCGGCGGCGAGTGGCGCGAGGCGCAGAGCGGCGAGACGTTCTCGACCGAGGACCCGGCGACCGGCGAGAAGCTGGCCGATGTCGCCAGTGCCGGGCAGGCGGATGTCGATGCCGCTGTCGCTGCAGCGCGCGCCGCGTTCGAGGGGCCGTGGAGCAAGGTGAAGCCAGACGAGCGGGCGCGGCTGATCAACAAGCTCGCCGACCTGATCGAAGCCAACGGCGAGGAACTGGCGCTGACCGAGACGCTCGATGTCGGCCGGCCGATCCAGTTCAGCCGGATGGCCGACGTCGGCGGGGCGATCGGCCAGCTTCGCTATCAGGCCGGCTGGGCGACCAAGATCCAGGGCGAGACCAACGAGATTTCGGCGCCGGGCGAGTGGCTCAGCTACGTGCTGCGCGAGCCAGTTGGCGTGGTCGGGCAGATCGTGCCGTGGAACTTCCCGCTGGCGATGGCCGCGGCCAAGCTTGGGCCCGCGCTGGCGGCGGGCTGCACGGTGGTGCTCAAGCCGGCGGAGCAGACGCCGCTTTCGACCATCCGTCTGGGCGAGCTGGCGCTCGAAGCCGGCATTCCCGAAGGCGTGGTCAACGTGGTGACCGGCTACGGCCGTACCGCGGGCGCGATGCTGGCAAGCCACATGGACGTCGACAAGATTGCCTTCACCGGCTCAACCCAGACCGGGCGGGCGATCATCGAGGCCAGCAAGACCAACTTCAAGCGCATCAGCCTGGAGCTCGGCGGCAAGTCGCCGACCTTCATCTTCGCCGACGCCGACCTTAAGAAGGCGATCCCTGCCGCGGCGATGGGCATCTTCTTCAACGCCGGGCAGGTCTGCGCCGCCGGCAGCCGCCTGTTCGTGGCCGAGGAAGTCGCCGACCAGGTGCTCGAAGGCATCGCCGGCATGGCGAAGATGCTGCGCGTCGGCCACACGCTCGACCCCGAAACGATCATCGGCCCGCTGGTGAGCGAGCAGCAGCTCGACCGCGTGACCGGCTACATCGAAAGCGGCCGCCAGGAAGGCGCCACGGTGCTGGTCGGCGGCGGGCGCAAGGAAGGCCCCGGCTGGTTCGTCGAGCCGACCGTGCTGGTCGATACCGAAGCGAACATGAAAGTGCGCCGCGAGGAGATTTTCGGCCCGGTGCTGTGCGCCCACCGCTTTACCGATGCCGATGATGCCGACCGCCTGGCGCGGATGGGCAACGAGACCGAGTTCGGCCTCGCCGCCTCGATCTGGACCCGCGACATCTCGATGGCCCACAAGCTCGCCCGCCGCCTCAAGGCCGGCTCCATCCGCATCAACGGCTCGGGCGGCGTCGACCCGGCGCTCCCGCTCGGCGGCTACAAGTCGAGCGGCTGGGGCCGCGAGAACGGCAAGGCGGGGATCGACGCTTATACAGAGCTGAAGGCGGTGTCGGTGGCGCTCGACTGATAGCCGGATCGCCCGGCGCTCAGCGCCAGCGGCGGGCGAGCAGGAACAGGACGGTCGGCCAGAACACGGTGTTGAGGATGTCGACGACGGGCTCGAGCGTTCCCGGGCTGCCGCCGAACGACCAGTCGAACACTTCGTTGAGCACGGCGAAGAACGCGACCAGGCTCAGCGGCACGGGCGAGCGCATTTTCTTCTTCAACAGCCACGCCGATAGGACGAAGATGGCAAGGCCGGCGTGCATGTGCAGCAGGTCCTCGGTGGCGCCGGTCCAGTCGATGAAGGCGGCCTTGGTGTCGGCGTAAGTGGCGACGATCGTATCGAGCGTTTCGTTCATGCGGCGGCAGTTGGCGAATGGCGGCGGCGCCGTCCAGCGTCAGAGGGCCCGGCGCTGCATCGCTTCGAGCTCCTTCTCGTCGTGCGAGCAGAAGATCGTCACTTCGCCGGCATGGCCGTGCTTGAGATCGCGCAGCCGCTCCTGGTTGTGGAAGCGTAGCTTGCGGTCGACTTCCATCATCGTCTGATAGAACCGCAGTCCCGGAGTGCAGCGGCGGCGGTCGGCGTCGAGCTCGCGGCGGTAGAAGTAGGCGTCGCCGGCATTGAGCACCCAGCCGTCGCCGGTCTGCACCGCAATGCCGGCGTGGCCCCAGGTGTGGCCGGGGAGCGGGACCATCAGGATCTCGGGCGGCAGGCCGTCGAGCGCGCGGACCCGTTCGAACCCGAACCAGGCCTCGCCCGAGCCGGCATACGTGCGCCAGTCGCGGACCTCGTTCCACTGCGCGGGCCGATAGCGGCGCCGGGCGATGAACCCCTGCCGCTTGCGCTCGGCGGCGTCGCGTTCGGCTTCCATCACGTGGACGCGGGCGTGTGGGAAGTCCTCGAGCCCGCCGGCGTGATCGAAGTCGAGGTGGGTCAGGACGATATGCCGCACGTCGGCCGGCGAATAGCCGAGCGCCTTGACCTGGTGCAGCGCGGTCTCTTCCTCGCGGAAGCGGATGTTGAGCAGGGCGCGGAAGAACTTGCTCAGCCGCGGGTGCGGGTGGCGGACGTCTTCGGTGCCGTAGCCGGTGTCGATCAGGACCAGGCCGTCGTTCGTTTCGACGAGCTGCGCCGCGCAGGGGATCAGCCCGAACGGGCCCTTGCTGAAGCCGTCGAAGAAGGCGCCGCCGAACGGGCAGTCGGTGCCGCAGCGCAGATAGTGAACTCGCATTCCCGGCCAACGGCGGCCGGGGATGCCTGTTCCGAGCCTTACCTTATGGTCGCCGACCGACCGCGTCGAACGCGAACGACAGCGCGACCGAGCCCGCCAGTCCCGCGGCCGATTCGCCGGTGCCGATGCCGAACGCGTTGCGGTCGATGCTGCCGCTGCCCTCGACGCGGCGGCGCAGGCCGTCCCCGCTCAGCGTGAAGGTCAGCGATTGCGGGCGGCTTGCGCCCTTCAGCGACAGGGTGCCGCTGGCGCTGTAACGGTTCGAGCCGGTGCTGCGGACCGAAGTGGAGCGCCACGTCGCGGTGGGATTGGCGGCGCTGGCGAAGAAATCGGCGCCTTGCAGCATGTTGTCCTGCGTCGCGTCGCCGAGCGAGGCGCTGGCGAGGCTGACGTTGATGCGGATGTCGGCGGTTTCGGGGTTTTCGGGATCGAAGCGGATCGTCCCGCTCCATTCGGAGAAGCTGCCGCGGATCGTGTTGTCCCCGTTGCTGACCGAAAAGCCGAGCCGGCCGCCCGGTTGGATGGTCCAGACGGGCGGAGGTCCGGCCTCTTCTTCCTTCTCTTCGGCCGCGGCCTCTTCGACGGTATCGGTCTCCTCGGCTTCGGGAGTCGCTTCGGCAGTGGGCGCAGGGGTGGGCTCGACCG
>CAYTPY010000115.1:0-1774 GCA_964439725.1 uncultured Erythrobacter sp. | reverse complement strand
ACCGTCTCGCCGATGCCTTGCGGCAGCGGGAGGTGCGGCCAGGGAATGACGCCCCAGAACACGGTCGGCACCTGGATCTCGGAGGTCGAGACGAGGGCCCATCCGGTCAGCGGCGCGCCGATCATGAAGACGTAGAGCAGCGTGTGGACCGCCTTGGCGAGGAAGCCCTGGAAGCCTCCTTCGACCGCGCGCGGGGGCTTGTTGGTGATGCGCCAGGCCAAGCGGGCGAGAGTCAGCAGAAGGATCGTGATGCCGACCGACTTGTGCAGCTGGTAGAGCGCGAAACCGCTCTCGTCCTTCGGCATCGCGAAGCCGAGCGCGAGCTGGAACGCCAATGCCAGCGCGATCACCCAGTGCAGCAGGATCGCCACCGAACTGTAGCGCTGCTGCGCCGCCTGCAGGTCGACTTCGGCCATGACCCCTCTTTTCTCCCCTCGAAACTGTGGCCCTTGTGCCGCCATCACTCGAGTTTGACTAGGCCGCGGCGCAATCTCGCACTTGCAAACCGCCCTTTGTGCAATGCACTAGGCGGAAGTGCGGATCGCCATCGTCGACGAAAGTGCCAGTCGCGCCTCGGTTATCGAGGAGGGCCTCGCACAGCTTCTCGGATGCGAGCTTTTTGTCCTAACCGAGCGGCACGGGCTGCTCGCCCGCATCGAGGAGATCGCGCCCGATATCGTGCTGATCGACCTCGGCAATCCATCGCGCGACGTGCTGGAGGAGTACTTCACCGTCAGCCGGGCGCTCGCCCGCCCCATCGCGATGTTCGTCGACGAATCGGACGAGGAATCGATCGGCGCCTCGATCGATGCCGGGGTTTCGGTCTACGTCGTGGACGGGTTCGCTGCGAACCGCATCCGGCCGGTGGTCGACCTGGCGCTGCGGCGTTTCAACGCCTTCGCCCGCCTTCAGGCGGACCTCGCCGAAGCCAAAGGCAAGCTGGCCGAGCGCGAGGCGATCGACAAAGCGAAGCGCATCCTGATGCAGAGTAAGGGGGTGACCGAGCCCCAAGCCTATGCGGAGCTGCGCCGCGCGGCGATGAGTTCGAGCCGGCGCATCGCCGACATCGCCGAAGCGGTGATCACCGCGCATGAACTACTGGGGGGAAGGGCATGACGGAGCACCTGACGATCGGCTTCCTGCCGCTGGTCGACGCCTGCCTGCCGATCCTGGCGCACGAGCACGGCTTTGCCGAAGAAGAGGGGCTGACGCTGAGTTTCCAGCGCGATGTCAGCTGGGCCACGGTGCTCGACCGACTGCTCTACGGCCACAGCGACGCGGCGCACCTGATCGCGCCACTGGCGATTGCCACGACGCTCGGCCGAGGACGCCCGGCGCAGCCGCTGGCGGCGCCGTTCGTGCTGGGCCTCAACGGCAACGCGGTGACGATGAGCGCTGATTTGGCGTCCAAAGTAGCGGAGCCGGGCAAGCTGTCGGACCCGGCCCAGCTCGGCGCTGCGCTTGCCGAAGAAGCCCGGTCGCGGGCCGCGGCGGGCCGCAAGCTGCGTTTCGGCGTGGTGCACCGTTACTCGAGCCACAATTACATGCTGCGCTACTGGCTCGCCGCGTCCGGCATTCGTCCGGACGAGGACGTCGAGATCACGACCGTCTCGCCGCCTTTCGTCGCCGAGGCGATGGCGGCGGGCGAGATCGATGGGGCCTGCGTGGGCGAGCCGTGGAACAGCGCGGCGGTCGAGCGCGGCGTTGGCGTGATTGTCCTGGCGACCGCGCAGATCTGGCGGCGTGGCGTGGAGAAGGTGCTCGCTTTCCGCGC
>CAYTPY010000114.1:4414-5691 GCA_964439725.1 uncultured Erythrobacter sp. | reverse complement strand
TGGCCGGCCCCCTCGATTAGGTGAAACTCGGCTTCGGGCCACGCCCGGTGTAGCTCAAACGCGGTACGCGCAGGGCACACCACGTCATATCGTCCCTGGATGATAGTGCCGGGAATCGAACGCAATTTGCTCGCGTCCCGGATGAGCCGGCCCTCTTCCAGCCATGCGCCATTCACGAAATAGTGGTTTTCGATCCGGGCAAAGGCCAACGCGAAGTGCGGATCGCCAAATCCAGAGCTTACCTGAGAATCCGGGAGCAGAGTAAGCGTTCGTCCTTCCCACATGGACCAAGCTTTCGCTGCCTCAAGCTGCGCCGCCTCATCCTTGCCAGTCAGTCGGCGGCGATAGGCGGCGCGGAGGTCGTCTCGCTCCTCCACCGGAATGGGCGCGATGAAGTCTTCCCAAAGCTCGGGGAAGATCTCTGATGCGCCGTACTGGTAGTACCAGTCCAGTTCCCTCTGGCTAGCGGTGAAGATACCGCGCAGCACCATCTCACTGACCCGCTCCGGATGCGTCTGAGCGTAGGCTAGAGCGAGGGTCGATCCCCACGATCCGCCAAAGACCAGCCAGCGGTCCGCGCCGATCATCTCGCGCAACCGATCGAGGTCGGCCACGAGGTGCCAGGTCGTATTCGCCTCCAGTCCGGCGTGCGGCGTGGAGCGGCCACATCCGCGCTGATCGAACAACAGCACGTCGTAACGCGCGGGGTCGAATAACTGGCGATGCCTCGCGGATACGCCTCCGCCCGGCCCGCCGTGCAGGAACACCGCCGGCTTTGCGCCGGGCGTGCCGCAGCGTTCATAGTACAAGGTGTGGCCATCCCCCACGTCGAGCGTGCCGGTGTCGTAAGGCTCGACGGGTGGGTAAGGAGTTCGGAAGTCTGTCATGCGGAATGCCTGTGCAGCCGCCGCGGCACCAACTCCAGCGATGCGCCCTCCGCGGCGGCGGTTGCCTCCGTTACGAGGTGGTGGTGAGGAGAACGAGTGCAGACTGGATCCGCCGCTGCCGCGTCACCGGCAAGTGCCAACGCCTGGCAGCGACATCCGCCCCAATCGATCTCTCGACGGTCACAAGTGCGGCAGAGCTCCGGCATCCACTCCGTGCCGCGGAAGCGGCGAAATGCGTCGCTGTCGTTCCAGATCGCCTGCAAGGACG
The DNA here is from genome assembly GCA_964439725.1 of uncultured Erythrobacter sp. Lineage (GTDB taxonomy): Bacteria > Pseudomonadota > Alphaproteobacteria > Sphingomonadales > Sphingomonadaceae > Croceibacterium_A. The sequence continues at coordinate 4,536 of CAYTPY010000114.1, read as the reverse complement.
TGTCTCGCACCGAAGGGAAAGTGAGCCCCGGTAACGTCTCCGCTGCGTGGCAGGGCAGCGCCTTGCCCGAGGGCGAAATGTTGATGAACCGGCGGGCCCAGCCGCCCATGCAGGGCTTCGGC
>CAYTPY010000114.1:2086-4314 GCA_964439725.1 uncultured Erythrobacter sp. | reverse complement strand
GCATTTTGCTTGTGCAGCACGAAGTTGGCGGTGAGCGGCAGGCCTGCCTCGCGGATGCGACGGGCAGCTTCGAGCTTCTTGGCGTGCCCGCCTTTGTAGCCGCCGATCCGTTCTGCTTCCGGAGAGCGGGAATCCTGGAAGCTCAGCTGAATGTGATCGATCCCCGCTTCCAGCAATTCGGCCATTGCCGCATCCGTGAGCAGAACGCCGGAAGTAATGATGTTGGTGTAAAGATCGCGGCTGGCGGAATGAGCGACCAGTTGCGCGAGGTCGCGCCGCGCCATCGGTTCGCCGCCCGAGAAATGCACCTGAAGGACGCCGATCTCAGCTGCCTGGTCGAGGACGCGCCGCCAATCCTGCGTGGTCAGCTCATCCTCTGGACGGTCCATCGCGAGCGGATTGGAGCAATAGGCGCACTGCAAGGGGCAGCGATGGGTTAGCTCCGCAATGAGCCCCATCGGGGGTTGAAAGCCGCTCACAACTGGATTGCTCCACGGGCCGAAAGGTCCTGCAACGCCTGTACGACATCGCCGGAAATGATGTCCCTCGGCGCATCGAACCGGGTCGCGAGACTGCCGACGATGGCATCGATGGAGCGGGCGCCGTCCACCAGTTTCAGTATCTCCGTGGCGACCTCATCCGGTAGCAGCAGCTTCTCCGGGGCAAGAACAATCCAGCGGCTCCGCACCTCGTCAAACCGGAGCTTCACACCCTTGCGGAAGGCCGGGACCGTGCCGAGATCCGTCATGCCCCTTCGCCCGGAACGAACGCGCCCGGAGGAATGAGGCCCGGCGCGACATAAGCGTAGTAGAGCCCGTCCAGCTGCGACCAGAGCACGTCGCATTTGAAGCGCAGCGCGGCCAGCACTGCTTCCTGCTTCTCGCGCGTATCTGCATGGCGACGGACGTAGGCGAGAGCCCAGTCGCTGTCCTGCGGCGCCTGTGTGAGGCGCGGGGTGAAGTAGGCCAGCGTCTCCGGCTCGATCCAGCCATAGTTACGCAGCATGCCCGAGACGCGCTCCGCGATGATGGTGGGGGAGAACAGCTCCGTCAGGGAGGAGGCGACCGCTTCCAGCAAGGTTCGGTCGCGTACGAAATGCACATAGGCGTCCACGGCGAAGCGCGTTTCCGGGAGAATCTGCGTGGCGCTTTCCACCAGCGTGCGGTCCAGCCCCACCCCTTCAGCCAGGATCAGCCAGCGCTCGATCCCGCCGCCGGGCTTGTCGGCCGTGCCATCGTGATCCTCGATCCGCCGCCGCCACTCGCGCCGTTCCTCCGATGTGGGCAGGCGCGCCATCAGGATCGCGTCCTTCGCAGGGATGGATGCCTGATAATAGTAGCGGTTGAGTGCCCATGCCTGGACCTGCGCGCGCGACAGCTTCCCGTCGTGCAACAGGCGGTGGAACGGGTGATGGATGTGATACCGCTCCGCGCCGATGGCGCGCAGTTCAGCTTCCAACCGGGCGGGTGAAATGGGGCGGGCGAGGGATGCGAGTGTGTCGGTCAGAGCTCGAAATCCAGCCCATCATGCGCAACAATCCAGCCGGCCGCTTCCGCCTCGGCCCGCTCTGGCGAATCCGCCAGCAGCACGGGGTTCGAGTTGTTCATATGGATGATCACCTTCTGCCGCACATCGATCGTACGGAACGCCTCGATCGTGCCGCCAGGGCCGCTGAGGCTCATATGCCCCATTCGCCGCCCTGTCTTTGCACTCAGGCCGGCGGTGACCATTTCGTCATCGCGCCACAGGGTGCCATCAAAGAACACGATGTGAGCTCCTTGCAAGCGGGCACGCAGAGCATCCGACATCGCGGCGCATCCGGGGATGTACAGCATCCGCAGCTGACCATCGGTCACTTCAACGCCCACTGTGGTGCCGTCCTCCACAATCGGAGGCTGGCCGTCCCCCTCTTCCAGATATAGCGGTACCTTACCCGGCACGGGGAAAAGTGTGACGCTGAGTTGGTCGTCAAGCGGCCGCTGCTCACCAAGCACCAGGCGCTCCCGCTTCACGACATCTCGCGCTAACACATTGAAAATCGGATTATCCTCCAGCACCTGATGGATGCGATCGGTCGCGAGGAGGGTGAACGGCTCCCGCTCCCTCATCGTGAGGAGGCCGGCCACTACGTCCACATCGCCCCCAGTCAGCACGACGCCGGCGATAGGTGTGTGGCGCAGGCCCTGCCGCGGGTGAAGCGCAGGAGTCCGCTCGATCTGCTGGCGAAG
>CAYTPY010000114.1:0-1986 GCA_964439725.1 uncultured Erythrobacter sp. | reverse complement strand
GCAACTTCTTCAATTTCGGGCTTTTTCCAGGCCATTCCGACTCTCCTTGTTGACTCGGTCCGGATGGTAACGCCATTGGTTGCCAATACAATAGTTTGTTCGGTAGACTATCTCCGGCTGTCGTACGCGGTGCCCGTTTCGCCCACACGACAGGCCGTTTTGAGCCAGCATCGAAGGGTAAAACGATGAGGCACCAGCTAAATCTCGACACCCCGACCGATCCCTGCGAAGGAAATTTGCCGCCAATCTTAACCGGTCGCTGGGGTGTCGACAACGATGCTGCGGACCCTAGCGTCACGCCCGGCGATGACTTCTTCCGCCACTGCAACGGCAGATGGATCGACAGCCATTCCATCCCTGATGGGCTCAGCAGTCTCGATCAGTTCACGCTAGTCGCAAAGAACACGGCCCGGCGCCTGCAGACCATGATCGAGGAAATGGGCGCGGCCTCGGCGCCCGCGGGAACCAGGCAGCGGCGTATTGTGGACGCATACACAGCGTTCATGGATAGCGAGGCGCTCAGCCGCGCTGGGATCCGCCCCGCCCGCCCCGTACTTTCCCGCATCGCCCGCGCCGCAACCCTTGAGGAGTTGCTCGCCATTTCGGCAGACGCAGCGATGCCGTCTCTACTGGCACTGGGTGTCGAAGTGGACCCTAAGGAACCGACGGAGCATCTGCTCTCACTCGCGCCTGCTCAGGTCGGGCTGCCGGCGCCGGAGCTCTATTTGGCGAACGGTGAAGAGGAAGAGAGAATCCGCTCTGCCTATCGAGGGTATTTGGCCTTCCTGTTGGACGAAGCCGGCGAGCCGTCCTTTGCCCCGGCGGAAGAGCTTTTCGATTTCGAGCGGGAAATGGCCGCATTACACTGGCCGCGCACGGTGCTGCGCGATCCCAGCCTCGCTTGCCGTAAGCTGGCCGTCGCAAATGTCGCGGCGCTCGCCCCTGCCTTCCCTCTCTCTCAGGTATTGGCACAGAACGTGCGGATGAGGCCGGACGTCATACTGGCGTACCAAACCCTTCCGCCCAACGTTGCGACAGCGCAGGATCTTACCAGAGCGGGACTGCCCGCCATAATGCGACTGATCGCGTCCACGCCGCTGCCAGTGTTGAAGGCATTCCTGGCCGCCCACTTCCTCGATCACCATTCCGCCGTGCTGGGGCTGGAGGAAGCACACTTCGCAATTTTCGAGCATCTGATCCGTGGACGGCTTCAGCAGCGCCCCCGATGGGAGCGGGCGATCGGGGCCGTGAACCAGCAGATGCCGGACCTGCTTGGCTGCGAGTATGCGGCGCGGCATTTCTCCTCAGCGGCGAAAGAGCATGTTAGGAAGATCGTTGAAAACGTCCTCGCGGCGATGCGAGAACGCCTGACCGCCGCGCCGGGCTTCCGCGAGCAGACCCGCCACGCGGCACTCCAAAAACTTGCGGTGCTGGACGTGCAGGTCGGCTGGAGTACCCATCCGCAGCGATACCAAGGGCTCGACATCTCGCCGACCGACCCCCTGCGCAACGCCATGGCGGCGGCACGCTGGCATCAGGAAGACGCGCTGGCGAAGCTAGGCACACCGGTGGATAGCACGCGCTGGCCCTTCCCCGCTCACACAGTAAATGCATCCTACCGGATGGAGCGGAACCAGATCATCCTCCCAGCCGGTATTCTGCAACCTCCCTTCTACGATCCGGCGGCCGACCTTGCCGTCAATTATGGGGCGATCGGCGTCATCATAGGCCATGAGATCAGCCATGGCTTCGACGATCAAGGAAGCAAGCGCGACGCGGCAGGAGCTTTGCGGAACTGGTGGGACCCTGCCGATAGGAAGGCGTTCACAAAGGCGATCGAACCGCTGGTGGAACAATTTGGGTCCTTCTGCCCCTTGAGTGATGGAAGGACATTCATCGACGGGCGCCTGACGCTGGGCGAGAACGTGAGCGACCTCCTCGGCCTACAACTCGCGCACCGCGCTTATCAGCTTGCGCTCGGTGGAG
>CAYTPY010000113.1:0-5715 GCA_964439725.1 uncultured Erythrobacter sp. | reverse complement strand
TACAAGTCGCTGCAGGACATCATCGCCATCCTGGGCATGGACGAACTGTCGGAAGAGGATAAGCTGATCGTCGCCCGCGCGCGCAAGATTCAGCGCTTCCTCAGCCAGCCGTTCCACGTCGCCGAAGTCTTCACCAACATCCCGGGCAAGTTCGTCCAGGTGGAAGACACCGTACGCTCGTTCAAGGCCGTGGTGGACGGCGAGTACGACCACCTGCCCGAAGCCGCGTTCTACATGGTGGGCGGCATCGAGGAAGCGGTCGAGAAGGCCAAGCGCCTCGCCGAGGAAGCCTGAGGCCATGGCCCTCCACTTCGAACTCGTGACGCCGGCCCGCCTGGTCCGCGCCGAAGACGTCCACATGGTGGTCGTCCCCGGTGCGGAAGGGGAATTCGGCGTGCTCGAGGGCCACGCGCCCTTCATGTCGACCATCCGTGACGGCGCGGTGAAGATCTATCGCAGCGCCGGCTCGGAGTTCGAAAGCATCGACGTGCGCGGCGGCTTCGCCGAAGTGAGCGCCAGCGGCCTCACCGTTCTGGCCGAACACGTCGAAGGCTGACTTCCGGCAGCATCGGAAACGATAAGGGCGCCCGCTGGGGCGCCCTTTTTTTGTATGCAGCCGGGAGATTGATCGCACGTGCGTGCGCGGGTACCTTCGCCTGCGGTCGCCGCCGCTCACGTGGAGGAACTATGCTGACCGCTCACAATGTTCGGCGCATCCTTATTGGCTTCATGGCTTTTGCGGCTGGGATGCCGGTGGCAGCGCAGCAGGTACCCGATTCTGACATCATCGTTACGGGTCAAAAGCAGTCGAAAGAACGAGCCATCACTGAACAGGCCCGCAATGTTTCTATTGTGGGTAGCCCGCTCGATAATCCGTTGGCACGGTTCGAACAGCGGATTTGCCCGGGCGTCATGGGACTGAAGGAAGAAGCGGCCAGCTACATCGTCGACCGCATTCGTTATAACTCGGAGCAGTTGGGCCTTCGGCTTGCGGCTGATGACGGAAAATGCGAGCCTAACTTTATCGTAGCCGTCGTAGACGACGCACAGACGCAACTCACGGAGTTGGCTCGGCGTCAGGGCTACATGCTTGCGGGCCTGTCCACGGATCAAAGAGGCGAACTGCTGGACTCGTCGCGAGCGGCACGTGTGTGGGTGAATACCGTCACGCGCACGAACACTGGAATGCCAGTCCCCAGTCAGCGCGATGCCGCTTCCACTCCCGAACGTACGATATCGTTTGATGCGAGCGGATCTCCTGTCCGAATGACCCTGCCCCCGATTGCAGCGGGTTGGGCGTCCCATTCCCGAATCTATTTTCCGACCCGGGAGGATATCGTGTCAGTGCTGGTCATCTTCGATGGAGCGGAAGTGCGCGGCAAGTCGCTACTTCAGCTTGCTGACTACGCCACTATGCGCGGTCTCGCGCTCACCCGCGAAACCCGGGGCGAACTGGCCGCCGCCACCATACTAAGCCTGTTCGACAGTGTCGCACACGAGCCTGAACGTCTCACGAGCTTCGATTTAGCTTACCTTACAAGCCTTTACGACGGCATCGCTAATATGCCGGCGACGAGCAAACTCGCGGGGGTGAGTCGCCGATTAGGCGACGAGATAGCTACGTCCGGAAGCGACGGAGGGACCGAGGCGCCTTAATCGAGCGTGATCGCGACGAAGACGGCGCCGGTCCGCTCCTTCTCGTTCGCAACGTCGAAGGCCTCGTTGATCTCTTCCAGCTTGAACTTGTGGGTGATCAGCTTGCCGACCGGCAGCTTGCCCTTGGCGATCAGTTCCACCACTTCACCCTGCTCCGCGTAAATGTCGCGGTAGGAGAAGCTGGCCGACGGGATGAGCTGGATCTCCGACATCTGGATGCGCTGCCACTCCAGCGGGATCGACACTTCTCCCTCGTCAAAGCCGCCCACCATCATCACCTTGCCGCCGCGCCGCACCATCCTGGTCGCCTGGGGCAGCGTCTGCGGCATCGACGGTCCGCCGGCGCATTCGAACACGATGTCCGCGCCGCGCCCGTCCGTCCATTCCATCGCGATCTTCGCGGGATCGTCGCGATGCGAGTTGACCACGATGTCTGCGCCCAGGTCCTTCGCAAGGTCGAGCGCGCTGTCGACGATGTCGGTGATCATCACGTCGGCGCCGCTCGCCTTCGCCAGCATCAACTGGCCGAGGCCGATCGGTCCGGCGCCGATGATCGCCACCCGATCGTTGATCGTCAGGCCCGACAAGTGCTGCGCATGGAGGCAGACCGACAAGGTGTCGACGAGCGTCGCTTCCTCGAAGCTGACATGGTCCGGCAGCAGGTACATCTTATGCGACGGGCCGACGAGGAACTCGCCGTACGCGTGGTAGACGAACTTCATCCGCACGTCGTAGAGGTGCTCGCAGATATTGTAGCGCTTGACGTTGCAGTAGGGACAGGCGCCGTCCCCCATCACCGTCTCGACGACCACCCTGTCGCCGGGCTTCACGTTCGTGACGCCCTCGCCCACCGCGACCACTTCCCCGGCAAGCTCGTGCCCGGTGATCTTGCCGCAGAGCGATTCCTCGGGCTTGCGCCAGTGGCGCAGGTCGGTGCCGCAAATGCCGGCGACGCGAACGCGCACCTTCACGAAGTCGTGGGTCGGAATGACAGGCTCGTCGACTTCCTTGAGGTCGAACGTGCCCTCCTCGTTCTTGATGGCTGCCTTCATTAGGTGGTCTTCTGCACACGCGGTTCGACGCGAAGAGTGACGATGTCGGTCCTTGGCGAGCGGGTCAGCGCGAACACGATCGTCTCGGCCAGCTCCTCGGCGTAGAGCATCTCGTGGTTGGCGATCGCCTCACGCTTTTCGTCCTCGGTACACTCCTGCATGTCGGTGCCGACTGAGCCGGGCTGGATGACGCTGATCTTAATATTCTTCTCCTCCGAGATCTCCTTGCGGAGCGTCTCGGCGAAGGCATCGATGCCGGCTTTCGTCGCGGTATAGACGCTCTCCCCGGGCGCCTTGATCGTGCTGCTGATCGAGCTCACGAATGCAAGCTGGCCGCCGCCGGTGCTTTCCATCCGTTTGATCGCGCGCCGGGCGCAGGCCATGTAGCCGATCAGGTTGGTTTCGATGACGTAGCGCCAGTCGTCTTCCTCCATCTCGTGGAGCGGCTGCGCACCAAGCGCTGCGCAGCAGACGAGGATATCGAGTCCGCCGAGCTTTTGGTCGACTTCCTCGAAAACCCGGTCCACGCCTTCCTTGGTGCTGGCATCGGCCGTTAGCCCCCGCGCTTCGCCGGAGCCGCCACGGGCGTTCTCCAGCGAGTCGTTGAGCTCAGGCTGATTGCGGCCGAAGGTGAGGACGCGGGCCCCCTGCTCCACCAGCATCTTCACCAACGCCCGGCCGATGCCGGTGGTGCCGCCTGTGACGAGGACCCGCTTGCCTCCTAGCGAGGTATGGCTTGTCTTTTCGGTCACGTGATTATTCCCAAGTGAGAACGAAGCGGCCGTTCGCCGGCACGCGGAAATCGATGCGATCGTCGGAACTTGCGCAGGCGCGGATCTTGTCGCCTCCGCTGGTGACGATAGCGGCGTCGGGCAGTTTCCTGCGCTTGAGGCGGACGAGGCTGACGTCAGCAAAGCAGCTTTCGCCGCCGTCGAGCTGGAGGCTGAGCGCCCGCTCGCCTGTCCGCTCGGAAGCGCGGATGAAGTGGTTGCAGTAAAGGCGGAACGGCGCCTCGTCGACATGGTGGTGCGAGCGGGTAGCGAAAGCGAACGCTGCGCCGCAGCCGTAGATTTCCTGGCCGACCTGGCCTGCCGGCTGGCCGTCGGGATAGAGATCCTCGAGCGGGAATGACAGCTCGCGGTTGATGACTCCGCTCTGGCGATCGCCCTCCTGGATGGCATCGGCCGGCAGCGCGTCGGGATAATAGAACCAGGCGCGGTCGAGGGCATAGCGGCAGTACTCGCTCACCAGCATGCGTGCGGCGGGCTCGAGCTCGGGCCCGGCCTGCTGCAGGTACTCGTCGAAACCGGCATAGCTCTCGAAGCACTCGTACATCGCCATGTATGGGGCATCGTGCAGACAGGTCACGCCAAGGAAGGTCTTGAAGTGCTGGGCGGTGCCGAGTCGCGACTCCCAGATGATCGCATTGTGGAAGAACCCGGCGAGGTATGAATAGCTCTGATCCAGATAGGTCTTGTCGTCAGTAATCCGCCACAAACGCAGGCAGGCGACGGCCCCCCACACCGTTAGGTTGGCCTGGTAGAGCAGGTCGAAGCGCAGTTCCCGGGCCTTGTCGATCGCCCGGCGCGCTTCCTGCAGGAAACGCTCTTCCCCGGTTAGTTCGAAGCACTGAACCATCACGTAAGCGTAGATGCCGCCTACATCGGTTTGTCCGAAATGCTCGTCGCCGCGCACCTCCTGAATGACCGAGAAGTCCTGGATCTTGTACATGATCGGCCAGGCGTATTCGAAATGCTGCGCTGCCCTGATGCCGTAGTCCACGGAACGCAGCAGCAGATCGCGGCATTGCTCGTTGCCGTCCAAGGCCAGCCGCCCAAGGTTCAGCATCGGGTGGTAGAGATACCAGGAATCGACTGCGTCTGGGTCCTTGCCCTGCGCTTCCCCCACGCTGGGAAGATACCGGCGCAAGGTCTTGAACTTCTTGTCGTAGAACTTCTCGATGCCGGCCAGGAGCTCGGCCTCAAGCGGGTGCGGCTCACCGTGCCAACGGCCCCATTCGTGCAAGGCCTGGGCGACGGACAGCTGCACCATGACGTCCGGATATTCCCCATCCGGGTAAGGCATGATGTAGAGGTTGCCGTATTCCTTGCGGCGCGCCTGCTCCGAAGTGTCCAAGTCGCGGATCGTGCGCTCGGCGCGGTCGATCCAATCGCGGTATTCGGCCTGCGGCTGATCGACGTCGCGATAGGCGACTCCGAGCATCTGCAGGAATTGGCGCGCCATCTCCTGCTCGTTGTCGCCGGCCCAGTCCCGTACCACCAAGATTGCCCTGGACAGGACGATCTCCTCCCCCGCCCGAAGCAGTTCGGGTTCGGGAACCTCTTGGCTTTCGGGCGTCGGAGGCAGATAGCCGAGTTCCGGCCACTCGCCGCCGACCACACCGTCAGGCGTCGTGCCTGTCGCCAAGAAATAAGGATTAAGCGCCGTGAGATCCTGGAAGTAGAGGACGCTGCCGAACTGCGGCTCGTCGACGCGGAAATAGACCAAGCCGCTGTTGTGACCGCGTTGCGCTGCCTCCACGTTGCCCACCGCGCCCGTCGGATCGTCATTTTCGTCGAGCGGATAAAGGTCGCGCGGGATGAAAGGTATCCGCATGTCAACGGCCGGCGTGAAAGTGACGTGGGCGAGGAAACGATGGAGATCGGCGCCGCTGGTCGTGAAGCAGATACGGTGCTGGCCGATCACGCTGTCGACTTCTAGTTCCAGAGCAAGGCCTTCGCCGCCCTTTGCCTTGCGCACTCTCATGTCTCCGCTGGGGATATACGCGGCCCGCATGGCCAGGCCCCCGGAGCCCTCTCGGCGTATAAGCGCCCAAACGGAATCGCGACCTTGAGTTACATCCACCTGCAAGTCGCCGAGTTGGAATTGCCCAAGTCGCTTCATCGACCCGGCGCGAAGCTCCTCACGCAGGCTCAGGACATACGGACTGATGCCATCAAGCGCCGGCGCTTGTTTGACACGGGTCTGGTGCATGGATCCTCCGCTT
>CAYTPY010000112.1:0-5716 GCA_964439725.1 uncultured Erythrobacter sp. | reverse complement strand
TCACCATCGCCTGGGCATCGTCGAAGCTGCCGTCGATGGCGATGTTGTGGACGTTTGGCGCGAGGACACTGGTCATCTGCCGGCGCTGCACTTCGCTGACCCGGCCTTTCGGATGCAGCATGAAAATGTCGATGTTCGCTCGGCCCGCCACCGCGTCGATCGCCGCTGAGCCGGTGTCGCCGCTAGTCGCGCCAACGATCGTCAGGCGGTCTTCGCGCCGCGACAGAAACTCCTCGAACAAGCGCCCCAGCAGCTGCAGCGCGACGTCCTTGAACGCCAGCGTCGGACCATGGAACAGCTCGAGCAGCCACTGCCGCTCGTCGAGTTGCTTGAGCGGGGTGACCGCCGCATGGGCGAAGCGGCCGTAAGCCTCGTGGCAGAGCTGGCGCAGCCTGTCTTCGCTCAAGCTTTCGCCGACGAACGGCGCCATGACTCGCACTGCCAGCTCGGCGTAAGGCAACCCGGCCATTGCCGCAATCTCGCCGGCCGAGAACCGCGGCCACTGGCGCGGCACGTAGAGCCCGCCGTCCGAGGCTAGGCCAGCCAGCGTTACGCCTTCGAAATCGAGCGCCGGTGCGCTGCCGCGAGTGGAGACATATTCCATGGGAACCGGCGGTTAGCGGTGGGCTGCGGGGCGCGCAAGCAAGGCCCTCTAATCCGCCACCAAATTCCCTTCGTCGGAGCTGGCGGTTTCCAGCTCACGCTTGAGCCGGCTCAAGCCGACGGCAGCCTGCGCGGCGTGCGGCCCGATCCAGCGCTCGTGGATGGCCTGAATCGGCATTGCATCGAGATAATTGAACCGCTGCCGGCCTTTGCGCACCGGCACCACCAACCCCGCGCGCTCAAGATTGCCGAGGTGCTGCATCACGGTACAGCGATCGAGCTCTGGAAAGCATCCGCACAGTTGCGAGGTGGTCAGCGGGCGCAGGCGGAGTTCGTCGCAAATCCGGCGGCGCACCGGGTTCGCTAGCGCTTTGAACACCCGGTCGAGATCGTCGTCGGTTGACATGTTACGTTTTTATAACATGATTACCGGCGACTCAATCGAGGAGTTCGAGGATGGAGCTCAAGTTCAGAGTGGCTGCGCGGATTGCCCGCCCGGTCGAGACCGTATTCGAAGCTGTCGTCGATCCGGACCAGCTGTCGAGCTACTTCACCACTGGCGGAGCAAAGGGACGCCTGGAAACTGGCGCTACGGTTACCTGGGACTTCCACGACTACCCGGGGGCGTTCCCCGTTCATGTAGTGGAGGTCGTGCCCAACCAGCGCATCGTCCTTCGCTGGGAAGCGAGCGAAGGTGAGGCGCCCAACGTCGACGGCGGTGAGATCGAGCCCGCCAGCTACGAAACCACGGTGACGATGAGCTTCAGCGCTCTCGAGGATGGCCGCACGCTGGTCGAAATCGCAGAGGAAGGCTGGCGTTTCAACCAGGGCGCGCTGCAGGCGAGCTATGGAAACTGCCAGGGCTGGTCACAGATGCTCTGCGCGATGAAAGCCTGGCTCGAGCATGGCATCAACTTGCGCGTAGGCATGTACAAGTAGGCGCAGCTACTCGTTCGGTCGTTGCGCCTCGTCCCGGTGGAGCTTGGCCCACAACCCTTGGGTGCCGGCTTCCTGGCTCTTGTTCACGTATTGCGACGCGACCAGCCAGCCTTTTATCGGCCGCAGCGGCACCACGCAGCCAGCGATCATCAACGGAAACGAGGTCAGCAGGTGTACCCAGAATGGCGGGCTCTGGGCCACTTCCAGCCAGACGACGAAGAAGATCAGCGGCAAAGCCACCACGCAGAGCGAGAAGAACGCGGGCCCATCGTCGGGCGAGGCGAAGCGATAGTCGAGCCCGCACGATTCGCACCGATCGGTCAGCTTGAGCCACGACCGGAACATCCGCCCTTCGCCGCAGCGCGGGCAGATCCCCTTCAAGCCCGATTTGAATATCCACGGGAGGGCATCGCCCTCCTTCCCGTCCACCACGATCGTCTCCTCCGCGTTTGGCGCTAAATAGGAAGGCGGGCGGCGAATGCGACCTCGAACTGCGCTTAACGGCGGCGGCGTAGTGCCAGCACGTAGATGATGGCCGCGGTCAGCGCGAAGAAGAACCATTGACCGGCATAACCCAAGTGGTTGTTGGGCAGGTCCGCGGGATCGGGGAGCGCCAGCGGCTCCAGTCCCGCCAGGGGAGGCGCTGCAACCAGCACTCCGCTCGGCGCAATCACGCCGCGCGTTTCGCCGCCTTCCCATTGCGGCGCCTGGGGGTGCGGCGACCAGCCCAGCGCGACCTCGGCCTCATCGCCGGTGTCGAGCGCGCAGCGCGCGATATGTTGCCAGCCTTTCGCCCCATCGGCACGGGTCCCTGCGCCGGCGCGCGCGCCCAGTACGCGGTCGCACGCGAACTCGCTCCAACGGAACAACGAGGCTTGGACCGCCGCCTCATCACGAGGCCAAGGCACGGTCGACGACATCGACTGCGCCTGTTCGTAGCTGGAAATCAGCCCGGCCTTCCACTCGGCGCGCTGAAGCTGCCAAACCCCAAGGCCGATCATCGTCGCCACCGCTGCCGCGACGAGGAGCGTCGGCAGCAGCGGAATTCGGCGAGTCATCTTAGTGGAATTCGGCGCCCCAGCCGCCCCACACGTAGACGACGATGAACAGGAACAGCCACACCACGTCGACGAAGTGCCAATACCAGGCGGCCGCTTCGAAGCCGAAATGCTGCCGCGGGGTGAAGTGGCCGAGATAGGCGCGGCGCAAGCAGACGATCAGCATGATCGTTCCGACCAGCACGTGGAAGCCGTGGAAGCCGGTCGCCATGTAGAACGCCGAGCTGTAGGTGTTGCCGCCGAAATCGAACGGCGCGTGCATGTACTCGTACGCCTGGATGCAGGTGAACAGCACGCCCAGCGCCACCGTCATCCACAAGCCCTTTTTCAGGCCGTCGCGGTCGCCGTGGATCAGCGAGTGGTGCGCATAAGTCAGCGTGGTACCCGAGCATAGCAAGATCAGCGTGTTGAGCAGCGGCAGCGCGAACGGATCCATGACGGCTTCGATAGCCGCGGGCGGGAACACGCCGCCGACCACTTCGGTCAGTTCGTTCGGGAACAGGGCGAAGTCGAACCAGGCCCAGAACCAGCCGGCGAAGAACATCACTTCCGAGGCAATGAACAGGATCATGCCGTAGCGCAGGTGAAGCTGCACCACCGGGGTGTGATCGCCGGCTTGCGCCTCAGCCACGACTTTCGAGAACCAGGCATAGAAGGTGGCGATCAGCATCGCGATGCCGAGGCCGAACACCAGCCAGTGGCCCGCCATCTCGTGCATGTACATCACGAAGCCGGTCGTGAGGACGAACGCCGAAATTCCGCCGATCAACGGCCAGATGTCGGGTGGCAGGATATGATAGTCGTGATTCTTGGCGCCGGCCATGGTGCTTTCCTGATCCTTGCTTGGCGACCGCCCTTAATGCCGCGTCGCAGGCGGGTCTAGTGGGTTGCTGGTGGCTAGTTGGACCTGTGGAAGGTGTAGCTGAGCGTGATCTGCTCGACGTTCTTCATGTTCGGATCGTCCAGGGCCGCCGGGTCGACGTAATAGAGCACCGGCATGGTCACTTCCTGGCCAGGCTGCAGCGTCTGTTCCGTGAAGCAGAAGCACTGGATTTTGTGGAAGTACTTGCCGGCCTGCTTGGGCTCGACGTTGAAAGTCGCCGTGCCGGTGATCGGTACGGCCGAAAGGTTCTTGGCTTCGTAGATCGCGAGGTCACGCTGCCCGACCTGAACCCGGTCGGTGACCTGCCGTGGTCTGAACTGCCACGGCATGTCGCGCGCGGTGTTGGCATCGAAACGGATCGACATGACCGGGGCCCCGGCGCTGCGTGCGAAAGCCTCGGCCTGCGAAGCCTGCGCCTCCGTGGCCACTTGCGTGGTCCCGCCGAAACCAGTGACGCGGCAAAATAGGTCATATAGCGGCACCGCCGCGAAGCCGAGACCAAGCATCCCCAAAGCCAACCCGACACCGACGACCGCCGTGCGGCGATTCTTCCGTTCGAGAACAATTCCGGTCACTTCAATCCACCATCTTCACGATCGTTATCGCGTAAAACAGAACGACAAAGGCAATCAGCGCGATTGCCAGGGCGATGTTGCGGCCGCGCCGCGCCCGCTTGAGCTGCGATTTCTCTTCAGGCGTCATCACAAGGCACCCTGCCCGAGCAGGACCCGATCCGCAACCAGCGCGCCGAACAGGGCAAAGAGGTAGAGGACCGAAAAGCTGAACAACCGCTTCTCAGGCTTCATGCGATCCCCTTCTACCGCACGGCGCAACGCCACCGGGACGGCCAGCGCCACAAAGATAGCGGACAGTACCAGCGCGGCCACACCATAGATCGCTCCGGTCCCGCCAACCCACCAGGGCGCGAGACTCACCGCGAAAAGAACCAGCGAATAGGCGAAAATCTGTTTGCGGGTGGTCACCTCGCCAGCGACCACCGGCAGCATGGGGATGCCGGCCTTGGCGTAATCGCTCTTCACGAACAGCGCGAGCGCCCAGAAGTGCGGCGGCGTCCAGGTGAAGATCAGTGCGAAAAGCAGCACCGGCATCAGCGTAATCTCGCCGGTCACCGCCACCCACCCGATCAGCGGGGGAAACGCGCCGGCGCCGCCGCCGATGACGATGTTCTGCGGCGTCCGCGGTTTCAGCCATATCGTGTAGATCACCGCATAATAGACGATCGATCCGGCGAGGATCGCGGCGGCGAGCCAGTTGACCGCGATCCCCATCAACAGCACCGATGCCACTGACAGGGCGACGCCGAAGTCCCGCGCATCGATCCGCGTCACCCGCCCCTGCGGCAGGGGACGCTTCGCGGTGCGCTTCATCTTCGCATCGATGTCCGCTTCCCACCACATGTTGAGCGCGCCCGCTCCGCCCGCGCCCAGCGCAATGCAAAGGACGGCGGTGAAGGCCAATACGGGGTGGATCTCCCCGGGCGCAGCGAGCAGGCCGCACAAGCCGGTGAACACCACCAAGCTCATCACCCGGGGCTTGGTGAGCGCGAAGAAATCGCGCCACTCGGCCGGCAAGGCAGGATTAGCGCTGGCGGTCATTATCTGTCCGGTCATTCTCTCGCAAAAAGGGGTGCACCGTTGCCGGCGCACCCCCCTCTTAACTGGTCGGGCCCGATTGGGGGACCGAAATCAGGCTTTCGCCGCCGCCGGAGCGATCGCGTCGTGATGCGAGTGGTGGTCCTCGATCACGGGGAGCGTTTCGAACTGGTGGTACGGCGGCGGGCTGGACAGCGACCATTCAAGAGTGGTCGCGCCTTCGCCCCAGTAGTTGGCCGGAGCCTTCTTACCCGCCGTGAACGCATACGCCATGTTGATGAAGAAGATCACCAGCGATGCGGCCATGATCGGCACGCCCCACGAGGAGATTTCGTTCCAGTATTGGAACGCCGGGGTGTAGTCCGGATAGCGGCGCGGCATCCCGTTCATCCCCAGGAAGTGCTGCGGGAAGAAGATGATGTTCACGCCGATGAAGAACACCCAGAACTGGATGTGGGCCAGCAGCTCGCTGTGCATCCGCCCGCTCATCTTCGGGAACCAGTAGAAGAACCCGGCGAAGAGCGTGAACACCGCGCCAAGCGACAGCACGTAGTGGAAGTGCGCAACCACGTAGTAGGTGTCGTGCAGGTTGTCGTCGATGCCGCCGTTGGCCAGCACCA
>CAYTPY010000111.1:0-6023 GCA_964439725.1 uncultured Erythrobacter sp. | reverse complement strand
GGAAGCGGTCTTTTAGTCCTGCCATTTGGTCTCCGGACTAGCGACCCGGGTCCGTTGTCTGCCTTGAATGCGGCGCTTTGCCTAGCACCGCGTGGTAAACGCTTCGTTGATGGTCGCTTTCGCCCGACTGGGCATTTACCCCGGCTGCGTCTGCCCCTTCGTTAAGGTCTGCCCGTGCTGCCCAGCGGAATGCCGAGCGGGTCAGCGCCTACTTGCTGACGCGCCACTCCGGCCCTAAGCGCCGCGCGATGACGAACTATCCCAAGACCGCCGCGCTGATGCGGCGCGGCGCCGAGTTTCTAGGCACCGAACACGCGATCCTCTGCGGCGCGATGAGCTGGGTCTCGGAGCGCAATCTAGTCGCCGCGATCAGCAACGCGGGCGGCTTCGGCATGATCGCCTGCGGGGCGATGACGCCCGATTTGCTCGATGCCGAGATCGCCGGCACCAAGGCGCTCACCGACAAGCCGTTCGGGGTGAACCTCATCACCATGCACCCGCAGCTGTTCGAGCTGATCGAGGTTTGCGCGCAGCACGGCGTCGGCCACGTGGCTCTTGCCGGGGGCATTCCGCCGAAGGGTAGCGTCGAGGCGATCAAGGCGTTCGATGGCAAAGTGATCGTCTTCGCCCCGACGCTTGCCCTGGCCAAGAAGCTGCTCCGCTCGGGCGCCGACGCCCTGGTGGTGGAGGGCATGGAAGCGGGAGGGCACATCGGCCCGGTCTCGACGAGCGTGCTCGCGCAAGAGTTCCTGCCGGCGCTACGCGACGAGCACCTCGTCTTTGTCGCCGGGGGCATCGGTCGCGGTGAAGCGATCGCCGGATACTTGGAAATGGGTGCAGCCGGAGTGCAGCTTGGCACCCGCTTTGCCTGCGCAACCGAATCGATCGCCCACCCGGAGTTCAAGAAGGCATTCTTCCGCGCCAACGCCCGCGATGCGATCACCAGCGTGCAAGTCGATCCGCGCCTGCCGGTGATCCCAGTCCGCGCGCTCAAGAACAAGGGTACCGAGCTGTTTACCGCCAAGCAGCGCGAGGTCGCCAGAGTCCTAGACGCGGGTGAGATCGAGATGGCCGAGGCTCAGTTGCAGATCGAGCGCTACTGGGCCGGCGCTTTGCGCCGCGCTGCGATCGACGGCGATATCGAACACGGCAGCCTGATGGCCGGCCAGTCAGTCGGCATGGTTACTCGGGAGGAGCCCGTGGCGGAGATCATGGCCAGTCTCCTTACCGAGTGCGAAGGCGCGCTCACCCGCCGCTGAGCGGAACCGATCTCTGCGACCATCGCTTAGACGAGCGAACGAACAAGGAGATCGACATGTTTGGTAAACTTATCGGGGCCGCGGCTGGGGCCAAGGCGGCGAGCCAGTTCAGCGGGATCGGCGGCACCGGCGGCGCACTGCTTGGTGTGGGGGCGGCGACACTGGCGAAGCGGCTCAGCCCATTAGCGCTGGTTGGTCTCGCGGTCGGTGGCTACGCTTTGAAGCGGCGGCGGGACAAACAGGCCAGAACGCGGCCGCAGGTCACTCCGAGCGCGAGCTGACTCGGGCCCCAGGTAGCTAGCCCAGTTGCTCGATCAAGCGGTCGAGCAACGGCAGCTGGCTCGGCAACATTACCGCCCGCGCCTGTTCCGGCGTCAGCCACTTGGCCGCGGACACTTCAGGGAATTTCTGAAACTTGCCGCTGCGGGGCGGCCATTCCATCTCGAACATGATGCTGACGATCGCGCTGGCATCGAGATCTTGCTCGGCGGCGAAGGCTGTCACCCGCTTTCCTCCGGCCTGGCGGATATCGCCGAGTGGGATCAGGGGCGCCAGGACATCTACGCCGAGCTCCTCGCGTACTTCGCGCAGGGCGGCCGCGGCTGGCTGTTCTTCGGCGTCGATCTCACCCTTGGGTATCTGCCATGCACCGCGATCCCGGCGCCGCCAATAAGGGCCGCCGGGGTGAACCAGCAGCACCTCCACGGCGACCCCGGTGCGGCGGTAGAGCAAGATCCCGGCGCTGTGCTTCAGCGCGCTAGATCCAGCATAATGTCCCGCAACTGTTCGGGCTGGTCCGTCATAACGAAGTGGCTGGCCTTGCTCTCATGATAGTCCCAGCCGCCTTCCGCTTGGATCTGGTCGCGGAACCGGGCGAACGGGGTCGGCTGCCAGTCACTGGCGAAAATGTAGACTTGGCGCCGGATCTTCGCTTCCTCGCCGGTGTAGCGAACGGCTTCGGTCAGCGTCAGCAGCGGATGGCGGCCGACCTGTCCCGGCACCGGCTGAAAGTCGACCGAGCCGATCGGCGCGACGAGGCCCGGCGTGAACTTCTGGCTGTCGATGTACCAATCGTGCTCGAACGGTCCGGTGACGTCCCAAAGGCTCTGCCCGTCCGCCGGCAGGAACGCATCGATATAGACGATCGCATCGACCCGGGCGCCGAGCCGTGTCGCTACTCCAGTGATGACCATCCCGCCATAGGAGTGGCCGGCGAGAATAAACCGCTCGAACCCAGCTTCGGCGATCTGCGCGCACACATCGTCAACGTGGTCCGTTAGCGTGATCCCGGGATGGAGTTCATCTGAGCGCACGCCCAATCCGGTTAGCGCCGCTACCACCACCTCGTGCCCGGCTTCGCGAAGTTCGCCGGTGAGCCGCTCGTAGTAATGCCCGCCGCCCCAGGCGCCATGGACCAGCACGTAGTTCGCCATCGCCTTGCCTCCTCCTCCTCTCGCACCTCGAAAAGCAGATGGCCCATGAACCCGGCGGGGTCCATGGGCCATCTTCGTCGGGGCCTCAGAAGGGGGGAGGTGAGGCCCTCTCTGAGAGCGTTGGCTGAATTAGCCGCCGCGCGACGTGCGCCAGCCAGTCGCGTACGTTTCGCGGCTCATCTGGCTGTATGGCACCGGCGATGCGATCGCGCGCACGTTGAGCTGCTTGTGCGGCTCGACCGTGGTCTTCTTGGTGCCGCCGTCTTCCTCACCCCACACGACGTGGAGCTCGGTGCCGAGCGGGATTTCGTGATCGATCGTCGCGAGGCTGAGCGCCTTCTTCTCGTTGTAGGAGTAGCCGGTGAACAGCGACAGGCCGACCGTGTTGCCGTCAGCGTCGACGACCTTGTCGTAGTTGCTGTTGGCATAGTTCGCGAGCGGAAGGTCGAAGAACTTGTACTGCTCGCCCTCGGGGTCGAACATTGAGCCTTGGATCTTCTTCATGTCGTCCGCGCTCCATTCGAGCGTGACCTTCTTGCGCTGCACGGCAGGATCGATCTTCTTCAGCGCGTCAGCGCCGATGAAGTCGTGGTCGAACTTCACGAACGGGCCGTAGCCCAGCTCCCACGGGTTGAGGTAGTAGTCTTCGATCGACTCGCCGACGAACGAACCGCCGATCGCGCCGGTGGCTTCATAGCTGTCGGCACCGAGCCACTCACGGTAGTCCTTGAGCTCGTCGCCGGTGTAGATCGGAGGCAGCGGGCTGGGGATCCAGCCGGATTCCAGCGTGTTCGACGGGTAAGCGCGCGAACCGACGGCGATAAGGCCGAACTCTTCGCCAGCCTTGAGGATCTCGTCGCGGATGTAATCCTGCTCTTCGTACGGACCCCAGAGTTCGAGACCCGGCGAGCCGGCCATGCCATGGCGCAGCGTGCGCACGGTCTTGTTGCCGATCTTCATCTCGCTCATGTTGAAGAACTTGAGCTTGTCGAGCGGCTCGCCGTTCAGCTTCTCGATCACGTCCCAGGCGCGCGGACCCTGGATCTGGAAGCGCCACGAAATGCGGCTCACCGGCTTGCCCATCGGGCGGCTTGGCGAGCGCGGATCGTTGATGATGTCGACGTTGTAGCCGCCCTTCTGAGCCTGGAACATCAGCCAGTTCGCGGCCGGCGCGCGGCCCACGTAGACGAACTCTTCTTCAGCCAGGTAGAAGATGATGCCGTCGCCGATGACATGGCCATAAGGCGTGGTCGGGACGTACTGCTTGGCCTTGTTGACTTCCCAGCCCTTGACCGAGTTCACCATCGTGTCGGACAGCAGCTTGAGCGCGTCCGGACCCTTGATGTAGAGGTCGAACATGTGGTGCGACTGGTCGAACAGCACGGCGCTGTGCTGCCAGGCCCACTGCTCGCTGCGCCAGTTGGAGAATTCCGGCGCGACGACCGGATAGACGTAGGCGCCGATCTGCGAGTTCCGCAGTTTCTCCACAATGTTCGGGGTGTTCTGCAGAATCTGTTCAAGGTTCTGGGCCATCTGGGTTCCTCTCATCCGTGAATGAATCACATACGCGAAATTGTATGCAGCGCATACAATATTGGGCTAGGCACGCAAGGGGAAAGCGCCAGCTGGTGAGAGGAAGAGGTGGCCATGAACGTCGAAGCGCTCGATCACGTAAACATCATCACCGACAAGCTTGACGAGACGGCGGAGTTCTACGGAAAGCTACTCGGCCTGGTACGCAAGAACGCTCCGCCCCCACTTACCCCCGAGACTGCTACGTGGATGTTCGATGCGGCAGACCGGGCCATCATCCACATCAACTCGCTCGACTGTTACCGGGCCTATGACCGCGAGGTGAAGCCGGGCTCGCTGACCGGGGCCCTGCACCACGTCGCGCTGAGGTGTGTCGGCTATGACGAGGTGAAGGGGAGGCTCGATGCAATGGGCGCGGAATACCAGGAGAACCTGGTCAGCGCGATCAATCTGCGACAGATCTTTACGCCAGATCCGAACAACGTGCTGCTGGAGCTGAACTTTTTCGCGAACTAGTCGCGGTGAATCCCGGATTTGGCCCCGTCGCGATGGCGGACACGGCAACCGGCGATTGCCTGGACCGGTATCAGGTTGGCGTTTACCCCGCGCCTGTTGCGGGACCGGTCGCGCGGCATCCAGTGCGTCACGCAGCCGCAGTTGGTGCAGCGATGAAAGTCGACGTTTCGTCCATTCCAGGCGTAAGTCTTGGTCTGTGCATCGTGTGGGACTGAAATGTCGCTTGCCGGAAAGTAGGCCCAGCGGATCCCATAGCTCCTGCAGAGCGAGCAATTGCAGACGGTGATCTCGCTTGGATAGGCCTGCAGCTCGATTTTGACCGCACCGCAATGGCACCGCGCATGGGGCGCTTCTGCGGGCAGCTTGGTCATGCCTGTCCGGCCGCTTCGACTTTGCCGCCTGCGGTGGTCGTCCGATACATCTCGCGCCGATAGCCGTCGTAGTCGTTGGGCCCGAGGTGCATCGTCGCCCGGTTGTCCCACAGCGCAACCATCCCCGGCTCCCAACGCAGGCGGCAAGTGAAGGCGTGCTGCGTGCAGTGCGCCACCAGGAAGTCGATCAGCGGCTTGGCTTCGTGCGTGGTCATCCCTTCGATGCCGGCGGCGTAGGTATCGCAGATGTACAGCGACTCCTCGCCGGTCTCCGGATGAACACGGACCAGCGGGTGGAAGGTGCCGCGCATGCCCTGCTGATATTCCTCCTCGCTGGCGAAGCTGATCGCCTTTCCGAGCAGCTTTTCCTGCGTGGCGAAGTTGTTGGCCGCGCTCATCCACACGCGCAAGCCCCGCAGCATGTCTTGGTAGGTTTGGCTGAGGTGGCGGAAGGCGAGCGCGCAGTTGGCCCAGCTGGTGTCGCCGCCGTAGGGAGGCCCTTCGATCTGCCGCAGCGTGGTGATCGCCGGCGGCTCCTCCAAGAACGGGCTGTCGGTATGCCAGCCGCCGCCGAACAGGCTCGCGGCCTTGGTCTCGGCTTCCTTGATGATCGGGTGGACGTTGCGGTGTCCTTCGACGCCCTTGGTATAGGCATCGACCGCGAAAGGCCCGAG
Source organism: uncultured Erythrobacter sp. (assembly GCA_964439725.1). Lineage (GTDB taxonomy): Bacteria > Pseudomonadota > Alphaproteobacteria > Sphingomonadales > Sphingomonadaceae > Croceibacterium_A. The sequence goes on along the minus strand of CAYTPY010000111.1, from coordinate 237 downwards.
CCGTGCACCGAACGCCTCGTGCTCGGCGTGGCTCAAGTGTTGGCCGCGCAGGAACAGCATCTTGTGGTGGTACAGCGCGCGCTTGAAATCCTCGAAGCCCTCGTCCGACAGCTCCGGCAGGCGCACGCCCACCACTTCGGCGCCCATCGCGCTGGTCAGCGGCCGGGTCTCGAAATGCGCGCTTTCGAACGGATGGTTGTCGAAATCGCCGGCCGGCGTGACGCGCACTTCCCACAT
>CAYTPY010000110.1:0-6232 GCA_964439725.1 uncultured Erythrobacter sp. | reverse complement strand
TCGATCTGGTGCCTGGCGGCGCTACGCGACGCGGTCCCGCCCAAGGGCAAAGGCGCGCCGCTGCCCGCCTATAGCGAGGCGTTTCGTTTCGTGGGAGGGCAGCCGCTGCTGCTGCGCCTGTTCGTAATCTCGTTCTTCGGCATCGCGATGTTCGCATCGATGGAAGCGATCTACGGATTGTGGAGCGAGGAGAACTTTGGGTGGAGCGCCAATGACCTCGGCTTTGCCTTCCTGGCGATCGGCGGGGGCGGGCTGTTCGCGCAGCTGGTCCTGATCGGGCCGCTGGTGGCGCGCTATGGTGAAGCGCGGGTCATCGTGATGGGGCTGCTGCTGTTGGCGGTCTCGATGTTGCTGCAGCCGCTGATTCGAATGCCCATATCGGGCGTGGCGCTGATGGGGCTGCTGATGGTCGGCCATAGCCTGGCGTTTCCGTCGGCGGGGGCGCTGCTTTCGCGCAATATCCCGCCCGATCGGCAAGGCGGGACGATGGGGCTGCTGATGGCGTCGAATGCGGTCGGGCGCATTCTCGCGCCGCCGTTGTTCGGGTTGATCTATGCCGAGGTTGGGCACGATGCGCCGTGGTACGTGGGCGCGGTGGTGATCGCCGTGGTGGCGTTGCTGGCGTTGCAGGCCGTGCGGCTCAGTGCGCCTCGGCCGCTGCTTTCTGCCGCCGGGGCAGGAGATGCAGCACCGCCACGATGATGCCGCCGAGGACGATCCCGACCACGGCCGCTCCTACGGCTTCGGCCACCCATTGAACGGCGCCCTGACCGGTACCGAAGACGGATCCGATCGCCACGGCGATGTCGTGGATCGTGTGCGGAACCACGCCAAGCCCGAATTCCTCGAGCCCGTGGCTGAAGATGCCGCCGCCGACCCAGAGCATGGCTGCCGTACCAATGATGCTCAACGCTCTCAGCAGGATGGGCATGAGACGCACCAGCCCGTGGCCGATGCGGGTGAGCAGCGGGTGCTCGCGCCTGGAGAGGTTGAGGCCGATGTCGTCCATCTTCACCAGCAGCGCCACGCTGCCGTAAACGCCAAGCGTGATAGCGATCGCGACGACGGTGAGCACGACGCCGCGCATGACCAGGCCGAGCTCTGGAAGCTGCGACAACGCGATGGCCATGATCTCGGCCGAGAGGATGAAATCGGTGCGAATCGCGCCGCCAACCTGGCGGTCTTCGAGTTCCTTGGGATCGACGATCTCGAGGACTTCCTGGGCGTGCTCGGAATGGGTGAGCGCTTCCCAGATTTTCTCGGTCGCCTCGAAGCAGAGGTACGCCCCGCCCAGCATCAGCAGCGGCACGATCAGCCACGGCGCGAGCTCGCTGAGCAGCAGGGCGGCCGGGAGCAGGATGAGCAGCTTGTTTCTGAGCGAGCCCTTGGTGATCTTGTAGATGATCGGCAGCTCGCGGTCAGGCGAAAGGCCGACGACGTACTTGGGCGTGACGGCGGCGTCGTCGATCACGACCCCGGCGGCCTTGGTCCCGGCGCGCCCGGCAGCCGCGGCGACATCGTCGATAGAGGTGGCGGCGAGCCTTGCCAACATGGCAACATCGTCCAGAAGTGCGACCAGACCACCCGCCATGAAACCTCCTCAATACTGTCGAACCGACGCAACGCGCTGGTTCTCGAGAGGTTGCCGTGGCATGGGCGAAACAACAAAACCAGTGGGAGAGACACAATGCGGCGTCTGACCTTAGCCATCGGCTCGATCGGCCTCGCCATGGGCAGCGTGGCGGCCGCCCAGGCCCAGCAGCCCAGCCAGGCCATCTCGTCAGCGGTAGCGGATCCGGCCAGGCCGGAAGCCGACCGCGCCCGGGATGCCAACCGTAAACCGGCCGAGATCGTGGCCTTCGCGGGAGTCCAAACCGGCGACAGGATCGCCGAAATCGCTCCCGGCGGCGGCTACTATACACGCGTCCTCTCGAAGGCGGTGGGTCCGGAAGGCAAGGTCTATGCCCTGATGCCGGCTTTCTTCGCGAACCGCCCCGGCGGACTCGATGCCATCAACGCGCTGGCGGCGGAGTACGGCAACGTCGAAGTGGTGGTCATCGACTACGAGGCAACCGAGCTCCCGGAGCCGGTCGACCTGGTGTGGACGACCGAGAACTATCACGACCTCGCCAATGGCGACATCGCCACCGTGAACGAATGGGTGTTCAAGGCACTCAAGCCCGGGGGGATCTACTTCGTCGAAGATCACTCGGCGCCGGGAACAGGCACCAGCGCGACGAACACGCTGCACCGCATTGATCCGGAAGCGGTCAAGCAGCAGGTCACCGCGGCTGGCTTCACGCTGGATGCCGAGAGCGACCTGCTGCACAACCCGAACGATCCGCACGACGTAAGCCCGCGCGAGGTTCAGCCGACGAGCGACAAGTTCGCGCTGCGGTTCCGTAAACCGGGCTGAGTTCAAGCGCGAGACCGGGCGGTCCAGCGACCAATTGCGACAGGCTTTTCATCGACAGCGGTGGGCTGTTGATGGATTTCCGGCAGAGCCGATGCTGGACTTGCGGAGTATTGGCGTATTAGGGCGCTATAGCACACACACGAGTGAGCGTGCGGCGAGGGGGGATGAATGACGACTTGGACGTGGAGGCACGGGATAGCGGCGCTGGCGCTGGCAACAGCCGGCTGCGCCACCCCTGACCTCGCCACGCCTGAGGCGGGCATTGCGGTCCCGTCCACTTGGGCCGAAACCGAGGTGGCACCGACATCGCTCGATCTCACCGCGTACTGGCGGCTGCTGAACGACCCGCTCCTGAGCGAGTTCACCGAGTTGGCGGTCGCCAGGAACCTCGATCTGGCCCAGTCCGCAGCACGCGTGGATCAGGCAAGAGCGCAGCTCAGAGGCGCGCGTGCCGGCTACTTCCCGCAAGTTTCGGCCAGCGGCAGTGTGGGGCGCGATATCGGCGATCTGGCCCGAGACGATCTGCAGTTCTCGCTGGGGGCGGACGCCAACTGGGAAGTGGACCTGTTCGGCAGCATCGGAGCCGACGTAGCCGCCTCTCGGGCCGACTTGGCTGCAGCCGGCTATTCTCTTGCGGATCTGCAGCGGCTGATAACCGGGCAAGTCGCGTTGGCGACGATCCAGGCGCGCGCCACGGCGGTGCAACTCGCCGTCGCGCGCGATACGCTGCTGATCCAGGACGAGAACCTGCAGATCGCGCGCTGGCGGGTGGAAGCGGGACTGGTATCGAGCCTCGACGTCGAGCAGGCGCGGAGCCAGCGCGCGCAGACCGCCGCGACCATTCCCTTGCTCGAAAGCAACCTCGCGGCGACGGCGAATGCGATATCGACCTTGATCGGCGAGCCGCCGGGCCGCGTGCTGGCCCTGCTGGAGGAAACCGGGGCGGTTCCCAACCCTCCGGCTCTGGCGGGCTTCGAAGCCCCTGCCGAAGTGCTTCGGCGACGGCCCGACGTTCGATCTGCCGAAGCCGCGCTGCTCTCCAGCACCGCGCGCATTCAAGGGGCGCGGGCGCAGCTGCTGCCTCTTGTCCGGCTCGGCGGCACCATCGGCACGTCCTCGGCTGGCATCGACAATCTGTTCGACCTGATCACCGGCAATCTGTTTGCTTCGGTTGGCCAGCTCATCTTCGATGGCGGAAGAACACGGGCGCAGATCGACAGTGCGGAAGCATCGGCGCGCGGGGCACTGGCCAGTTGGCGATTGTCGATCCTCGGCGCGCTCGAGGAGGTCGAAACCGCGGCGGTCGATCTGCGCAAGGCCGACGAACGCGTCGCGCTGTTCGGCGAAGCGCTCGACGCGGCGAACAATTCGGCGATCCTCGCGCGCAGCCAATACCAGGCAGGGCTGACCGATTTCCGCAACCTGCTGACCTCTGAAAACCAACTGCTCTCGGCGCGTAATTCGCAAGTTGGCGCTGAAGCGGAGCGCGCCAGCGCATTCGTGCGGCTGACACAGGCGCTCGGCGGAGGTTGGGAACCCGACAATTATTCGCTGCCTGCCAGCGACAGGAGCGAACCATGAGCGAGATGAGCACGACCGTTCCCGCTGCGGACCAGGCCCAGAACGTCGAGGCATTTCTCGGCGTCGAGAAGAAGCCGCGCTGGCGGCGCTGGGCCAAGTATTGGGTCCCGGCGCTGATCGTCCTTCTTCTGGTGCTCTATTTCACCAGCGGCGGAGAGCGCCAGCCCGAGTACATCACGGAGGAAGTGACGGAACGCTCACTCGATATCGAGGTGACCGCGACCGGCAACTTGCGCCCGACCAACCAGGTCGATGTCGGCTCGGAAGTTTCGGGGCGGATCGATCGGGTCGCTGTTGATGTAAACGATCGCGTCGCGCGCGGACAGGTCCTGGCGCAAATCAACACCGACGTGATCGAGGACCAGATCAGGCAGGCGCGCGCCAACGTGAGCGCCGCTCGCGCCTCGGTCGCGCAGGCGCGGGCGAGCCTCGACGTCGACACCGCACAACTCGCGCGCCTGCAAGAGGTCTATCGGCTGTCAGACGGCAAAGTGCCGTCCAGCACCGAACTCGAGGCAGCCGAAGCCAATGTGGCGCGAAACCGCGCGGCGGTGAACTCCGCGCAGGCCAACGTGGCTTCGGCGGAAGCGCAACTCTCTACCGCCATCACCAATCGTGACCGCGCGGTGATCCGCTCTCCCGTATCGGGTGTGGTGCTCGCCCGGCAGATCGAGCCAGGGCAGACCGTCGCGGCGAGCTTCAACACGCCGACCTTGTTCGTAATCGCCGAAGACCTCTCGCAAATGCAGCTGCGTGTGTCGGTCGACGAAGCAGACGTCGGCCAGGTCCAGGCGGGGCAAAAGGCAACCTTCACCGTCGATGCCTATCCCGGGCGCGCTTTCCCAGCAGAAGTCGAACGGGTCGCGCTGGCATCGAACAGCACTGCGCAATCGACCCAGCAACAACAGCAAGGCCAGCAAGGCAACGCCGTCGTGATCTACGAGGCGAGGCTGACGGTGGAAAATCCCGACGGCCTGCTGCGGCCCGGCATGACCGCGACAGCCAACATCGCGACGCAGAGCACCGGAAGGCGCCTGCTGGTGCCGAACGGCGCGCTGCGCTTCGAACCGCCTGAAGAAGACCAAGCGGGCGGCGGCGTGCAGATCGCGGGGGGAGAGAACTTTGGGCTCGAGCGAGAGGAAGTCCGGGCCACGATCGGCCGCGGCAGCCGCCAGACAGTCCATGTCCTTCAAGCCGATGGAACTCTCGAGCCGATCGAAGTCGTCACCGGCCAGAGCGACGGGCGTTACACGGTGGTCACGTCGGACAAGCTGAAGGCCGGGATGAAAGTCGTCACTTCGATCAAGGCGGCGGGGCGGTGACGGCTGAGCCGATCATCGAACTGGAGAAGATCACGAAGACCTTCGGCGAAGGCACGGCGGCCTTTCAGGCGTTGAAGGGCGTCGACCTGACGATCGAACGGGGTGATTTTGTCGCGGTGATGGGGCCGTCGGGTTCGGGCAAATCCACCACGATGAACATCCTCGGCTGTCTCGACGTGCCGACTTCGGGCGTGTTCCGTTTCCTCGGCACCGAGGTGCAGTCGCTCACGCGCGATCAGCGTTCGCTGCTCCGCCGCAAGTATCTCGGCTTCGTGTTCCAGGGCTTCAACCTGCTGGCCCGGACGACCGCGGTGGAGAACGTGGAGCTTCCGCTGGTCTATCGCGGCGAAAGCAAAGCCGCGCGGCGAGAGGCGGCGCTGAAGGCACTCGACCGAGTAGGTCTAGTCCCATGGGCCGAACACACGCCGGCCGAGCTATCGGGCGGACAGCAGCAACGCGTGGCCATCGCCCGCGCCCTGGTGACGGATCCCGAAGTCCTGCTGGCCGACGAACCCACCGGTAATCTGGACTCGGAACGCTCGCTGGAGATCATGGAATTCCTGACCGAGCTCAACGCGACGGGAATAACGATCCTGATGGTTACACATGAGCCTGAGATGGCGGCATTCGCCAAGACGGTCGTGCACTTCAAGGACGGGCTGGTTGAAAGAGTCGAGCGCGGCCATCATCAACGCGAGCCGGTGGGCGCGGCCTGATGTTCGGCACGACCCTGCTCCTCGCGTTCCGCGAGATCCGGCGGCACATCCTGCGCAGCTTCCTGACCACACTAGGGATCATCATCGGCGTCGCGGCGGTGATTACCATGGTCACTCTAGGCCGCGGTGTGACGGCCGATATCGAGGAACAGATCAGCTCGCTCGGCTCGAACATGTTCATCGTCTTCCCGATCCAG
>CAYTPY010000109.1:0-6236 GCA_964439725.1 uncultured Erythrobacter sp. | reverse complement strand
GCGCTGCTGGTAGCTGCGCCCGCCGCAGCGCAGGAAAGCCCCGCATGGGCAGGCGTCTGGGAAGGCCGCGTCGGCACCTATCCGGTGCGGCTGTGCATCGATTCCCACGGCGGCCCAGCCCGCGGCGCCTACTACTATCTCTCCCGGCTCGAGCCGATCCCAATCACCGAGGAAGACGGCGAAGGCGGCTGGATCGAAAGAATGCCCGAGGGCGAGCCTTCGGCCTTGTGGGAGTTCGTGGAGCAGACGGGCGAAAAGCTGCGCGGCACCTGGCGGCAGGGATCGCGCAGTCTCCGGTTCGATCTCACACCGCTCGCCTGGACCGCCGGCGAATATGCCGGTCCGTGCAGCTCCGACGCTTTTCTCGGGCCGCGTATGGCCGGCGGCGAAGTGCTGACCCGTCCGGCCGAGCTCAATGGTTGGCGCTTCACCGAGCAGACTTACCGCCCCCCGGCGCATTTCGCCGAGGAAGACGTGGATCTCGAAAGCTTCACCTTCACGCCCGAGCAACCCGGGGACGCCCGCATCCTGGCCGAGCTCGCCAAAGGCCTGCCCACGGGCGACTATCGCGACACATTTCTGCAGTGCATGGGCGACAACATTGCCGTGCACGGCACCGACGGGAATTACTGGACTCGCTCCCATCCCGAATTCGTCTCCGCCGATTGGCTGACCACCATGGAGAGCTACGCGATGTATTGTGGCGGTGCCCATGGAGAGCACGGCTTCTATCACCGTACGTTCGACCGCCGGAGCGGGGAACAGTTCGATCCCGCGCGCTGGCTCAACGAGACGGCGGCCGAGTACCAGCCCGTCGCCGGCGGCGAAGGCTACTTCAACGTCCTGCCCGGGCTGACAGAGATCATCCTGGCGCGCGCTCCCTCCGACGTGGCAGCCGGCGATGCCGCGGCCGAGCGGGAGGCGTACCTCGAGGAATGCCGCGACTCCCTCGGAAGCTGGTCATGGAGGTTCGGCCTCAGCCGGGAGGGCCTGCTCGCCGTGCCGATCGTCCCCCACGTCCTCGGTCCGTGCCGCGCGGTGTTCACCGTTCCGTGGGGGGAGCTCGCCCCGTTCCTCAATGAAGAGGGAAAGGCGGGCGCTGCCAGGCTGCTCGACGACTGACGTCTAGCGTCCGACTTCGCCCAGCTTGCGGTCGCCGTCGAACTTGCCCGCCTGGTAGTCGAGGATCGCCTGCCGGATCTCCGCTTCGCTGTTCATCACGAAGGGCCCGTGCGACACGACCGGCTCACCGATCGGCTCGGCATGCCCGAACAGCAGCACTGCCCCGTCGCCAGCGGCTTCGACCGCCACCGCATCGCCGCCGTCGTCCAGAGTCACCAGGTGCCACGGCTCCACCGCGGCTCCCGCCACCGTCACACTGCCGCGCGCGACATAGAGGAACGCGCTGCGCCCGCGCGGGGCCGGTAACTCGGCGCGCCCGTCCGGCGTAAGCCGAACCGTCGACATGAACACGCCTGTGAGCGAACGGATAGGCCCGTCGAACCCGCCAAACGTGCCGGAGATCAGTGCCAGCTCGCCGGCTCCATCCGGCAGCGGCACCGCCGGTATCGCTTCCTTTTGCACGCCCGAGTACCTGGGCTCCGTCATCTTCAGCCGCCTGGGAAGATTGACCCACAGTTGCAGGATCTCCAGCGGTCCGCCCTCGCGCTTGAACTCGGGCGGCGAGACTTCGGCGTGGATCAGCCCCGACCCGGCCGTCATCCACTGCACGCCGCCGGCCTGGATCACGCTCGCGTGCCCGCCGCTGTCGTAATGGGCGAGGTTGCCTTCGAGGATGAAGGTTACCGTCTCGAACCCGCGGTGTGGATGGGGCCCAAAGGGCAGCCCATGGTTGGCGGGTGGATAGATCTGCGGCCCGTGATGGTTGAGGAACAGGAACGGATCGACTTGCGGCAAAGTTGGTGCCGGCAAAGGCCGGCGCGTCACGAGATCGCCGATGTCGTCACGGTAAGCAGGGTGAAGGGCAGATACGGTGCGCATAGCAGGACTGCCGAACAGGTATGGATTGGATCGCGTCGCGGCAAGGCGCACCCTGCGCTCATGAGCGCTTGCTCACCATTGACAGCAGCCCGGCAACCGCCGAAATGCGGCCCGCGGCCCGGGCCCCTCTGGCGAGATCAATCTCGTGATGTCGGACCGCATCGGAGTACCGATGCTTGAATTGGCCCCATCCGCACCGCCAACAGATGAGGAAACGATGACCATCAGAACCGTGCTTCTGCATGCCGCCTCCGAGACGCTCGATCCCGCGACTAGCGCATCCCGCTACGCGCTTGAGCTCGCGCGCACGTTCGATGCGCATCTCGCGGCGTTGGTCCTCGAACTGAACGCCGCGATGCCCAAAGGCTTCGCTGACAATCATGCGGCTGAGGCGGGAGGGCGCAGGCGCAATCCCAACGTGCAGGTCGCCGCCGACGCGCTGCGCGAAGCCGCTGGTGACCATGGCGTCACGACAAGTGTCATCATCGATCGCTCACACGTCCATAGCACCCCGGAAATCGCGGCGGACTATGCTCGGCTTGCCGACCTCGTCGTGGCGGGCACTTGCGACGAAGGCCTGCTCAGCGAACGCATCGTTGCCGAAGCGCTCGTTTTCCAATCCGGCCGCCCGATCATCATCGTTCCGGACGACCATGACGGCGGGTTCGCGGCGGATCGGATCCTGGTAGCCTGGGACTACACCCGCATCGCCGCCCGCGCCTTATCGGACGCGATGCCGTTCCTTCGCCGCGCGTCTGAAGTGACCCTGGTGTGCTTCGGGGATGACAAGGACTTCTCGACTAGCTTGTCGCAAGAGGACGTGCTGGTCGCCCTTCGCCATCGCGGTGTCGAGGCGCGGTTCGAGCAGTTGGAACGGCGTAGCCGCGACATCGGCCCAGCGATCTGCGACGCAGCGACAGAGCGGCAGGCGGATCTGCTGGTCATGGGTGCTTCCGGACAGTCTCGCGCCCGCAGTTTTGTGCTGGGCGGCGCCACCCGCGGCATCATGGCCGATCCGAAGTTTCCGACGTTGATTTCGCACTGAGGACGACGGCACGCGTTTATGCCGGCTATCCAACCGGCGGCGCACCGCCAGCCACCTCATGAACGAGGGTACCCATGGAATTTCTTTTCACTGATTGGCTCGGAACGCCCGCCTGGTTCTGGCTGGCCTTCATCTTCCTCGTCCTGGCGCTGACCGCCTTCGATCTGGGCGTCCTCCACAAGGAGGATCGTGAGATGGGGATCGGCGAAAGCCTGAAGCTGTCGGTGTTCTACATCACGGTGGCTCTCTTGTTCGGAGCCTGGGTCTGGTACGCGCGCGGGCCGGAGCCAGGCATGCAGTACTATACCGGCTTCTTCATCGAGAAGGCGTTGTCGATCGACAACGTCTTCGTCATCAGCCTGATCTTCACCTACTTCGCGATCCCAGCGAAGTACCAGTACCGTGCGCTGCTTTGGGGCATCCTCGCGGTCATTGTCCTGCGCGGCCTGATGATCGCCGGCGGCGCCGCCTTGGTGAACGAAGCTTACTGGGTGCTCTACCTGTTTGCCGCCTTCCTGATCTACACCGGCATCAAGATGTTCTTCGCCGGTGACGAACCGATGGACGTGGCGAACAACTCGGCAGTGAAGTTCATCTCCCGGCACATGCGTGTGACCCGCGAGCTCCACGGGCAGCATTTCTTCGTGAAGACGCCCGATCCCAAGACCGGCAAGATGGTGAGGGCGGCAACCCCGCTGTTCCTCGCCCTCGTGGTCATCAACCTGGCCGACCTGGTCTTCGCGGTGGACAGCGTGCCGGCGATCTTCGCGATCACCACCGACACGTTCATCGTCTACACCTCCAACATCATGGCGATCCTCGGCCTGCGTGCGTTGTATTTCGCGCTCGCCGCGATGGTGCACCGGTTCCACTACCTGAAGTATGCGCTGGCAGCGGTGCTGATCTTCATCGGGTCCAAGATCTTCGTCTCGGACTTCCTCATGGGCGGTGCGAAATTCCCGCCGTTGCTGAGCCTGGGTGTAACCTTCGCGTTGATTGCGGCCGGGGTGTTCTACTCATTGTGGAAGACTCGCGGCGAAGAGACGGCTGCAAACTAGACGGCGCGAGCCGGATCCCGCGAGATCAGGAAATCTCGCGGGTCACTAGCGAGCTGCTTCCTCGTAGCTTACGAACTTGCACCCGCTGGATCGCGGGATTTGGCCGTGCAGCGAATTCAGATCGATGCCAGCCGGCTTGCCATGGATGGCTCTCGGATGGTCGGCCGGTCAGCGGGGCTGTTCCGGGATCTGCGGGCCATCGCCACCAGCGCGTCACATGAAGCCGCGACTCGCGCTCTACGCGGGAGTTCGTGCAGTCTGGTCCTCGGCTGAGATTTCCTCGATCGCCTCCTGCACGGGCTCCGCCAGCGAGACGAGCAGGTGCCCTAGCCGTTCCAGCGATCCGGCATAAGCTTCGGTGAACTTGCGCTCTTCGTCTTCCGACGAGCAGGTCTGGCACAAGGCCTTGGCCACGCTGGCCCAAGCGTCGCGGCGCCCCACGGCAAAGACGCGCGCGTCATACTGCGCGTCCTGCAGACCCGACTGCAAGATGTGGGTTAGGACGGCCAGCTCCAGCGCTGAAATTCGGGCTTCGAGTTCGATGACGTCCACGGTGTCGGCTTCTCCTCTGCCGTCAATCCACCCGTTCGATCGCTGAGCGGCAACTGCGGCGCTCTCTAGATGGAGGTCCTTAGGCGAACAGCAAGACGTGGCGCGGAGCCCCGAACGAGGAATCGGCTGGTTGCCTACTCCTCCTCCTCCTCCTCGGCTTCCTCGTCGACGAGGTCCTCGATCGACTCGTCGTCGTTTTCAGGGAGAATGTAGTCGAGCGGGCTCAAGCCGAGCTCGGCCACCACTTCCAGTTGGGTTGCCACGACGGTCACTTCCTCACCGTCTTCCAGTTCGATGACGGTCGTGCCCTCTTCCTCGCCGGCCCTCAGTTCGATGACGTCGTCGGAATCGACCTCTAGTTCGTCTCCGTCAGGCGTGTCGAAGGTTGTGCGCACCATGTCCTGTCTCCTTCTGGCATTGGCGTGGGGGCCAACCGGCGATGCGGGCGTTCGTTCCAGGTGGCTGCGGCAACGCCTGAGACGGTCTTTGGAGGTGTCCGGAATGGGAAACCATTCATCCGGGACCCGTTGCCCTCCTGAACAGGCAATTCTGCGGAGAAAGGAAAATGAAGCTCAAGCCCCTCAACGAGCAGACGATCGTCATCACCGGTGGGTCGTCTGGTATCGGCCTCGCCGCGGCCAAGATGGCCGCAGCAAAGGGCGCCAATGTCGTGCTCGTCGCGCGGAACGAAGAAGGGCTGAAACGAGCAGCGCAGCAGATCCGCGACGAAGGAGGCAGGTGCGACTATGTGGTCGCGGATGTCGGTTCGCGCGATGAAGTTCGCGCGGCAGTGGAGGCGGTGATTGAGCGGCATGGCGGCTTCGACACATGGGTGAGCAACGCCGGTGTTGGGGTTTACGCCAAGCTTGAGGAACTGGACGACGAGGATCACCGCCGCTTGTTCGACACGAACTACTGGGGAGTGGTCCATTGCGCGACTGAGGCCCTGCCGCACCTCAAGCAGCGCGGCGGAGCACTGGTCACCACGGGCTCGATATCCTCCCAGATACCCGCTCCGGTGCTCTCGTCCTACACAGCCAGCAAGTATGCGGTGAAGGGCTACATCGACTCGCTGCGGCTGGAACTGATGCACGAAAAGGCACCCGTTTCGGTGACGCTGATCCAGCCGAGCGGCATCAATACGCCGTTTGGAGAACACTCGCTCAACCGGATGGATGGACGATCCAAGGTGCCGGTACCGGTCTATTCCCCTGACATCGTCGCCAAGGCCATTTGCCGCGCTGCCGAGCATCCGACGCGAGACATGATCGTCGGCGGATCGGGCCGGGCGATGACTCTGCTTTCCAAGTTCGCGCCCAACCTTGCCGATCGTGTGTTCTCGGTCGCGTTCTTCAAGACCGCCATCGATCCCACGCAGCCCAAGCGCGAGATGGACGGCGGCTTCCACGAAGGCGGAGGCAAGGGCGAGGTGTACGGCGACCAGATGGATCAAATGCGCCGCACCAGCGTCTACGCCGCTCTGCGGCGCCATCCCGTAGCCGCAAGCGTAGGCCTTGCCACGCTGCTCACCGGCGCGGCGGGCCTGTTGCTGTCCCGCCATTCCCCAGTCAGGCGATGAC
>CAYTPY010000108.1:0-6267 GCA_964439725.1 uncultured Erythrobacter sp. | reverse complement strand
ACCCGCGACCTAGCCGTTATGAGCGGCCAGCTCTAACCGCTGAGCTACAGGCCCTGACCCATGACTCACCGCTTGCGCGAGCCGCGACGTAAACGCGGGGGAAGCCGATGGCAAGCAACCCTATCGCCTCACAGCCTGTAGAGTTTCGGCGACGGTGGTCGGTGCAACACCCCGCAATTCGAGATAGGCGAAGACTCGGAGCCACCAGTCGTAGAGCCGCTCCACGTCTGCTTCCTGTCGCACATAAGGCGTATGTCCGGCTTCGACCGAAGGGCTGTGGAAGGACAGCACGAGCAGCGGCAGGCCGTCGTCGAGCGCCATATCGATGCCGCGGATCGCTTCCTCCACCGTGGTTCCTTCCGGTGTCAGGGGAATGCGCTCCAGGCATCCGCACCGCGCCAGTATCGACCGGAGCAGCGGCCTCTTCGCCAAGGCCGGGTAGAGCCAAGGTCCTTGCCGCCGCAGCATGCCCCAGTATGTCGTCGTGAGCGGCAACTCGAGCAGAGTCCGGGAATCATCGAGCCAATAGGGCGCTAGCGGGTGACCGCGAAAGTCCGGTCCGCCGAGGTCACGATAATCGAAATTCGCTCGCACGGAGCTGTCCGCTCCAACTCCGCTTTCCGCGAGCATTTCGGCCGTGCTGCGCCCAACACCGTAGCGACCCGCGCGATAGATTACGGGCGAGGCTGCAAAGTTAGTTTCGATGGCCTCGTGAAGCGCGCGGAACTTCGCTCGCTCCAGCTCTCGCGGCAAGTTCCCGGCAAAGGACGCGGCAGCCGTGATCTCTTCGTCGAATGGCGGATTGACCCAGGGGTGAAGCTGGATCCCGATCTCGGCCCGCTTATCGGCCAAGGGGCTGCGAAGGATCGCGGCGGCCTCGGGGGCCTGCGCGATGGGCCAGTCGACCAGGTACACTGGCGCCACTCCCTCGTTCTCGCAGAAAGTTTGGAAATCGGCGAGCCTGGCCAGGTGGTCGAGTCCGTGCCCGTCACGCGCGAAAGGCTTGCTCCAGTCGAACTCTTCCTCGGTGTCGACCGTTAGCAGAAAGCGCGGGCCGAAGGCGGGCTCGAACTCGGCGAAGGCGGAACGTGGCGGCGGATCGACAATCGACCGCATCCCGCACCCTTTCGATTGCTAGGCGGCAGAGGGTCCGCCGCTCACCCGTTCTTCCCGACTATGGATGGCGCGGGGGGCGGTCAAGGCCGGCAGCACCAGCCTGATCCACTCTCCCTTTCGCTCGAGCTTGCCACCGACGGCTTCGGCCTCGGCGCGTGCCAGGCGCAAGGCGAACCCTGCTCCAAACATCCCCGCCGAGATCGCGCGAGCCGGGCCGGGCGCCGAGGCAGCGAACAAGTCTTCGACGTCGCGCAAAGCTGTCGGCAGCTCGGCCTCAAGGGAGATCGTTGCGCCATCGCTGGCGAGATCGAGTTCGAGGATCTCTCCAGGAGCCACTGCCCCTGCCAACGTGGCCAAGAAGCGCCAGGCAAGCTGCATCGCGTCGTCCAGCGCCAGGCTGCTCGTGAATGGAGAACCTCGCGCGGTGAGATCCAGCCGGGCGCTGCGCGGGCGCAATACGCCTTCGAGCCGGCGCAGGATCGTGGCAACGACTTCGCGCCAATCGCTTTGGCCGGGCTCGAGGTGCAGGGCTCCCGTCTCGAGCTTGGCCAGGCGGTCGATCTCGTCGAATCCCGCCATGAGCCGGGCCGCGTCAACGGCAATCGCTGCTGCAAGCGCGCGGTATTCGTTAGGGGCGCTACCGAACATCTGCTGCTGGATGAGTTCGGCGAAGCCTTGGATCGCGTTCACCGGGGTCCGCAGCTCGTGGAGCAATTGCCGCATCCGGTCGGCCTGACCAGGCGCCGCTGCAGCGGATGGCACCGCGGCCGCGGATGGGCGCCGCATCCGTCCGCGATAGCCGGCAAACTGGCCGGTTGCAGGGGTGAAGAACGGCGCCGCGTCGAGCCGCCAGGCGCCGGCGATTTCCGGCAGTCCGGTCAAAATGATCCGGCGGTCACGGAGCGGCAGGCGCCGGGCCATCTCCTTGGCAGCCGCCGCTTCAAGCTCGGCCACCGCGCCCGGCCGTGCGCCGCCGAGGACCACCCCGACGACGAGGGGAGCGATCGCCGGGTCGGCCCAGTCGACCACGCCGCTCGCGTCGGTCGAGAAGTCGAAGGCTCTCGCGCGGCGGACGATGTCCGGATCGAGAGCACGGCTCTCGTCGAGTGGCAGGCTGGGGCTGGAGCGAGCGGCCGGGCTGCCTTCTCGCCGCGCACGCTGGAAGGCCTCGATCCGCCGCACCAGCGCGCCAATGCCCGCACCGCTAGCGGCTTCTTCGAGCTCAGGGTGCGTCGTTGGCTCCTGCGCGGTGGGTCTGGCGACCGCGGGGCGAGCCTCCGCGGGCGGCTCGGGCAGGACGAGGTCCTGCACCCCCAGCCGCTCCAGGACCTGCCGTGCGCTCAAGGGTAAATCGCGGCGGTGGCGCAGAAATCCGCGCGCGGTCATCGGCAGGCGCGGGATCAGGTAAAGCCAGTCTCGCTCGCTGAGGTGCGCGGTTGCCATGGCTGCAGCGGCGGCTTGAGGCTCGCGGCGCGCCAGCCACGCCACCAGCATCCGATTGCGCAGGCGGAGGCCCGGCGCGCGGAGGATCTCCGACTGCACCGCTTGCGGCAGCTCTGCAGCGAGCTCGCCCAGCCGCGTATAGGCCGCGTCGAGCCATTCGCTTTGCTCGCTGCCGGGCATGCTGCCGAGCAGGTCGAGCAATTGCCGGTATTGCGTCCGCGCGCCGGTCTCGCTGCGCGCGGGGCTGCGCAGCACGGTCGCGAGACGGTCATCGAAAAGCATGGATTCTCCGGCAACGAAGCGCGCGCACGCCAGGCGCAACGCCGCCATAGCCTGTTGTAAGGAGGGAAGAAGCGGCTCCGGATCGCGCGTTGCAAAGCGGGACAATAGCCGCCATAGACAATAATATTGCGGGGCTGCAGCGGGATGCGGCCTATAATTTCAAGAAGAAGAAAATCGGGGGCTGAATTGCCGACGCTCGACAGCATAGACCGCCGGCTGTTGGCCGAACTCCAAGCCGAAGGCCGCATCACCAACGTTGATCTTGCCAGCCGTGTCGGCCTCACCGCGCCACCGTGCCTGCGCCGCGTTCGCGCGCTGGAGGAAGCTGGCGTCATTCGCGGCTACCACGCCGATCTCGATCCACCCAGCCTTGGTTTCACGATCACGGTCTTCGCGATGGTCAGCCTTAAGAGCCAGGCCGAGGAAGACTTGCGCGCTTTCGAGCAGCACATTGCCGATCTTCCAGACGTCCGCGAATGTCACATGCTCAATGGGGAAATCGACTTCATCCTCAAGATCGTCAGCAAGGACCTGCAGAGCTTCCAGGAGTTCCTGACCAGCAAGCTCACGCCGGCGCCTAACGTCGCCAGCGTCAAGACCTCGCTCACGATCCGTACATCCAAGAACCAGCCTGGCGTCCCGCTGGAGTAGCCAAGGCCGGCCTTGGCCGCCGGACGTTTCCGGTGTTACCATGGTCGCAATCAATGGGAGATGTCTTGGCTATGCGCGCACCGCCCCTGTTTGTCGCCGCTGCCGCCGCCTGTGTGACGGCCGGAGCCGCGCAGGCTCACCATTCCTTTGCGGTCTATTTCGACCCCAGCAAAGATGTGAGCATCACCGGCAAGGTCACCGAATTCCGGTTCACTAATCCGCACGGCACGATCGTGCTCGAAGTCACCGATGCGCAGGGCCGCACGCGCGAGTGGCGCGCCGAGACCAACGCCCCGGTCGTGCTGCAGCGCCGCGGCTGGACCCGCGCCAGCGTCCGCCCCGGCGACGTGCTGACGATCGACGGCTGGGCCTCGCGCGACGGCAAGCCCTACATCCGGCTGCGGCGTGCGGTTCATCAGGATGGCCGCCTCGTGGGCACCGCTCCCTTCGGCGAAGCGGACCAGAGCTGATGCGGTCCATTGCCGTCGTTGCCGCGGCCGCGCTTGTCTGGGCCCTGCCCGCCGCCGCTCAGCCGAACCTCGAAGGGTTCTGGAACCTCGACTTCGAACAAGGTCAGGCGCCTGCCGACATGCTCGCCAAGCTGCCATCGGACACCGTGGTGATCGAGGACACCGGCGTCGTCGAATTTCCCGAAGGCGAGTACGGCGGTCTGAAGCTCAAGCCCGATGCTCTGGCCAAGGCGCAAGCCTGGAAGCCGGACGACGAGATGGCGCTGTCGCGCGTCTGCCTCCCGCCCTCGATCGTCTATGCCATTCAGGGGCCGTTCCCGTTCGAAGTCCACCAGACGCCCGAACTCATCGTCTTCAAATACGAATACTTCGACCAGGTTCGCCTGATCCACATGGACGGCCGCGATCATCCGCCGGCCGAGGCGCCGCACTCGAAGATGGGCCATTCGGTCGGGCGCTGGGAAGGGGACGATCTCATAGTGGAGACCACGCATATCGCGCCCTCGACCATCACTAACAACGGCCTCGACCACAGCGACAAGATCCGCATGGTCGAGCGCTACCGCCTCAGCCCCGATGGCAACGGCCTGATCGCCATCCAGTGGTTCGAGGATCCCGAGGTCCTCGACAACACCGGCGCTCGCTTCATCCAGTGGACAAAGCAGCCCGGGCAATACGTCTACCCCTACGAGTGCGACCCCGCTTTCGCCTTGGAGTATCAGGCGGCGGGCGAGGGCGGCGAGTAGCGCCAGCCGCGCCGGATCGCAGTGTGCCGCGCAGACAATGCGTCTGCGCCAGGCTACGGCGTGATCAGTCCGCCTCCAGTTCGGCGCGGAAGTGGCGGGCAATGGTCTCCGGAAGCGGCGTGGTGAACTGCACCCCCGCCACGTCGCCCATCAGCCAGGCGACCTTTCCTTTGACCGTGATCTTCTCGGCGAACTTGAAGGAGATGCGATCGCGCCGCGACACGTCGAGCCCCGAGCAGTCGATTCGGCAACCGGTGATCGAGACGTCGTAGAGCTGCACCGGGTGCGTGCGTCGGTTGGCTCGTGCTTCCAGCACGACCCTGGTGCGCCTGCGGACGCTGCCGCGGTATTCTCTTCCAGTCCCCCCTGGCATGACCGCGTAGCATCATCAGGAAGGGGCAATAAATGGTTAACGGCTATGGCAAACGGGCCGTTTACTCTGTCCCCGCCGAGCATCGTCGTGCTCGGTGGGGGAAGCGGGCGGTTTCCCGGCACCCGGCAGCGTTACGTCTCGCGCGTCGCCAGCCACTCCTCGAGCCACTTGATCGAATAGTCGCCGTTCAGCACGTCCGGCTCGCGCAGCAGCTGCTGGTGAAGCGGGATCGAAGTCCTCACTCCGTCTACGACCATCTCTTCCAACGCACGGCGCAGGCGCATGATGCAGCCCTCACGGGTGCGGCCGTAGACGATCAGCTTGGCGATCATCGAATCGTAATAGGGCGGTATGCGGTACCCGGCGTAGAGTCCGCTATCGACCCGCACGTGCATGCCGCCAGCGGCGTGATAGGCGGTCACCAGCCCGGGGCTCGGGGTGAAAGTCCAGGGATCTTCCGCGTTGATGCGGCACTCGATCGCGTGGCCTTTGAACTCGATCTCGTCCTGCGTGACCGACAGCGGCTTGCCTTCGGCGACGCGAATCTGCTCGCGCACCAGGTCGACGCCGGTGATCATCTCGGTCACCGGGTGCTCGACCTGCAGCCGGGTATTCATCTCGATGAAGTAGAACTCGCCGTTCTCCCACAGGAACTCGATGGTCCCGGCGCCGCGATAACCCATGTCGGCCATGGCCTTGGCCACGATGCCGCCCATGCGGTCGCGGTCTTCTGCCGTGATGACCGGGGAAGGTGCCTCTTCCAGGACTTTCTGGTGCCGGCGCTGCAGCGAGCAGTCGCGCTCGCCGAGGTGGACGGCGTTGCCGTTGCCGTCGCCGAACACCTGGAACTCGATGTGCCGCGGATTGCCCAGGTACTTCTCAAGATAGACGGTGTCGTCGCCAAATGCCGCTTTGGCCTCGTTGCCGGCCTGCTTCATCAGCGTGTCGAGCTCGGCCGGGCTGTTGCAGACTTTCATCCCGCGCCCGCCGCCGCCCGAGGCCGCCTTGATGATCACCGGATAGCCGATTTCCTCGGCAATCTTTGCCGCGACCGCGGAATCGGACACTGCCCCGTCGGAACCCGGCACCAGCGGCAGCCCGAGCGCGCCGGCCGTCCGCTTCGCTTCGACTTTGTCGCCCATCGTGCGGATGTGCTCGGGCTTGGGCCCGATCCAGACGATCCCGT
>CAYTPY010000107.1:0-6268 GCA_964439725.1 uncultured Erythrobacter sp. | reverse complement strand
GCTGCAGCGCAAGCTGCTCGTCGACAATCCGAACGCGCTCTACTGGGCGGACTAGGCAGTACTAGACGGCTGGGCCGCCGCTCCGGCTGCGGCGATCAGGACGTCTGCAGGTCGTCGACGATCTCGATTACCTCTTCGCTGGTCACCCGCGCCCGGTTGCCGACGCGCGGTTGCTCGAAGCTCGCCAGGACCGGCGCATCGCGGCCGTAGAGGTCGCTGAAGGTCTTGAGCTCGCCGTCGATGTTACGGGCCATCGTGAAGTAGGTGATATAGACCGGCATGGTCTTCACCACCGGCACGCGGGTGTACTTGCCCGAGGTGGAGATCGATACGGCCTCGTCGCGCGACGCGCCCTGGCCGAGGATCGCCACCGTCATTGCCAGCTCAAGCGCTCGCTCGACGCGAATGCAGCCGTGGCTGAGCGCCCGGTTGTCGTTCGCGAACAAGTTGCGCGCCGGCGTATCGTGCAGGAAGATCGCGTGCGGGTTCGGCATGTCGATCTTCATCATGCCGAGCGAATTGCCCGGCCCGGGGGCCTGGACGACGCTGACGTACCCGTTCGCGCCTCGAGTTGCGGTGTAGCCGTTGGCCCGCGCCCAAGACGGGTTGTTGAGCACGCGCGCGCCAAGGCCTTCGCCCTTCACGATCGACTGCGGCACCGTCCAGTTCGGGTTGAAGATGACGCCTTCGATCGTCTCCACCAGTTGCGGCGTCGCGGTGCGGCCGGGCTTGCCGACGATCGTCTTGTAGGTGCGGATGATGTTGTTGTTGACGGTCAGCCGAAGCTGGAATTCGGGCACGTTGGTCAGCAAGTACTGCCCGCCGAGGTCGCGTTGCAGCCACCGCCAGCGATCCATGTTGGCGCGGATCAGCGCCCGCCGCTTGGCATTGGAAGCCGGGGTCGCCGCAAGCTCGTCGCGCAGCGCGGCGTAGTCGGGATGCGTCGGAAGAACCGAATTCAGGATGCCGGCGATGTCACCCGTAGCCAGAGCCTGTGTCATCAGCTTGCCGGTCGGCAGCACGTCGGGGTCGGGATCGACTACGAACCACTGCCGCCGCGCTTCCATGGGGGTGCGACCGTCGCGCATGTCCTCGACCAGCCAGGTGAACATCTGGCTGGCCAGGGCATCGAGTTCGCGCCCCTGCCCCATCTCGATTGCCGATCGCAGCGCGCCTGGGCGGTAATCCGCCGGGATCAATCCCTCGCTGTCGATCGACTCGATGACCGTCAGCAGCCGCTGCGCATGCGCCACCGGCCATTGCATGACCGAAGGATATTGCGGGGCCGGCGGCAGCGTCAGGGGCTGGATCACAGGCGCGGTGACCGGGACCGCGTCCTCCTCGAGCACGGGCTGCGGTTGCAAGCCCTGCGCCGCCAACGGCAGCGTCAGCGTGGCGGCCAGTCCGGCCAAGAGCGTGGTGCGCAAGGTAAAGGTCATTTCGGTTGTCGTGCCTTGTATGCAGGCGGCCGCCAGGGCCGTAGCGACCTGGATTCTGCCTGGTTCGTCGGCGCCTATCAAGCCGCTCGCCTGTCTGCCCGCTGAATCGGGCGCCAGCGTGGATTGCCCGCCGCGGAGGAACCCGTAGAGCGGCCGAGATGAAACGCGACCATCCGGTTCTCCCGTACGCCGTAGTTCTTGCGGCCGTGGGGCTGTTCTCGCTGATGGACGCGCTGATGAAGGGCGCGGCCATCGCCGTTGGCGCCTACAGCGCGCTGCTGCTGCGCAGCGGCATCGGTCTGGTGCTGATCGCTCCGATCTATCTTTCGATGCGACCGGCGTGGCCGGCGCCGCGGACGATGCGAATCCATATCACCCGCGGCGTGGTCGCGGCGGCGATGGCGTTCACGTTCTTCTGGGGGCTTGCCCGCGTGCCGCTTG
Organism: uncultured Erythrobacter sp.; assembly: GCA_964439725.1. Taxonomy (GTDB): domain Bacteria; phylum Pseudomonadota; class Alphaproteobacteria; order Sphingomonadales; family Sphingomonadaceae; genus Croceibacterium_A. The sequence goes on along the minus strand of CAYTPY010000107.1, from coordinate 4,388 downwards.
CCGAAGGCATTGCGCTCGCTTTCGTGGCGCCGCTGATCGCGCTCTACCTGGCGGCGGTCCTGCTCGGCGAGCGCATCGCGCCGCGGGCCTTGGCCGCATCGCTGCTGGGCCTGGGCGGCGTCGTCGTGATCCTGCTCGGGGGTTCGGTGCAGGAGGGCCGCCATGCCGAGGCCGGATGGGGCACCGCCTCGATCCTGCTTTCTTCCGTGCTCTACGCCTGGAACCTGATCTTGCAGCGGCAGCAGTCGTTGCTCGCCCGCCCGGTGGAAGTCGCCACGTTCCAGACCGGGATCGTCGGTCTGGTCCTGGCCGTGGGGGCGCCCTTCCTGTTCGAGATGCCCGGCCGCGAGACCTGGCCGGTGATCGCCGGGGCAGCGGTGCTGGCGGTCGTCGCTTCCATGCTGTTCGCCTGGTCCTACGCCCGCGCCGAAGCCCAGGCGCTGGTGCCGCTCGAATATTCTGGTTTCCTGTGGGCGGCGCTGTTCGGGTGGCTGTTGTTTTCTGAAGGGCTGCGCCTGCCGGTCCTGCTCGGCGCCGGGCTGATCGTTGCCGGGTGCTGGATCGCCGCACCGCGCAAGCGGCCGGAGCTGACCGCGGTCTAGGCGGCGTTGGGCGCCGGGCTCGGAGTCGGTGCCGCGGGTTCCTCATCCGCTTCCTCGGCAGCGGCTTCCTCAGCCGGGTTCTCTTTGCCAATTCCGCTCGCGTGCCACAGCAGCCCGGCTGCCGCGCCAAAGAAAGCCGCAAAAGCCAGGGCGAGCGCCATCCAGAATACATGCAGCGGCTGCTGCCGCGGTCTCGAATGTCCCAGGGGCATCGTGCTCGTTCGGTTCGCTCAATCGGGTCGGTCCGGCTTGACCTAGCGGCTCCGAACGCGCAAGCGCCAGCACAAATCCGGCCTCCTCTCACGAGCCGCGCGGCCGGAGCAGCACACTCAGGAGGCCCGCTCGCCCATGACCCAGGTCGGCAAGAACTCGCTCGATACCCGCAGCACGATGGATGTGGGTGGCAAGACTTACGCTTATTATTCGCTGAAGAAAGCGGCCGAAAAGATCGGCGATGTCAGCCGCCTGCCGTTCAGCATGAAGGTCCTGCTGGAGAACCTGCTGCGCTTCGAGGATGCCGGGTTCACCGTCTCGGTCGGTGACATCCAGGCGATCGCCGACTGGCAGAAGAACCCGGTGACCGGGAAGGAGATCCAGTACCGGCCGGGGCGCGTTCTGTTGCAGGACTTCACCGGCGTTCCCTGCGTGGTCGACCTTGCGGCGATGCGCGATGCGATCGCCAAGCTCGGCGGCGATACCTCCAAGATCAATCCGCTGGTGCCAGTGCACCTGGTCATCGACCACTCGGTCATGGTCGACGAGTTCGGCCACCCCAAGGCGTTCGAGAAGAACGTGGAGCTTGAGTACGAGCGCAACCTGGAGCGCTACGACTTCCTCAAGTGGGGATCGAAGAGCCTGGCCAACTTCAAGGCCGTGCCTCCGGGCACCGGCATCTGCCACCAGGTGAACCTGGAGCACATCGCCCAATGCGTGTGGACCAGCGAGGATCAAGGCGGCGAAACGGTGGCTTATCCTGACACCTGCGTCGGCACCGACAGCCACACGACGATGGTCAACGGCCTCGGCGTGCTGGGCTGGGGCGTTGGCGGGATCGAGGCCGAAGCGGCAATGCTCGGCCAGCCCGTCTCCATGCTGATCCCCGAAGTTGTCGGCTTCAAGATGACCGGCAAGCTGGCCGAAGGGGTGACCGCCACCGACCTGGTGCTGACTTGCACCCAGATGCTGCGCGAGCGCGGCGTGGTCGGGCGCTTCGTCGAATACTTCGGCCCGGGCCTGGCTTCGCTAAGCCTTGCCGATCGCGCGACGCTGGCGAACATGGCGCCCGAGTACGGAGCGACGTGCGGCTTCTTCGGCATAGACGACAAGACGCTCGATTACCTGCGCCTGACGGGCCGCGACGAAAGCCAGATCGCGCTCGTCGAAGCTTATGCTAAGGAGCAGGGCTTCTGGCTCGAACCCAATGCGCCTGAGCCGGTGTTCACCGACACGCTGGAGCTCGATCTCGCCAGCGTCGTTCCCTCGCTCGCTGGCCCCAAGCGTCCTCAGGACAAAGTCGCGCTTCCCGAAGTGGACGACTTGTTCAACGAAGAGCTCCGTACGGTCTACGGCAAGTCGTCGGCCAAGCGCGTTGCGGTCGACGGAGCGAACCACGACATCGGCGACGGCGACGTCGTCATCGCTGCAATCACCAGCTGCACCAACACGTCGAACCCCGACGTGCTGATCGCCGCCGGCCTCGTTGCCAAGAAGGCGAACGAGAAGGGATTGAAGCCCAAGCCATGGGTCAAGACCAGCCTCGCGCCGGGCAGCCAGGTGGTGACCGACTACCTGATCAAGGCGGGGCTTCAGACGCACCTCGATGCGCTCGGCTTCGACCTGGTCGGCTATGGCTGCACCACCTGCATCGGCAACTCGGGCCCACTGGCGGAACCCATCAGCAAGGCGATCAACGGCAACGATATCGTTGCCGCATCGGTACTCTCGGGCAACCGCAACTTCGAAGGCCGGGTCAGCCCCGACGTGCGCGCCAACTTCCTCGCCAGCCCGCCGCTGGTGGTGGCCTACGCGTTGAAGGGCACGGTAACCGAGGATATCGTCGCCAGCCCGATCGGCACCGGCAACGACGGTCAGCCGGTCTATCTGAAGGACCTTTGGCCGACCAACAACGAGATTGCGGAGATTCGTTCCGGCAACATCGACCGTACGATGTTCGAAACGCGTTACGCCGACGTCTACAAGGGCGACGAGCACTGGCAGAAGATCGACGTGGTCGGCTCCGATACCTACCAGTGGCGTGCGGGCAGCACCTACGTCGCCAACCCGCCGTACTTCGAAGATATGACGATGACCCCGGTTCCGGTCACCGACATCGTCGGCGCGAAGCCGCTGGCGATCCTGGGCGACTCGGTCACGACCGATCACATCAGCCCCGCCGGCTCGATCAAGGCGGACAGCCCGGCCGGCCGTTACCTGCTCGAGCACCAGGTCGAGCGGAAGGACTTCAACTCCTACGGCAGCCGCCGCGGCAACCACGAAGTGATGATGCGCGGCACTTTCGCCAACATCCGCATCCGCAACGAGATGGTCCCCAGTGTCGAAGGCGGGATGACCCAATACGGCGGCGAGACCATGGCGATCTACGACGCGGCGATGAAGCACAAGGAAGAGGGCACGCCGCTCGTCGTCATCGCCGGCAAGGAATACGGCACCGGCTCGAGCCGCGACTGGGCGGCCAAGGGTACAAACCTGCTCGGCGTGCGGGCGGTGATCGTCGAGAGCTTCGAGCGCATCCACCGCTCGAACCTGGTCGGCATGGGCGTGCTGCCGCTGCAGTTCACCGGCAAGGACACGCGGCGCTCGCTCGGTCTGACGGGTGAGGACCAGTTTACGATCCTCGGCCTGGCCGATCTCAAGCCTGCGCAGGACGTCGCAGTGGAAGTGACGCGGCCTTCGGGCGAGACTTTCACCTTCACCGCCAAGTGCCGGATCGATACCGCGAACGAGTTGGAGTACTACCGCAACGGCGGCATTCTCCACTACGTGCTGCGCAAGCTCGCGGCCTGAGGCTTCGATAGGGCTCCTGTCACCGCAGGAGCCCGCCGATAACCGGAAGTAGACACGAAGAAGGGCGGTTCCCCCCCCAGAACCGCCCTCCGACCCCGCTGTGAAGGATTCTCGGCTGAGTTAATCGGCCTGAGCGAGCCCCTTTTTGCGGCGGCGCGCGAAGACAGCGGCGGCACCGGCACCGAACAGCAAGACCATCGACGGCTCGGGCACTTCGACGCCGGAGCTGGACCCGCTGCTCGTGCATTTGTGACAGCCGGAGGTGCTCCCGCTCGTCGAGGAACTCGTGCTTGAACTGGTGGAGGACGATGTCGAGGAAGACGTCGACGAACTGGTGGAGGTCGACGAGCTGGTCGAACTCGAAGTGCTCGAGGTGATGTTGCCTGAGGTGGACGTGCTCGTCGACACGTTACCGGAGCTCGACGTGGTGCTCGTCACGTTGCCCGAGCTGGTCGACGTCGAACTGCCGCCCGTCGATGTCGAGGTGGAGCTTCCGCCCGTGGATGTCGAGGTCGAGCTTCCACCGGTCGAAGTCGAGCTTCCGCCCGTGGAGGTGGAAGTGGAGCCCCCGCTGGTCGAGGTCGAACTTCCGGTCGACGAGTTGTCGTTATCGATCACGATCTCGACTTTGGTCGCGCCCCCGCCGCTGCTGCCGCCGAAGAACCCGCCGAAAAATCCGCCGCCAAAGCCGCCACCGAACCCGCCCGAGCCGCCGACCAGGATCGGCTGGCCGCTGCCGGCAGCGATGATCGGTTGCTGGGG
>CAYTPY010000106.1:2265-6268 GCA_964439725.1 uncultured Erythrobacter sp. | reverse complement strand
GGGCGCTGTACAGCGTTTCCGCCTGGTTGAGCAGGAAGCGGCCGTCGCCGTCGGCCGATGCGATCAGCGCTTCACGCGCCTCGGCCGTGAGCGGAAGCGGGCCTTCGAGCGCTTCGGCGCGGTCGAGCAGCTTGCCGAGCGCCTCTGCATTGAGGCGGTGCAGGATCAGCACCTGGGCGCGGCTGAGCAGCGCCGCGTTGAGCTCGAAGCTGGGGTTCTCGGTCGTGGCGCCGACGAGGGTAACGGTGCCGCGCTCCACATAGGGCAGAAAGCCGTCCTGCTGCGCACGGTTGAAGCGGTGGATCTCGTCCACGAACAACAGCGTGCGCTGGCCCGCCTTGCGGGCGGTTTCCGCGTCGGCGAACACTTTCTTGAGATCGGCGACGCCCGAGAATACCGCGCTGATCGCCGCAAAGCGCATGCCGACCGCATCGGCGAGCAGGCGGGCGATGCTGGTCTTGCCGGTGCCGGGCGGACCCCACAGGACCATGCTGGAAAGCTTGCCAGCGGCCACCATGCGGCCGATCGCGCCTTCAGGGCCGGTGAGGTGCTCCTGCCCGATTACTTCGCCCAGCGAGCGGGGGCGCAGCCGGTCGGCAAGCGGCGCATCGGCACCAGGCTCTTCGGGTGGCGGCGCGGGGGGCAGGTCATCGGCGAACAGATCGGCCATCGGCTGCCAATAGGCGCTTGAACGAAATGTCGCGAGCTTCTTTCCCGTGGCGGTGCGGCTCGCGCCCAGAGCGGGAGGGCCTAGGCTAACGCGGCTTAGCGTTGACGAGACGAGTGTAAACGTCGGCGACGGCGCCGTTGATCGCGTCCCACGAATAGGCACGGCTGCGTTCCTCGCCGGCGGCGCCGTGGGCTGCGCGTCGCGCTGGGTCGGTCGCATAGGCGGCTACGGCGTCGGCGAAGGCGGGGACGTTGCCTGGCTCGACCAGACGGCCGGTCTGCCCTTCGCTCACCAAGCTGGTGCTGCCGGTGGCGCGCGCGGCGATGACCGGGACGCCCGAGGCCATGGCCTCAAGGGTGACGTTGCCGAACGTCTCGGTCACCGATGGGTTGAGCAGCATGTCCATACTCGCGACGGCGCGACCGAGCTCGGCGTGAGTCAGCATGCCGGTGAAGACCGCCTCGGGCACCCGCTCGGCGAACCAGCCGCGGGCCGGACCCTCGCCGACGACCAGGACTTTATGCGCGATGCCGCGCTGACGGAGCAGCATCATCGTATCCGAAAAGACGTCGAGGCCCTTTTCCATCACAAGACGCCCGAGGAAGCCTACCGCCACGTCGTCGTCCGCGATGCCAAGTGAGCGGCGCCAAGCTAGGTCGCGGTGCGAAGGGTCGAAGATCGTCCGATCGACGCCGCGCGACCAGATGCCGATGTCGTCGTTCATGCCTTGCGCGCGAAGCACCTCGGCCATGCTCTCCGACGGGGCGACCAGCGCGTCGCAGCGCCGATAGAAACGCCGCATCGTCCGCTCCAGCCACGGCTCGGCGAAAGCCATGCCGTAATACCGAGGATAAGTGTCGAAGCGGGTGTGGACCGAAGCGAGGATCGGGAGCTTCCGCTCTTCCGCCCAGCGGAGCGCAGCATGAGCGGTCGGGTCGGGCGATGAAACGTGAATCACGTTGGGCCGGAACGCCGCCAAGTCGTCCTTCGCTGCTCCCCACAGACCGAGCGGGAAGCGATACTCGCGGCGGAACGGGATCGGCACAGCGGGGATGCCGACAAGGTCCCCCGTGGGCGGGAAGGCTGGCGATTCTACCTTCGGGGCATAGACGCGCAGAGCCGCGCCCTGCCTGAGCAGGTAATCGGCAAGTCGATTCAAGGCCTGGTTGGCGCCGTCGCGGACGTAATTGTAGTTCCCGCTGAACAGGGCGACGCGCAAATCGGCAATGTCCATCTTGGCCCCCTAAGGCTTGCGCGGTTCAGCGGCAATGGCCTGCTTTCGGGGCAGATGGGCTGGCGTGGCAGCATGGTCACAGGCGCCATTTTACTTGTTGGCAGCCAAGGCAGCGCCGATTGTGCCCGTCAAACTCGCTGCCTATCACCCGAAGGACAACCGCTTTTTTCTCGCAAGCCATAGGCTGCGGGGGCGGGGGGAGAGGAGCAAAGCATGCTTGAGGTCTGTGCGGGCAGAGCCGGTTTTGTGCGCGGCCTGCTGTTGGCTGGATCAGTTTCCGCCAACTTGTGCATACCGGTCGCTGCTTTCGCGCAAGACAGCGACGCTGCCGTCCAGGCGCAATCTGGCGAAGAAACCGGCAGCGCGGACATCAGTGCCGGCAACTCCATCCTCGTCACCGCCACCAAACGCGAGCGGACGCTGCAGGACACGCCAGTGGCGGTGTCGGTCACGACGGCTGAGACGATCGAGCGCGCGCAGATCCGCGACCTGCGCGATTTGCAGACCGTGGTCCCCTCGCTCAGCGTCGGGCAGCGGCAGAGCACGGCCAACACCAACTTCTTCATCCGCGGCTTCGGCAACGGCGCCAATAATGCGGGCATCGAGCCGTCGGTGGGTGTGTTCGTCGACAACGTCTATCGCTCGCGCACCGCTTCGCAGATCACCGACCTGCCCGACGTGCAGCGCATCGAAGTGCTGCGCGGGCCGCAGTCGACGCTGTTCGGCAAGAACGCCTCGGCCGGTGTCATTTCGATTGCCACGCAGGAGCCGCAGTTCGAATTCGGCGGCTCGGCGGAAGCGACTTACGGCAACTATGACCAGCTCGTCCTCAAGGGTCATGTCACCGGGCCTGTAGCCGATGCGCTGGCGATCAGTCTGACCGGAGGGCTCAACAAGCGCGACGGCTTCTTCCGCGATGTCGGCACAGGGGACGGGACCAACGAGCGCGACCGCTGGTTTACGCGCGGCCAATTGCTGGTCGATCCGGGCAACGGTTTCCGGATGCGAATCATCGGCGACTACGACGCGATCGACGAGAACTGCTGCGCGGTGGTCAACATGCAGGACGGCTTGGCAACGCCGGCGATCCGCGCGCTGGGGGGGCAAGTCAATGCTCCGACCGACCGCTTCGATGGCGTGGTCTACAACAACTTCAATTCGACGAACGATATCGAGAACTACGGCCTCTCGGGTCAGATCGACATCGATCTGACCGACAGCTTCACCGTCACTTCGATCACCGCGTTCCGCGAAACCGACTCCATCACTTCCCAGGACTCGGACTTCACCAGCGCCGACCTGATCTACCCGAACTTCCAGGATCTCAGCATCAGCACGTTCACGCAGGAGCTGAGGCTTGCCGGGCAGCTCGGCGACCGGATCGACCTGCTGCTCGGCGCCTTCTACATCAGCGAGGACATCGATCAGCGTAATGAGCTGATCTACGGCACCCAGTTCCGGCCCTATGCCAACCTGCTGGTGCAGCAGCTTTCGAGCGGCGCGCTCAGCCTGCCGGCGTTGGAAGCGGCGTTCGGCGCGGCCGACGGGACCAGCTATGCCGGACGGTTCCTCGCCGCCGGGCAGGGCTTCGACGAGCGTTATACGCTGCAGAGCGAGGCCATCTCGCTATTCGGGCAAGTTGACTTCGAGATCGTCGAGGGCCTCGTGCTGACGCTGGGCGGCAACTACACGCACGACAGCAAGACGTTCGTCGCCGCGGCGGAATCGAGCGACGTGTTCTCCCGTATCGATTTCAACGCGCCGCAGTACGCCGGCTTCCGCCAGACGTTGCTGTTCCAAGGTGGTTTGGCGCAGCAGGTCGGAACGGCGGCAGGACTGGGCCGGCAGGCAACGGCTGCTGAGATCGGTGCCTTTGCTGCCACCAATCCCGCCGCTTTCGGCGCGATCTCCTCCGCCGTCGGGGCATTTGCGGCAGCGAACGCGAACAACCCACTGGCCAATCCGCTGGCGCAGCTTCGCGCGCTGCAGTTCATGCCGCCGTTCCTCGACGTGCCGAACGCGGTCGAGGACGGCCGGATCAAGGACGACGACTTCGCCTACACGATCCGGTTGGCTTACGACGTCAGCAACGCGATCAA
>CAYTPY010000106.1:0-2165 GCA_964439725.1 uncultured Erythrobacter sp. | reverse complement strand
TTCGAGAGCACGGCAACGCTCTTCGACGCGCTGACGCTGAACTTCGGCGTCACTTGGCTCGACCCAAAGTACGACAGCTTCGAGATCTCGGCGGTCGGCGATCTGTCGGGTACGCGGCCGGCCGGCATCCCCGAATGGACTGTGTTGATCGGCGCTCAGTACGAGGCGGAAGTCGGCAATGGAGCGATCGTGCCGCGGATCTCATTCCTGTGGCAGGACGAGACGCAACTGGTTGAAGGGCTGCCGAACTTCATCGTCTATAATCCGGACGGCACGATTGCCGACGCAGCGCCAGCGATCACTGCGGCGCTGCCGTTCACTCGCGAGGTTAAGGACCTGACAGCCTCGCTATCGTACGAGATGAACAATGGACTGACGCTGTCGGTCTGGGGCCGCAACCTGCTCGATCGGCGCGACGTGGGCGTGATCTTCGACACGCCAGCGCAGCCGCGCGGTATCTCAGGCTATCCGAACGATCCGCGGACTTACGGCGCGACCGCACGGTTCCGCTGGTAGCGGAGCCGGCTCAGGCGAGGGCTACCGTGGCGGCGCCGCGGTAGCCTGAGGCGGGGTCTCCGGTCAGCACCACCGTCTGACGGGCGCGCCCCGCTGCGTCGGAATCGGCGAAGACGAAGTCCCGGTCGAGCGGCGTACGGTCGAGGTTGCGCAGGCTGTCGCCGTAGCGCGCGTCCGTCCGGTAGATCTCGCGGCATTCGGAGTCCGGATAGGCGAGTTGCGAGACCAGGAGCGGGGCGGCCCCAGACAAGGCCGCTTCGGCGCTTTCGAACACTTCGAAGTGGCAGTGCGGATAGCGGCCGCCGTAGCAGCCGGGGACTACGGCGGTGAAGCCGAGGCGGCCATCGCCATCGGCCGCTTGCAGCCCGCGCAGATAGTTCTCTTTCGGCAGGTTGTAGAGCGAGTAGGCGCCGGCGGCATCGTTCTGCCACAGATAGACCGCGTAGGCAGGGAGCGGATCGCAGTTCACGCCCTCGCGCACTAGGCGTAACTCGAGTTCGAGCTGGGCACCATCGGCGCGGCCGTTCATTCCGGCGAAGCTGGAGCGGATGTCGCGGCGCACGACACCGTCCATCGCCAGCACGTTGATCGGACGTGGCCGGCCGTTGGTGCCGTCGGCGGGGAAAGGCCCCTTGATCTCGCGCGGCGTGGCGACGCACGCGTGGGCGCCCACTTGCGCGCCGGCGCGGCCGCACGCGGCCAACATAACCCCGCCCAGCCCGAGCGCCACACCACCTAGCATCCGCCGCCGGTCGAGCTCGAGCTGGCTGGTCATGTCGCGGCGGCCTCCGCTACCAGCTCGCGCGCTTCGGCGCTCGACCAGTCGTAGCCGCCGAGCACGCGCCAGACCTCCTGACCATCCACATCGTAGAGGACGGTCAGCGGCAGCCCCGTGCCGCCACCGTAGGCCATCGCCAGTTCGTTTTCCGGGTCCATCCACTGCGGTAGATTGTCCAGGTTGCGCTCGGCGAAAAACGGCACGACCTTCTCGGCTCCCTGGAAATCTTCGCTCACCGTCAGGACCAGCACATCGTCGCCCAGCTGGGCAGCGAGATCGTTGAGCAGCGGCATCTCGGTGACGCAGGGCACGCACCAGGTAGCCCAGAGATTCACTAGCACCGGTTTGCCGCGCAGCGAGGCGGTGTCGAGAGTCTGACCTTCGGGATCGGTGAGCTGCACCGCGGGCATGACCTCTCCGGTGAAGCTGCGGTCCACTTTGCCGGTAAGCTCCTCCGCCGCTTCGGCGACTTCGCCTGCCGGTTGCGCCGGTTCGGCGCTTTCCCTATCGCACCCGGCCAAAGCGAGGGCGAAGGCGCACGTGAGCGAAACCAAGGGCAATCGGGGCATTCAGGGCTCCAACCAGATGTGGGGCGGGCGCTTTGCCGAAGGGCCGAGCGCGATCATGCGCGAGATTAACGCCTCGATCCCGTTCGACAAGGCGCTGTGGCGGCAGGACATTGCGGCGAGCAAGGCTCACGTGGCGATGCTCGGCGCAAAAGCCATCGTTTCGGTGGAGGATGCCCAGGTGATCGCCGAAGGGCTCGACCAAGTCGCCGCGGAGTACGAGCGCGACGGGGTGCCGGAGGACTGGTCACTCGAAGACATCCACATGACCACCGAGAGCCGGCTGGCCGAGCTGATCGGCCCGG
>CAYTPY010000105.1:0-6355 GCA_964439725.1 uncultured Erythrobacter sp. | reverse complement strand
CGTTGGGCACTTCGTCGGGGATGACGAACATGTTCTCGCGGTACTTGCCCCAGTGACCGGACTGCTCCCACTGGCGCGCGTCCATGACCTGGGGGGTCTTGACCTCCTGGTAGCCGGCGCCGTCAATCGCGCGGCGCATGTAGGCTTCGAGCTCCCGCCAGATCAGATAGCCCTTAGGGTGCCAGAACACCGAGCCGTGGGCTTCCTGCTGCAGGTGGAACAAGTCCATCTCCGCCCCAAGCTTGCGGTGGTCGCGCTTGGCGGCTTCCTCGAGGCGCAACAGGTGCGCGTCGAGCTGCTTCTTGTTGAGCCAGCCGGTGCCGTAGATGCGGCTCAGCATCGCGTTGCGTTGATCGCCGCGCCAATAGGCGCCGGCAACGCGGGTGAGCTTGAACGCGGCGGGATCGAGCTTTCCGGTAGTGGGCAAGTGGGGCCCGCGGCACATGTCGAGCCACTCACCGGAGCGGTAGATCGTCAGTTCCTCGTCCTCGGGCAGTTCGGCCGCCCATTCGGCCTTGAAGCGCTCGCCCTGCTGCTCGAACCAGGAAATCAGCTGGTCGCGCGTCCAGACTTCGCGGGTCAGCGGTTTGTCGGCGGCGATGATCTCGCGCATCTTGGCTTCGATCACCGGGAGATCGTCCTCACCGAACGGCCCGCGCTCGCCGGGAGCGAAGTCATAGTAGAAACCGTCCTCGGTCGCCGGACCGAAGGTGATCTGCGTGTCGGGCCAGAGCGCCTGGACCGCTTCGGCGAGCACGTGGGCATAGTCGTGACGGGCCAGCTCGAGCGCCTCGGCCTCGTCGCGCGCGGTGACGAGGGCGAGTTCGGCGTCGCCTTCGAACGGGCGCGCGAGGTCGCGCAGTTCGCCATCGACTCGCGCGGCGAGCGCAGCCTTCGCCAGCCCCGGTCCGATCGCCGCAGCGACATCGGCCGGAGTCGAGCCGGCCGGCATCTCACGCACGGAGCCGTCGGGAAGGCTGATCTTGAGCATCTCGGTCATAGCCAGTCTGTCATACCTGTTCGGCGCGGCCTTGGCACATGGCGAGGCCTGCCGGAAGAGGCGGCTTGGCGGAGAAAACCGGTTTCAGGAGGAAGCCGCACCACCCGAAACGGGTAGCGGCGGCCCAACTCAACGCGCGACCGACAGCCCCCGGAGGAGTTGGGTAGTAGTCATAGTGGTCGTCGCGATGGCCATTCGGCGATCATAACATACCAGCACGTCCGTCACCACCGCCTTCCTCAAGAGCCATATCGCCCTATGTCAAGCACACTTGACTTTCAGCGTCTGGAGTGTCAAGCCGCCTTGACACAAGGTAGGGGGGAAGCGGCATGCACCAGAACGATACCGATCCGGCCAAAGTGTGGGGGCTGAGCTACCATGGCTGGGCCGCGGTCTTCGTAGCCGCCACGGGCTGCGCCGCGGCGTTGAACATTTCCGGCGTTGTGCAGGGGAGTGCGCGCCTCTGGATCATGTTCGTACCGCTGGTCCTGGTTCCGCCCATGTGGATTGCCCAGGCAAGGATGCTGGGCAAGCGCGGCTATTCGAGCCCGGCCCTTGCCCGATACAATCGGCGCCTCGGCCTCGCTGGCTTCTGCTACATGGCCGCATTCCTCTCCGTCGTTCACGTTTTCGATCAGTACCGGCCCGGCCCCGCCGCAACCTCAGGCCTGGCGGTGGTGGCAATCCTTCCGGCCGTGGCGATGATCGTGGTGATGGTGCGCTATCTTCAGGAGGAGACGGACGAGTATCTTCGTCACCGGGCCACGAGTGCGGCGCTTATCGGGCTGGGCTTTGTCCTGGTCCTTGGAACCGTCTGGGGCTTCTTCGAGACCTTCGGCTTGCTCCCCGGCCTCTTGGCCTGGTGGGTCTTTCCGGTTTGGGCGATCGGCCTCGGCGCCGGCAACTTCTGGCTGGCGCGCCGAGCTCAATGAAGAACCGCCTTAGAGCCTTGCGCGCCGAGCGAGGCTGGAGCCAACAGGATCTCGCCCAGCGCCTCGACGTCTCACGGCAGAGCGTCAACGCGATCGAGACCGGCAAGTACGATCCGTCGCTGCCGTTGGCCTTCCGCATCGCCGACCTGTTCGGATTGGCGATCGAGGAGATCTTCCTGCGCGACTGACGCCCCCGCTCAGTTCTCCGGGACGGAGAACGAGCCGGTGACGCGGCCGCCTTGAGGGCCGGTGGCGCCGGTGCCGTCGACGCTGGAGAGGCCCGAGTTGAGGTCCATCGTCAGCCGGCCCCCGTTGAGAGTGTCGGTACCTCGGCGCAGGGCGACCCCGCCCGACAGAACGATGACGCGGCGGTTGAAGTCGTAGACGCCCGCCGCGCCGCGCGCCGATTCGCTGCCGCGGGTCACAGTGACACCGCCGGTCGCGTCAATGCGCTGGATGCGCAGCGATCCCTGGTTGGTGTAGGATACGGTGGTGCGTCCAGCCGTCAGGCGCAGATCGCCCTGATCGATCACCACGTTGCCCGAAAGCACCACCCGGCTCTGACGGTCCTGCAGTTCGATGCGATCGGCGGCATAGTTGACCGGCTGGTTCGAATTGAACCCGGCGATCGTCTGCGCGCCGGCGAACGAGGACAGGCCGAGAGCGGCGATCGACACGGCGACGAAAGCGGCGCCGAACGAACGGGAAGCCGTGCGGGCGAGCGAGGCGGGGCGGTCGGTCATCGGCGCGATCCTAGTGTCAGAAGAAGGGCGGGAAAAGCCATGCTCATGGTGCTCTCATCTGGCCGGGCACCATGCGCAGCCGGGCATTGCCCTGAAGCGCAACGATGCGGGCTTCGAGATCGGCTTCGATCGAGTTGGCAGAAAAGGTGCCGGCCGGAACTGCTCCTTGAACCCCGCCCGAGCCCACGACGGTGCGAGCCGGAAGGTCGACCGACACGTTGTTGACGGTCATTCGGTAGCCATCGGCGGTGGCGAAGCGGACGATGCCGTCGACCGTGAGCTGTTGATCCTGAATCTGGTAACGCCCGGCCGGCGCGGCAAGCACGGCGGGGCCGCTGGAAAGCAGCATGCGGGCCGTGAGATCCGACAGTTGCACCACGGGTACGCTGGCGCTGCGCTGCACGGCATCGCCCGCGGTCACCGAGAATGGCCGCCCGGCGTTGTCCCGGCCGCGGTACATCGCGTCATCGACGCGCAGGCGTTCGGAGGCAGTATCGACTTTGTTGCGGTCGAGCAGAAAGCTGACTTCGCCGCGGGGGCCAAGCGGCGCGATCAGCATGGCCGCGGCAATCGCGCCGACTAGCGCCGGGAGCAGCACCGCGAGGAGCTTGACCGCCTTGTCGAGCCGGCCGCCCGGAAAGGCAAAAGCCCGGCGGCGGTTGCGGATCTGGTCGGCCTGCTGGCTCATGGTCGCTCCGGAGCGCCGCCGCCCCTTCAATCAGCGTGGGAGAAAATGTCGCGGTCGGCCCAGCCAGCGAGGTCGAGCCGCGCGCGAACGGGGAGGAAATCGAAGCAAGCCTGCGCCATCGCGGTGCGTCCTTCGCGTGCGAGCCTCTGTTCGAAGATCGCAACCATGCGGTGGAGGTAGCGCACGTCCGATGCGGCGTATTCGCGCTGCGCCTCGTTCAACTCAGGCGCACCCCAGTCGCTCGACTGCTGCTGCTTGGAGATTTCCTCGCCGAGCAGTTCGCGCACGATGTCCTTGAGACCGTGGCGGTCGGTGTAGGTCCGCGTCAGCTTGCTGGCGATCTTGGTGCAGAACACCGGCGCGGCGACGACGCCGAGGTAATATTCGATCGCGGCCAAGTCGAAGCGGGCGAAGTGATAGAGCTTCACTCGCGCCGGATCGGCGAGGACCGCCTTGAGATTCGGAGCTTCGTAGCGGCTGCCGACGGCAAACCGCACGAGGTGCTCGTCACCCTGCCCGTCGCTGATCTGCACCACGCAGAGCCGATCGCGCGGCGTGACGAGGCCCATGGTCTCGGTATCGACGGCGACCGGCCCGGGCGCGAGGACGCCGGCGGGCAAGTCTTCTTCATGGAAATGGACTGCCATTGGCGGGGCCTTAGGCGCATTGGGGATAGAGGGAAAGGGGCGGCTGGCGGCAGCTTCTGCGCCGGCCTAGCTTGCCCGCCGATGAGCGAAAGCGTTCCCGAAAGCTGGCGTGCAGCGCTGGCGCCCGTGCTGCAGACGCCCGAGGCGCGGCGCCTGGGCGGCTGGCTGAGCCAGGAAGAGGCGGCAGGCAAGCTGGTCTATCCGCCGCGTGGACAGCGACTCCGGGCGCTCGAGCTGACCCCGCTCCATGAAATCCGAGCCGTGATTCTGGGGCAGGACCCCTATCATGGCCCTGGGCAGGCGCACGGGCTGTGCTTCTCGGTTCCGGCAGGCGTGCGATCGCCGCCCTCGCTGGTCAACATCTACAAGGAGCTCCGCGAGGATCTCGGCGTCGAAGTTCCGCCGCATGGCAACCTGGAGCGCTGGGCCAAGCAGGGCGTGCTGCTGCTCAACACCTGCCTGACGGTCGAGGCGGGGCAAGCGGGCAGCCATGCCGGCAAAGGCTGGGAAGCGATTACCGACGCGGCGGTCGCCGCCGTGGCGGCGCGCGAAGAGCCCAGCGTGTTCATCCTGTGGGGCAGCCAGGCGCGCAACAAGGCGATGAAAGTGCCGGAGCTGGCGCAGAACCAGCGGCACCTGATCCTCACGTCGCCCCACCCCAGCCCGCTATCAGCGCACCGGGGGTTTTTCGGTTCGAAACCGTTCAGCAAGGCGAACGCGTTCCTCGAGGCGCAAGGGCGGGGCCGGATCGACTGGTAAACGGCCGGCCTTGCTCAGCCGTGATTAGGCGGGGCAGCCCTGTGCGATCCACTCGTAAGCGGACATCTCAGGCCCGCTCTCGTTTACCGTGGTACGGCGCATATCGCGGCGGTAGACGGTCGAGGTCAACGGGGTGGCGGCATGCATCGTGCAGCGGTTGTCCCAAATGACGAGATCGTACTGGCGCCAGTGATGGCGGTAGACGAAGCGATCCTGTGTCGATTGGGCGTATAGGTCCTCGACCAGCGCACGGCCCTCATCGGCGTCCATGCCTTCGATACCAATGCAATGTCCGCCGATGAACAGCGTCTTGCGGCCGTGCGGCAGAGTGCGGACGATCGGGTGCGACACCGGATCGAACGGGATGATGGCGCGCATCTCGGGCGTGATCTCACCCTTGAGGCCGGCGCGGCGGCGACCTTCCCAGAAGTCGTGTATGCCGACCAGGCCTTCGAGCCGGGCTTGCATGTCCGCCGGCAGAGTATCGTAGGCGGCGCGCGAGTCGGCAAACAGCGTATCGCCGCCGACATCGGGCGGCGGGGTTTCGACACCGTGTAGCAGCGACCACTTGGTCGGCATCGCATGGAAGGAACTGTCGGTGTGGAAGCGCTCCGCGCCCTGAGCCAGCCGGTAGCCTTCGGAGCCATAAGCCATGATCTCGCCATCCGGATCGAGATTGCCGGCGTAGAACATCTCGGGGTCGATCACTCGCTTGCCTGCCGGGTGCGCCAGCCCCCCGGCTTGGCGGCTGGGTAGCTCGAGCGGTCCGAAAGCCCGCGTGAAGCGTTTGTGCTGCGCATCGTCTATGCGCGCGTCGCGTACGACCAGGACGCCGTATTGCGCCATCGCCTCTTCGACGATCTCCACGAGCTCGGGCGTCGGATCGCGTGTCAGGTCGGCGCCGGCCAGCTCGGCGGCGAACAAGGGATGGAGAGGAGAGACCTTCATCAGAGCCAGTTAGTTGATCGCATGAACTGTTGCAAAATTATCGGGCGGGTGCGACGCAGAGTTGTGGGGAAGAAACTCGACTGGGGCATCCTTGGCGGATCGGTCGGACCAAGAGTCCGCCTGCTGAGGAACGCGCTTTCGGCGCGCTCCATCGCTGTGTCTGCGCCGCATGGCCTGCCGACCGGCTCGCTCACCGTGCTGGCGCTGATCGCCGCCAATCCCGGCAGCTCGCAGACCGCGCTGGCGACCCGCGCCGGGCTCAACAAGTCGGCTCTCGTCGGCATCGTCGACCAGCTCGAGAAGCGCGGCCTGGTGGAGCGCGAGCGGGTGGCGACCGACCGCCGCCGCTACGAGGTCGTGGTCACCGAGAAAGGCGAGCAGACGATGCACGAGCTGTTTGCCTTGGTGACCGAGGAAGAGCACCAAATCCGCGAGGCGCTCGGCCCCAAGGACATGGCAACGCTTCTCGCGTTGATCGATCGCGCCATCGAAGCGACCGAACGCTAGGACCGCTGCGGCCACGGCCCAGGGCTAGCGCGGCAGTTCGCTCACCCCCATCAGCGCTTCGTCCACCGCGCGCGCCGCCTGCCGGCCCTCGCGGATCGCCCAGACGATCAGCGACTGGCCGCGGCGCATGT
>CAYTPY010000104.1:0-6603 GCA_964439725.1 uncultured Erythrobacter sp. | reverse complement strand
TATTGGGAAGGCTGGATGAACCGCCGCTCAACAGTTAAGGCGCGCCAAATGTCTCCACCTGAAAAGCCCGCCGGCGAACGTATCGCCAAATTGCTCGCCCGTGCGGGGGTCGCGAGCCGGCGCGAGGTCGAGCGGATGATCGCCGAGGGTCGCATCGCGCTGAACGGCGACAAGCTCGAGACGCCGGCAACGATCCTGCCCAACTTGCGCGGGGTCACGGTGGACGGAAAGCCGATCGCCAAGGCCGAGCCGACGAGCCTGTTTCGGTTCCACAAGCCCGCCGGCCTGATCACCGCCGAGCGCGATCCCGCCGGACGGCCGACGATCTACGCGGCCCTGCGCAATGCTCTCCCGCCAGGCACGCCGCGGCAGATGCCGATCGGTCGGCTGGATCTGAGCACCGAAGGCTTGCTGCTGCTGACCAACGACGGCGAGTTCAAGCGCCAGCTCGAACTGCCCGCCACCGGGGTACCGCGCACCTACCGGGCCAGGACCTTCGGCGACATCAGCCAGGCCCAGCTCGAAGATCTGATGGACGGTATCTCGATCGAAGGGGTGAACTACGGACCGATCAACGCCAATCTGGAACGCCGTACCGGGCGCAACCAGTGGGTCGAGTTGACGTTGACCGAAGGCAAGAATCGCGAGGTCCGCCGCGTCCTCGAGCATCTGGGCCTCAAGGTCTCCCGCCTGATCCGCACCGCCTATGGCCCGTTCGTGCTGGGCGATTTGCCCAAGGGAGCCGCGGTCGAAGTGCGCAAGGAAGAGCTCGAGCGCTTTCGCAGCAGCCTGAGAAAATCCTCGTCGGAACGGAGAGGTGGCAGCCGTGCAGCGGCTGGCGGAAGCGGCTCTCCTTCAGCGCAGCGCCCAGGGCAACCCCGCTCCACCCCCGGCGCCGCACGCGGGCGGTCTTCCTCCCCATCTCGGGGAGGAGCCAAGAAATGAGGATTATCGCGGGCGAATGGCGGCGGCGTCCGTTGCGCGCGCCGCAGGGTGAAGAGACCCGCCCGACTTCAGACCGCATGCGCGAAACGCTTTTCGCCATGCTGACCAGCCGGCTCGGCAGCTTTGAGGGCTTGCGGACCGCCGACTTGTTCGCCGGATCGGGCGCACTCGGCCTGGAGGCGCTTTCGCGGGGAGCGGCGCATTGCCTGTTCGTCGAGCAAGACGCGGCGGCGATCCGGGCCTTGCGGACCAATATCGCGGCGCTTCAGGCCCATCAGAAATCCGATGTCCGGGCTGGCTCGGTGATGCAGCTCGGCCCGGCGCGCGAGCCCTTGGACCTCGTCCTGCTCGATCCTCCCTACCACTCGGGCGCAGGCTCGGTAGCGCTAGACCGGCTGCACCGGCTCGGCTGGATCGGCGAAGCGACTTGGGTCGCGGCCGAAACCGCGCATGACGAGACGGTTCAGGTCAAGACGCTGGAGATCGAGACCGAGCGCAAAGTGGGCAAAGGCAAGCTCACGCTTCTGCGTGCGGCCGGCCCGCGATAACGCCCACCAGTGTTATCGCTCCGGCGGCGCTGAGCAGCAGCCCGACCATCGCCGCGCCGCCGCTTGCGCTGAGCACTTGCGCGGCGATCGGCGCCATGGCGCCGCCGACGATACCGCCGGCGTTGAACGCGATCGATATGGCGGTGTAGCGAACGGTGACAGGAAAGAGCTTCGGCATCCATCCGCCGAGGGGGCCGTAAACGAAGCCCATGATGAGAAGGGCCGCCGCGAGCGTCGCGAATACCAGCGGCAACGAGCCGCCAGCCAGCACGGGCCCGAAAACCAGTCCCAGGCCGACCGTCGCCGCGGCACCGATGCCGAGCATACGGGCGGTGCTGGTCCGATCCGATCCGATCGCAGCGATGACGATCCCCCCCGCGAGGAACAGGTTGGCAGCCAGTTGCAGTGCCAGCATCTGTTCACGCGAGATGCCTCGCTCGGCCGTCATGTGGCTGAGAGCAAAGGCGGTCGATAGATAGAAGATGGCGAAGGCGGAGACAGCCCCGGCGCTCGCCGCCAATGTCGGGAACCAGTGGCGCCGCAGTACGACACCCAGCGGGACGACGGGCGGCGCCGCTTTCTTCAGCGCCTCGCGGTAGGCAGGTGTCTCGCCAATCCGAAGCCGTACCCAAAGGCCGATGCCGACCAGTATGGCGCTGAACAGAAACGGCACCCGCCAACCCCAAGCCGTGAAAGCCTCGTCGCTGAGGCCGAGGCCGAGCAAGAGGAACAGTCCGTTCGCAGCCAGGAAGCCGACGGGCGCGCCCAATTGCGGCGCAGAACCGAAGCGGGCTTCCCAGCCTTTGGGGGCATTTTCCACCGCGAGCAGCGTCGCCCCGCCCCATTCGCCGCCAAGCCCGAAGCCCTGGCCGAAGCGAAGAATGCACAAGAGCAGCGGCGCCACCCAGCCGATCATCGCGTATGTGGGCAGGAACGCGATCAGCAGCGTCGAAATGCCCATCAGCAAGAGCGAGGCTACCAGCGTCGATTTCCGGCCGATCCGGTCGCCGAAGTGGCCAAATGCGATGGCCCCGACGGGGCGAGCGATAAAGGCTAAGCCGAAACTCATGAAGCTCAGCAACTGCTGGGCGGCCACGCTCTCGGCCGGGAAGAACAGCGGGCCGAACACCAGCGCGGCGGCGGTCGCATAAACGTAGAAATCGTAGAACTCGACCGCCGTGCCGACCAGCGAGGCCGTCAACACCCGGCGATGCTGATGCAGCGTTGACGCCATGCTTCCCTCCCCCTTCCGGTCAGCTGTGACGGAAAAGGAAGTGAGTCAAGCGCGCGCGCAGTGCGGTCGCGCGGTCTCCGCTGTCGGCGCTGGCAGACTCTTAGCGAGCTCCCTCACTGCGTTCGCTGGCGGGTTCACCCGGCCAATGGTCGAGCGCTCGTGAACGGCCCGGCGCACCGCCTTCGCCCGGGTTCTGGCAGCTGTCCTGCACCGCTCCGCCGCAGACCGGATATGTCCGGTTCTGGGCATCGGCCGGCGGCGGCGTCAGATTGCCGGGATTGTTCCTGGTCACCACGGTACGTCCACTTTGATTCGTGACGGTCGTGGTGCGGGGGCGCGGCGCTGCTTGCGCGTTGGCCTCGTTGGCAGGTCGGCTGGTCGTGCTTGGCTGGGCGACGTCGGCTTCGGGCGTATCCTGGGCGCCGAGAGCGGCGGGCAAAGCCATCAGCGAAACCGCGCCTGCTCCAGCAAGGAGAATGTTACGCATCGTAGCCTCCTTCATAGCAGAATGGCCTCGCAACGCTTCCGGTCAAGTTGCGGTTCCGCCGATGGAGTGCCAGCCGGGCTTGCGCCACTCCGGCGTGTTCCCTAGCTGTTCGCGTGTGATCGACACCCCCTCTACTGCTCATCCCGACCCGCCGTCGGCTCCGGCATGGCTCGACGGATTGAACCCGCCCCAGAAGCAGGCGGTGCTCACCACCGAAGGTCCGGTGCTGATGCTCGCGGGCGCTGGCACCGGCAAGACGGCAGCCCTCACCGCCCGCCTTGCCTATCTGATCCGCACGCGCCGCGCCTGGCCGAGCGAAATTCTTTGCGTCACTTTCACCAACAAGGCGGCTCGCGAAATGCGCCACCGGGTGGGGCAGCTGATTGGCGATGCGGTGGAAGGAATGCCGTGGCTCGGCACCTTCCATTCGATCTGCGCGAAGATGCTCCGGCGGCACGCTGAGCTAGTCGGATTGCAGAGCAACTTCACGATCATCGACACCGATGACCAGTTGCGCGTGCTGAAGCAGCTGATGGCCGACCACTCGCTGGACGAGAAGCGCTGGCCAGCGCGCCAGCTCGCGGGCCTGATCGACCGATGGAAGAATCGCGGGCTCAATCCCGAGGATCTCGATGCGGCCGAAAACGAAGCCTATGCGAACGGCAAGGGCCAGCAGATGTATGCCGCTTACCAGGCGCGGTTGAAGGCGCTGAACGCTTGCGACTTCGGCGACCTGCTGCTGCACGTGCTGAACGTGTTCAGACGCGAACACGAGGTGCTCAGCGGCTATATGAAGCGCTTCAAATACATCATGGTCGACGAGTACCAGGACACCAATGCTGTCCAGTACTTGTGGCTTCGGCTTCTGGCTCAGGCTCGCAAGAACATCTGCGTGGTCGGCGACGATGACCAGTCGATCTATTCATGGCGCGGCGCAGAAGTCGCCAATATCTTGCGGTTCGAAAAGGATTTTCCGGGCGCGACAGTGATCCGTCTCGAGCAGAACTACCGCTCCACGCCGCAAATCCTGGCCGCCGCTTCCGGCCTGATCCAGGCCAACAGCGGGCGCCTCGGCAAGACCCTTTGGACCGAGCTGCCCCCTGGCGAGAAAGTCCGCGTCATCGGCGTCTGGGACGCTCCCGAAGAGGCCCGCCGCGTCGCGGACGAGATCGAACGACTGGAGCGAGAGGGGCTTCCGCTCGAGCAGGTCGCAATCCTGGTACGCGCCCAATACCAGACCCGCGAGTTCGAAGACCGGTTCATACAAATCGGGCTCAACTATCGGATTGTCGGCGGTTTTCGCTTCTACGAGCGGGCGGAAATTCGCGATGCGCTCGCGTATTTGCGGCTGATCGCCCAGCCCTCCGACGACCTCGCCTTCGAACGCATCCACAACCAGCCCAAGCGCGGCCTCGGCGCCAAGGCGCTCGAAGCCATGCACCGCCACGCCCGCGCAACCGGCCTGCCTCTCGCTGCCGCCGCCCTCGAACTCGCCGACAGCGACGAACTCCCAGCGCGCGCGCGCGGCACCATCGCCAAGCTGATGCAAGGCTTCCTCCGCTGGCGCGAAATGGAACCGCAAGTCACCCCATCGGAGCTCTTGCGGACGGTACTGGAGGAGAGCGGCTACAATGCGATGCTCCAGGCCGAGCGCACCGCCGAAAGCGCAGGACGGCAGGACAACCTAGTCGAACTCGCGCGGGCGATGGAGGAATACGAAACCCTCGGCGACTTCCTGGAACACGTCAGCCTGGTGATGGACAACGACGCAGCCGACGACACCGAGAAGGTCACGATCATGACCATCCATGCCGCCAAAGGCCTCGAGTTCGATCACGTGTTCCTGCCAGGCTGGGAAGAGGGCGTGTTTCCGAGCCAGCGCGCGCTCGATGAAGGAGGTCTGGCGAGCCTCGAGGAAGAACGGCGCCTGGCTTACGTGGCAATCACGCGGGCTCGCCGGCGCTGTACCATACTTCATGCCGCCAACCGGCGCATCTATGGTCAATGGACCAGTTCTATTCCTTCGCGCTTCATTGCCGAGCTGCCAGCCGAGCACGTGGCTTCCGAAACCACGATGACGGGCGGCGCGTCGCTCTGGCGCGCGAATTGGTCTGAGCAGGAGGATCCTTTTGCCAGCGTGGCGCGCCAGCAGCCGTCGCGCACCGCCACCCGCGGCCCCGGTTGGCAACGCGCGGTATCGACAGGCTACGATCCAACGCCGAAACGCCTGGCCGAGCCGGGCCGGAGTGCAGCGAGCTTTGCGGCGAAGCCGCGGACAGACGTCGCCAGAGGCGACCGGGTCTTCCACGACAAGTTCGGCTATGGCGAGGTTGTTGGGCAGGAGGGAAACAAGCTCGAAATCGAATTCGAAACGAGCGGCCGCAAGCGGGTAATCGATAGCTTCGTCAAACCCACTTAACCTTTGTTTCCTCGCCTCCATTCGTCCTGAGGCGGGCACGTTCGGTCGATTGGAGAGGACACCTACTCCGCGGCTCTCATTGCAGGGGCACACCCCGCACAGGAGAGCGAGATGGGATTTAATCCGTTGCACGAGCGGGGCATCCCCCTCGAGAGGCAGTTCCGGAACTGGTCCGAGCTGAACGTGGCCCCGTTTGATACCCGAAATGTCGATCCATATACCCGCTGCCGGGTTATCTTCATGAACGGCATCGAAGTGGAAGCGATCATCAATTCGCACCAGTTCAACCGTCACACCGCCGACACTGGAATCAAGCAGAACCTGGCAATGGTCCGCCGGGTCGAACAGCAGCAGCAGAAAGCCGTCAACTGGCTCATTCCCGGCGACGAGAGCACGATCGCCAATACGATCGGCTATGAGCAGGTCGCGGTCGACCTCACCGCGTGGCTGGCTCGCCAGGAGCCCGATCCGTATCTGACCAAAGTCTATGAATTCGCTCTCCTCGAGGACTTCGATCACCTCTATCGCTATGCGAACCTAATGGACCTGATGGGCGAAGGCCGGAAGGCCGAAAACATCACTGGGGGCCTTACCGAGATTATGCCGGGTCGCCCCACCATCTTCCATCACCGCGACCCGCACGACACCTTGCGCCGGCCAATGACTTTGACGGCAGCCGACACTCAGTCGGTCATGAATGCGATCACCATCGTCGCGGCCGAGCAGCAGACGATGAACTACTACATGACTCGCGGAAACATCCCCGAGGACCCGCTCGCGCGCGCGCTCTATCTCGAGATCGCTCAGGTCGAGGAAGAACACGTCACTCACTATGAGTCGATCCTCGACCCGACGTTGAGCTGGCTCACGAACCTGGTGCTGCACGAGTACAACGAATGCTGGCTCTACTGGTCATGCATGCAGACCGAGCCGGACAACCGCATCAAGGCCCTTTGGGAACTCCATCTCA
>CAYTPY010000103.1:0-6637 GCA_964439725.1 uncultured Erythrobacter sp. | reverse complement strand
CGCAAGACGCGGCGGGTGTTCTGGACCTGCAGCGCCGGCTGGGCGATGGATAGCGCCGACGGGCTCGTCTACCAGTATCTGATCCCGCTGCTGATCGTCGGGCTCGGCATGACGCTGACGGAGGCCGGCACGATCGCCAGCGCCAGCTATTTCGCGGCCGCCATCGGCGGGTGGATCGGCGGCTGGCTGTGCGACCGGTTCGGCCGCGCGCGGATCCTGCAGATCACGATCCTGTGGTTTTCGTTCTTCGCCTTCGCTTCGGGGTTCGCACAAACCTACGAGCAGCTTCTCGTCATTCGTATACTACAGGGCATCGGCTTCGGCGCAGAATGGGCGGTGGGCGCGGTGCTGCTGGGCGAGATCGTCTCGGCCAAGGACCGCGGCAAGGCGCTGGGCACGCTGCACAGCGGCGCCGCGGTCGGCTCGGGCATCGCGGCGCTGATTGCAGGCCCCCTCGCCTCCGCGCTGCCGCCCGAGATCGGCTGGCGCGTGGCGTTCTGGATCGGCATCCTGCCGGCGTTCCTGATCTTCTTCATCCGCCGCGGTTCGGACGATTCGGACATCTTCAAGCAGGCGCTGGCCCGCTCCAAGGCGCGCGGCGAGCGGACCAGCCTGGCCAGCATCTTCCGGCCGAACGTGATCCGCATCACGATCCTCGCCTCGCTACTCGCGCTCGGCGCGCAAGGAGCGGGCTTTGCCGTCAGCAACTACCTGACCACCTTCCTCGCCGACGAGCGGGGTATCGGCACTTCGCTGGCCGGCATCTGCGTGATGTTCAACAGCCTCGGAGGATTCTTCGGCTTCCTGGTCAACGCCTTCGTCTCCGACATCGTCGGGCGGAGAAACGCCTTCCGTCTGTTCGGGCTCGGCTTCGTGATCTCCTCCACGATTTACCTGTTCGGGCCGTGGAGCGGTAACCTCTATGCGCTGATCGGGATCGGCATGGTCTACGGCTTCTTCCAGTTCGGGATCTATGCGAGTTTCGGACCCTATTTTACCGAACTGTTCCCGACCGAGCTGCGCGGCACGGGCCAAGCCTTTGCTTACAACTTCGGCCGCGCCTCGAGCGCGCTGTTCATCATGACGGTTCCGTTCGTGGCCATGAGTGTGCCGTTAGGTGCGGCGATGGCCCTAGTGGCGATCTCTGGTATCGGTTGCGCTCTCGTGGCGACGCTGTTGCTGCCCGAAACGGCCGGGCGGCAGTTGCAGTCGCTCGAGGACCTCGAAGAGCGGGAGCCTGCGCTTGCCGAATAAGGTCATGGTCGTGGTTGGCGGTAGCCGAGGGATCGGCGCCGCGGTGGCCCGCCTGGCGGCGGAGCGCGGCTGGACGATCCTCCTGACTTACACTTCCCGCCGTGATGACGCGGCGACGGTGGTGCGGGACATTGAGGCGACAGGCGGTAAGGCCCAAGCGCTGCGGTGTGACGTATCCAGCGAGGACGACATCATCGCGCTGTTCAGCCAAGCGGCGCAGCTCGGACCGCTGCAAGCGATGGTCTATTCGAGCGGGATTACCGGTACAGCGTCGCCACTCGCCGAAGTCACGGCCGAGACGCTCCGTCAAGTCGTCGACGTCAACCTCACCGGCGCGATGCTTTGCGCGCGCGAAGCGGTGCGGAGGATGGGGACAGGCGGAGGTTCGATCACTTTCGTCTCCTCGCGCGCGGCCGATCGCGGATCGGCGGGTGAGTATGTCTGGTACGCGGCCTCGAAAGGCGGGCTCAACAGCTTGTGCATCGGCCTGTCGCGCGAACTGGCGGCGCAAGGCATCCGTGTGAACTGCGTTTCGCCCGGCCCCGTCGCGACCGAGATGCTGAGCGCGGAGCGGCAGGCCAAAGGCGCGGCCATGGTGCCGATGCAGAGGGTCGCCCATCCGGCCGAGATTGCGGAAGCCGTGCTGTTCCTGGCGTCCGAGGCGGCCTCTTACGTGACCGGTGCCAATCTGGCCGTGGCAGGCGGCGCATGAGGGAAAGGTTGCCAGCCGGGCCGAATTGAGAGAGCCTTGCACAAACGGTGAGAGAGGCCGCGAAAGGCCTCCGCCGCGGGAGAAACGGGATGGAATCCTTCAGTTCGGAAATGCTGCCGCGGGCGACGCGCGCTTCGGCGTGGAACGCGCTTTATTCGAAGCAGCTGAACTCTGTGGATTTCACGCCGGCCGACCGCCAGGGCTTTGCCGCGCAGCTCAGCCTTGGACGGCTCGGGCCGATCCAGTTCGCGCGGATGCACACCAACCGCAGCAATATCGAACGGACCCGCCAGCACATCGTCCACGGCTCTCCCCGGCTCTATTCGTTCCTGCTGCAGGCGCGCGGAAGCAGCGTGTTCAACCATTGCGGGCAGGAAGCGCGGCTGACCGAAGGCGATTTCGCGCTGTGCGACAGCTACGCGCCGCACAACTTCACGATCGACGACGACAGCGTGGTGATCATGCTGCGCGTGGGCGCTCCGACGCTGAAGGAGCACCTGCCCTGCCCCGAGCAGTTCTGCGGCATGCATTTGCGTAGCGACGTGGGGCTGACCAGCGCGATGTCGGCGATGGTCGAGAAGCTGCACTCGCAGCTCGAGACCGGCTTCACCTCGGTCTACGACGAGCGTTTCGCCCGGCACCTGCTGGAGATGCTGTCGATGTCCTATGCGATCGGCTTCGACCAGCAGCCGGACGTTTCGGCGGTGCTGCGCGGGCGGCAGGCGGAAGTCGTCCGCTATATCGAAGACCGGCTGCGCGATCCCAAGCTGTCGCCGGCAAGCATTGCGGAGGGCTTGCGGATTTCGCCCCGGTACTTGCGCACCGTCTTCGCCAGCAGCGGCGAGAAGGTTTCGGCCTACATCATCCGCCGCCGGCTGGAGGAATGCGCCAAGCAGATCCGCAATCCGGCGTGGGCCGGACACACGCTGACCGAGATCGCCTTTGCGTGGGGCTTCAACAGCGCCGCCCATTTCACCCGCAGCTTCCACGAGCATTTCGGCATGGCGCCGCGCGAATACCGGCGCCGGGCGACCAACTGACCGCCGCTTCGCGCAAGTTCGCCGGCCCGATGGAGCAAGCGGGCGGCCGCGAAGCGTGTCAGCCGGGACGCACGATGGACGGACCGGAGAAGCGCGTGACCGACAACGAAGTACTCGAGCTCAACCAGCGGCTGGCGTTGCAGCTGGCCGACTACTGGCACGAGATCGATTTCAACGGCGGGCGAGGAGCGAGCGCTTATTATACCGAGGACGCGGTGTTCCACGGGCAGTTCGCGTCGTACGAAGGCCGCGACAAGATCCAGCAGTTCTACGACTGGCGGCGCGAGCAGGGGCCGCGGCTGTCGGTCCATTCGTTCACCAACTTCCGCGCCTGGTTCACGGGTGACGACAGTGCGGAGGCGACCAACTTCCTGTTCCTCTATGCGGCGAATGGCGAGAAGGTGCTGCCGACCCATCCGCCTATCACGATCTCGCTGGCGACCGACCGCTATGTCCTGCGCGAGGGGCGCTGGCTGTGCACCTATCGGCGCTTCGAGCATTTGTTCGAAGGCGACACGCCGATCACCAACCCCAAGCTGGACGACGACGAATGACCGATAGCGCGCGTGGAGCCCTGGACGAAGCCGACCTGCTGGTCAGCCGCGCGCTGATCGGCGGCGAGTGGCTGCAGGGTGAGCGCGAGCCGATCGCGGTCGAAGACCCTTTCACCATGTCCAACTTCGCCGAAGTGCCGAACCTCGGCGCGGCGGAGACCGAGCGGGCGATCGCCGCGGCGGCCGAAGCGCTTCCGGCCTGGGCCGCTCGTCCGGCGCGCGAGCGCGGGCAGATCCTGCGCCGCTGGTTCGAGCTGCTGGTGGCGCACCGCGAGGACATCGCCCGGCTGATCGTCCGCGAAAACGGCAAGACGCTGAAGGAAGCACGCGGCGAATTCGATTACGGCGGGGGCTTCATCGAGTTCTACGCGGACGAGGCGACGCGGGCGCTCGGCGAGATCATTCCCGCGCCGCTGCCCGGCCGGCGGATGCTGGCGCAGCGCGAGCCGGTGGGCGTGTGCGCAGCAATCACCCCGTGGAACTTCCCGCTGGCGATGCTGACCCGCAAGGTCGGGCCGGCGCTGGCGGCGGGATGCACGATCGTCGCCAAGCCGGCGAGCCAAACGCCGCTGACCGCCCTCGCCTTCGCCAAGCTGGGGCAGGAGGCCGGCGTGCCGGGCGGCGTGTTCAACATCCTGACCGGCTCTGCGCGTGAGATCGGTGGGGCGCTGACCGGTTCGAGCACGGTGCGCAAGCTCTCGTTCACCGGATCGACCGAGATCGGCGTGCAGCTCTACCGTGACTGCGCGGGCACGATGAAGAAGCTCGGGCTGGAACTCGGCGGCAATGCGCCGCTGCTGATCTTCGACGATGCCGATCTCGAGGTCGCGGTGGAGACGGCGCTGGTCGCCAAGTTCCGCAACGGCGGGCAGAGCTGCATCGCCGCCAACCGCATCTACGTGCAGGACGCGATCCGCGACCGCTTCCTGAGCGCTTTTGCGGAAAAGGTCGGCGGAATGCGCGCGGGCGACGGGTTCGATGCGGCGAGCGATGTCGGCCCGCTGATCGACGCAGCCGCGATCGAGAAAGTCGCCGAGCACCGCGAGGATGCCGTCAGCCGCGGCGCCCGCTCGCTGGCCGGGGGCGAGGTGCAGGACAGATTGTTCGCGCCGACGCTGCTCGCCGACGTTCCCGCCGACGCGATGCTGGCGCGCGAGGAGACGTTCGGCCCGCTCGCGGGCGTGATCGGCTTCGCCACGCTCGAGGAAGGCCTCTCGCTCGCCAATGCCACCCCGTTCGGCCTTGCCGCCTATGTCTGCTCGCAGGATCCGGCGACGATCGAGCGCGCCACGCGCGGGCTCGAAAGCGGCATGGTCGGCATCAACACCGGGCTGATCTCCTCGCCCCACGCGCCGTTCGGGGGCGTCAAGATGTCGGGCCTGGGCAAGGAAGGCTCGCACCACGGGCTCGAGGAATATCTCAACGTCAAATACGTCTGCCAGGCGGGCCTGTAGGAGCATTGGGAATGCGCAAGTCCGCCAAGGCGATCATCACCTGCGCGCCGACCGGCTCGATCCACACGCCTTCGATGTCGCCGCACTTGCCGGTGACCGCCGATCAGATCGCCGAGCAGGCGATTGCCGCTGCCGAGGCCGGAGCGGCGATCCTCCATCTCCATGCCCGCTCGCCCGTAGATGGCAGCCCGAGTCCGCGGGCCGAGGACTTCATGGCCTTCCTCCCGCGGATCAAGCAGGCGACCGACGCGGTGATCAACGTGTCGACCGGCGGCTCGGCGACGATGAGCCTCAACGACCGGCTCGAAGGCGCGCACGCGGCGCAGCCCGAACTCTGCTCGCTCAACATGGGGCCGCTGATCTTCGACTTCTCGGCCGCGGGAAAGCGGGTCGAGCAATGGCAGCATGACTGGGAGCGCGAGTACGTCGAGACTTCGCGCGGCCGGATCATGTACAACGACAACGTCTTCATCGAGCGGATCATGACCGAAGTCGGCCGCGCCTACGGCACGCGGTTCGAGTTCGAATGCTACGATATCGGCCACCTCTACACGCTGGCCCATTTCGCCGATCGCCAGCTGATCGAGCCGCCGTTCCTGATCCAGGGCGTGTTCGGCATCCTCGGCGGGATCGGCGCCGACGTGCGCAACCTCGCGCACATGGTGACCATCGCCGATAGCTTGTTCGGCGACGACTACGTGTTCTCCGCCTTCGCGGCCGGAAAACACCAGCTCCAGTTCTGTACCCAGTCCGCGCTGCTCGGCGGCAACGTGCGGGTGGGCCTGGAAGACAGCCTGTTCATCGGCCGCGGCGAGCTGGCGCGATCGAATGCCGATCAGGTGACCAAAGTCCGCACGATCCTGGAAGCGCTCGGGCGCGAGATCGCCACGCCGGCCGAGGCGCGCGAGATGCTGGGCCTCAAAGGCGGTGACCAGGTGGCGTTCTAGCAGGCACGCCGAAAGCCCGCTGGCGAGTGCGGGCGTAACGCCGGGAGGTAGAAGCGCGGACGGGAGAGGCCGGCGCGGATGACCTGGGCATCACAGGGTTGCCTTGCACGAGCATTGCTTGCGAACGGCGGCGAGGGCTGTGACTAAACTCGCTGCTCGGCCCTGCGGTGCGGGGCGGTTGGCGGTCAGGGCTCGCAGCTTGCCGCCTTACCGGTTCAGGCAGCGGCGTTGAGGTCCACCGCGCCTGTCCTCGCATCCTTGGAACGGGCACACTCGGGTGCCCGAGGGTGCGCCGGCCTGCTGCGGGAGAGGAGAGCGAAGCGCTTACCGCCCCCGCACCCGCCGCGTGTCAGCATGGCTGACGGGCGGTCATATAACCAATATGGTTCGAAATGTCAAGGGTAAGTTGGCTTGCCCATCCGTTGGCCGATCGATCCGACCTTGCGGCAGCGGACCCGGTTTTTGTTATCAATCCGTTACGGGCATGTCTTCAGAAAGGTTCACTAAGATCGCCGAGTCCAGACCTGAGCTCGGCAGCCGAGACGGCGAGTCAGGCAGCCCTTCGCCTCGAGGCGCTCATCATCGAGCAGGCGAAGCGTGCCCGAGAAAGTCCGGCCAATATCGGGCACGAACACTCTGCCCCGCCACTGGCTGGCGCTTACCGAGGTGAAGTCGT
>CAYTPY010000102.1:0-6713 GCA_964439725.1 uncultured Erythrobacter sp. | reverse complement strand
TCGAGACGCACCTGCGCAAGGTGATCGACTGGATCGAGAAGCAGAGCCCGGTCCAACTCGTCGCCATAGGCATCGGCCACGACGTCACCCGCTACTACAAGCGGGCCGTGACGATCATGGACGTCGAACAGCTCGGCGGGACGATCATCGAGCAGCTGGCGGGTTTGTTCGAGGTGGAGTGATAGGCTTGGACGAACACCGCAACGTCTCGGGTAGCACGGCTCTAGTTGGAGTTGCCGCGTTGATTGCAGGCGTTGTGCTTTGGGCCACAGCGAGCATAATTTTCGATGTGGCAGAACCCTGGGATTCGCCCAGGTACTGGCTCGCCTACCTCCTAGCTTTAGCCGTATCGGGGCTACTTGGATTTTTCGCTCGAAGCGGTGCTTGGCTTATCGGGGCCCTCGTCGTTTTCGCGCAGCTGCCCGTGATGGTGGCTCAATCCGGTGCGGGGCCTCTCATCGTCGTGGGGGTACTGCTCTTGGGAGTGCTATCGCTTCCCGCAATGCTGGTCGCGATGATTGCGGCACGACTTCGGGTTTGACGCCTCGCGCGGCCTGGCGGAACGCGCGCATGACCGCCGGCTCTGCATCTTGAACTCTCAGGAGTGTCTCGATCTCACCGGGAGTTTCGACGTGGCCGACACGGGCGCCTAAATGCGAACGGCCGTCCAAGTATCCCGAAGGTTAAGTCGCGCGGCCACATTCTTCGCCCGCGGGTACCTGGCTATCGCGCCTTGAATTGAGCCCGTGCTTACATCGTACTAACTGACGCACATGAACGCGCCCTTCGAAAATCGCCATTTGCGCACCACGCTCCGCAAGATGGGCAACTCCACCGGGATGATCGTTCCGAAGGCAATCCTCGACGAGCTCGGCATGACAAGCGGAAGCAAGATCGATGTGCGAATCGAAGACGGCAAAATTGTTGCCGTGCCGGTCAAGCGCAAGGTGCGCGAGGGATGGGAGGAGGACGCGAAGCGTATCGGCGTGCTCGGGCTGACGGAAGAGGAGCGCGACTGGCTGGAAGCTGACGATCCGATCGAAGATGGCGGCGAGATTTCAGAAGAGTGGCTGAGGGCGGATGAGGACGAGGTTTGAACCTCGCTCGGCCGAAGCAGGGCGACGTCTGGCTGACCCGGCTGGACCCGACCGAAGGCAATGAAATTCGGAAGACTCGCCCTTGCGCGATTGTCAGCCCAGACACCATGAACGCCCACTTGGGAACGGTGATCATCATGCCGATGACCAGCGGCAGCCATGCTGCCCGGTTTCGCCCCACTTCGACGTTTCGAGGAATCGAGGGTCTGCTGCTGGGAGACCAAGTCAGAAGCGTCTCGAAGCTTCGGCTACGCAAGCGCCTCGGCACGCTTTGATGAGGCGACGTTGAAAGCCGCGCTCGCCATTCTGCGCGAGATGTTCGAAGAGTGAGCGGTCGAGGGTGTTGACCAACGCGCATGCGGCGCGTCTATGCCCCGCGCCATGACCGCACCGCTCCGCCTGTTCAACTCGCTGACCCGCGAGCTCGAGACGTTCACGCCGATCCACGAGGACGAGGCGCGGGTCTATACGTGCGGGCCGACGGTTTATAATTACCCGCACATCGGCAACATGCGCGCCTATGTGTTCGCCGACGTGCTCGGGCGGATGCTGAGCTGGCGGCATTACAAGCTGACCCACGTCATCAACATCACCGATGTCGGCCACCTGACAGACGACGCCGACGCGGGTGAGGACAAGATGGAGAAGATGGCTGCGGCGAAGGCGCAGTCGATCTGGGACATCGCGAAGCACTATACCGAGGCGTATTGGGCGGACGTGAAGGCGCTCAATATCCGCGGCCCGATGAAGCAGGGCCAGCCAGAGGCGGCGCACTGGTCGGTGGCGACCGACTACGTGCCGGCGATGATCGAGTTCGCCCAGTCGATCGCTGACAAGCACTGCTACGAGCTCGACAGCGGGCTCTACTTCGATGTTTCCACCGTGGCCGACTACGGCCGGCTGGCACGGGCGCAGACCGAAGAAGGTGAGGGGCGGATTGAGGCGGTCGAAGGCAAGCGCAACGCGGCCGACTTCGCGATCTGGCGCAAGACTCCGCCGGGCGAGACGCGGCAGATGGAGTGGGATTCGCCGTGGGGCCGCGGCGCGCCGGGGTGGCATCTCGAATGCTCGGTGATGAGCGGAAAGCTGCTCGGCTTTCCCTTCGACATCCACACCGGCGGCATCGACCACCGCGAGATCCATCATCCGAACGAGATCGCGCAGAACCAGGCGTTCTGCTGCTCGGGCGCGCTCGATGAGCCGGCGAACAGCGGCGCGAAGCTGTGGATGCACAACAACTTCCTGGTCGAAAGATCTGGAAAGATGAGCAAATCGGCCGGCGAGTTCCTCCGCCTGCAGCTCCTCATAGACAAAGGCTACCACCCGCTCGCCTACCGGATGATGTGCCTGCAGGCGCATTACCGCAGCGAGCTCGAGTTCTCTTGGGACGGGCTGGGTGCGGCGCTGACCCGGCTCAAGCGGATCGTCATGGCGGTCGAGCGGCTGAAGGAAGCGGTGAAAGCCGAGCCGGAGGAGCAGCCCTATTCGGCGCCCGAAGGCGTGGCGGTGCAGGCGCTCAAGGACTTCGACGCGGCGATGGCCGACGATCTCAACACGCCGGTGGCGCTGACCAAGCTCGAGGACGTCACCACGATCAAGAAGTGTCCGGCGGCGATCAAGCTCGGGTTCGTCGAGCAGATGGATTCGGTGCTGGGCCTCAACCTCCTCGGCCTGACCCGCGCGGACTTGCGGTTGCGGCCGAAGGGAGCGACGATCGAGGAAGCCGAGATCGAGGATGCTCTAGCCCGGCGAAAGGCCGCCCGTGCGGAGAAGGACTTCGCCCGCTCCGATGCGATCCGCGACGAACTTTCCGCGCAGGGCGTGGAGGTGATGGACGGGGATCCGCTCGGCTGGGAATGGAAGCTCGCGTGAATCCCCCTACCGCTTGCGGGAGGGGAGAGTGACCGTCGCCGTTCTTCCGGCTTCGGTGCGGCCGTTGCTCGACGGCCGGCTGCCTGAATGGCTCGAGGCGCGGTGGTGGGATACGCCCGAGGCGCTCGTCGCGCTGGCGGCGGAGGCGGAGATCGGCTGGTTCGACCGGCACGAGAAAGCGGCGCCGCTTGCCGCCATCGCCGCGGCGCGGCGGCTGCGCTGGCTCAACAGCTCCTATACCGGCGTGGACTGGATGCCGCTGGGCGAACTGGCCCACCGCGGCGTGGTGCTCACCTGCGGCTCTGGCCTGACCACCCAGCAGGTCGCCGAGTTTGCGGTCCTGACCATGCTGTCGGTGGCCAAGGACTACCCGGCCGTGGTTCGCGCGCAGGACCGGCACGAATGGCTCGCCTCACCGCCGGGCACGCGCGATCTTGCCGGGAGCCGGGCGCTGATCCTCGGCCACGGCGCGATCGGGCAGGCGATCGAGCGGGCGCTCGAGGCGTTTGGAGTCGAGGTGCTGGCCGCGTCGCACAGCCGCCCGCGCAACTGGCGCAGCCGCATCGGCGAGTTCGACTGGATCGTGCTGGCGGTACCGGGGACGCACGAGACGCGCGGGATGATCGGCGCCCCCGAGCTCGCGGCGATGAAGCCGGACGCGGTGCTGGTGAACTTCGCCCGCGCCGATTGTCTCGATCAGGATGCGCTGATCGACGCCTTGCGCGAGCGCCGCATTGCCGCCGCGGTGCTCGACCTCACCGATCCCGAGCCGCTGCCGCCCGGGCATCCGCTATGGTCGCTCGGCAACGCGCACATCACGATGCATCTGTCGGGCATGCCGACGCCCGGCAGCCAGGCGCGGGCGGCCGAGCGGTTCCTGCGCAACTGCGCGCGGTTCCGCGCCGGGGAGCCGCTCGAAGCGCGAGTGGACCTGGCGCGGGGGTACTGAGACCGCAGCGCGCCGCTACGCTTCCTCCAGCAGCAGCAGTTCGCAGGTGACCTGCATGCGCGGCGGGCCGAGCCGGTGATCGACTGCGGTCACCGCGGCATCGGCGACGAGTTGGCCCGGGATCTCGAATTCGTGCTCGGGCAAGAAGGCAATGAAGCGCTCGCCCGCTTCGACGGCGTCGCTGCCTTCGAACACCAGCTGGAGCCGGTGCCGCGCGCCGGCGAAGGTGATGCTGGCCCAGCTTGTCTCGTCGTGGCGGTGGACCGTCGCTCGGCCTTCGGCCAAGGCTAGCAGCGCCTCCCGAAGGCGGGAGCGCGGCTCGTGGCGGAGCCGGACGGGGCGGCGGATGGGTTCAGTTTGCATGCGATGTCTCCGGATGGGTGTTCATGAAATGTTCCGCTCGCGCTTGAATTTGCGGGCCAGGTATCCGTCCCCGGCGCAAGTCGAAGACGAAGCTGGGATCGTGCGCCACCTGCCGCCCGAACTCGGAAGGGGTCATGTCCGTCCGGCGAAGGAACACCTCGATCTTGCGCAGCAGCATGGAAACCTCCTCGCGTTGGGATGACGATTCGCTGGCGAAGGACCTTGATCTTGCCGGTCAAATCCTACTTGTCTAGGAAAAATACATCGCGTAGGAGGGGCGGCCAAGCAATCGCAGGAAATCCGCCATGGACCCGCGTGAAAAGCTCTCAACCCTCGCCCGCGAGCGCGGCAACAGCCTCGCGGCGCTATCCCGCATGCTCGGGCGCAATTCCACTTACCTTCAGCAATATATTACCAAGGGCAGCCCGCGGAAGCTCGAGGAAGCTGACCGCCGGCGGCTGGCCCAGTTCTTTGGCGTCTCCGAAGGCGAGCTGGGCGGACCGGAGGAAATTTCCCTCGGGCGGACGAGCGAGTGGGTCGAAGTGCCGCGGTTGCCGCTCGAAGCCTCTGCCGGGCCTGGAGCGGTGGGTGCCGAGGAGATGCCGTTCGACGCGTTCCGCTTCTCTCGCCGTTGGCTGCGCGAGCAGGGGCTCGACCCGGCGATGCTGTCCTCGATCCGGGTGATGGGCGATTCGATGGATCCGTTGCTGCGCGACGGCGACGAGATCCTGGTCGACCGCACTCCTCGCCCGTTCCGCGAAGGCGTCCACGTCGTGCGCCTGGGCGAGGCGCTCCACGTCAAGCTGCTCCAGGCCGTCCCGCCGGGCCGCCTGCGGCTGATCAGTAGCAACCCGGCCTACGAACCGGTCGAAGTGGCGATGACCGACGTCGACGTCGTCGGCCGCGTGGTATGGAAAGGCGGGCGGCTTTGAGAGGCAGATGTCAGCTCGCTGCTTGCTCGCCGGCTTCGCTGCACCGATCCGCCGGCACCGGGGCGGGGTCTTCGTCCTCCGCCATCAGGTAGAGCATCGGCCGGGCGACGTCGACAATCGCGCGGTGCTCCGTCAGGACGTCCTGGCCGATCAGGCCGGCCACTTGCTCGCCAGCAACCTGACTGAGCGAGCCGAGCAACTGCCCCATGTCGGCGATGACGACCCGGCTCTGGCGAATCTCGACCGGTCCGATCGTAAAAGAATCGACCCCGGCCTGGGTCGCTACGCCCGCACCTGCCGGCAGACTGGCTCGGCCGATCGCGCCCCGACCGCCGCTTTGTCCCGAGAGGCCGAACTGCTCGGCCTGGCCCTGCTGAATCACCGTGACGTTGGCGCCCGTGTCGAGCACGAAGCTACCGCTTCGCCCGTTAATCTCGGCGTCCACGAGGTGATGGCCGGTGGTGACCTCGCGCACCGGAACGGCGGTGTAGCCCAGCAGGCATAGCGCGTGGTCGACTGTGCCCGCGTCGCCCGGACGGTATTCGGGCGAGGGGGCCGCCTCTTGAGTGCAGGCCGCGCCGAACAGTAGCGCTGCAGCGGCAAAGGGTCGGCAGTCCATGCATTTCGAATGACCGCAGCAGAGCTTCGTTCCGCTACCGGGTGGCCTCAAGGTGAGCGGACCCATACACTCGCCCCGAGGACGAGTCGAAGAGGGGGTGTCCGCATGTTCCGCCATATCTTCGCGGCTACTCTGCTGATCGCGGCGCCTGCGACCGCGATGGCCCAGCAGCTCACCCTGGAGCAGCGGGTCGAGCGGATGGAGGCCGAGTCCGCCATCCGCCGCGCGCTGATCGAATATGGCAAGTTCCTCGATGCGAAGGACTATGCCTCCTACGCGGCGCTGTTTGCCGATGACGGCGTGTGGACCGGCGGGTTCGGCAGCTTCACCGGGCCGGCGGCGATCGAGGCGATGCTGACCGAGAACCTCGGCGCGGCCGAGCCGGGGTTCGTCAACAAGTCCAACTTCCACATGCTGACCAACCCGCTGATCAAGGTCGACGGCGACCGGGCGCAGGTGGAATCGAAGTACCTGTTCTGGACCGCTTCGCCCGACAACCGGCCGACGCCGCTGCTCGCTGGCCGCTATGTCGACGAGTTCGTCAGGCAGCGCGGCGAATGGAAGATCGCGCGCCGCACGACCTGGGGTGAGATTCCGTTCCGCGATCCGAACGAGCCGCCGGCGGCGGGTGGCGGTCCGGCCGCAGCTCCTGCGCCGCTATCGACCGAAGAGCGGCTGCGCCGGGCTGAGGACCAGCTCGCGATCCAGCGCGTGATCGTCGAATATGCGGCGCGGATCGATGCGCGCGATTTCGACGGCTATGCCGACCTCTTCGCTCGCGAAGGCGAGTGGCGCAACGGTGCCACCGTGCGGCGGGGAAGGGCGCAGATCAAGGACTTGCTGGTGGGCCTGTTCGGCGAACCTGCGCCTGGCTTCGTCAA
>CAYTPY010000101.1:0-6746 GCA_964439725.1 uncultured Erythrobacter sp. | reverse complement strand
CCGTGCCGTTGAGCGTCATCTGCTTGGTCTGGTCGAACATGGCGAAGCTGTGGTGCGCGGTGGCCGGCAAAGCAGCCAAAGCAGCCGCTCCGGCAGCCGCCAAGAGAAGGCGCTGTCTCATTCGCTTACTCCTTCGATGTCGCTCTGGCCTCGTTCTTCGGCGCGTTCGCGGCCGAGATTGGTGCCAGGCAGGCTGGCGTTGTACTGGAGGATGCAGTTGGCCTCGTTGATGTCGGTATAGTCCTGCCGATCAAAGCGCTTCGTGGACTTCCACTCGCCTTCCCACATCTGCGGGTCGACCAGCTCGTACTCGACTTCCATCGTTCGGCCTCCGTTCACCAGACGGATGCGCTCGAACAACTCGAACTCGTCTGAGATCGGTATGCCGAGATCGATATAGTGGTTGTCGATTTCGAAATACTTGGTGTGGACCACTAGCGTGTCGCCCTCCCAGCGCCCGATCGACTCGCCGTTATAGCTCGGCACCACCAGGTCGGAATCGCTGTGCTGGCGTCCATCCAGGAAGATCGTGCGCACCGAGTTGTTGAAGCCACTGATCACGTAGATCGCAGTCGGCAACTGGATGAACGCGTGCGGCCAGACCCGCGTCATCAGCATCGGCATGCCGGGCGGGTAGCACTGCCCGATCGCGTCGCGGTATGTCTCGCCCCGGGCCTGCGCCTGGGGCTGCTCGATCAGCGCCTCGCGTCCGTCTGCGCCGAACTTTGGATAAGGCGGCCCGAACATGTAATCGGCAAAACCACGGCTGAGGTCGACGAACCAGGTTCCGGTGACATCGAAAGGTGCAGCCGGGCGCGGTTTGGCGAGGTTCTCAGGCGCTAGAGCGCCCAGGTAATCGGGATGCTTAGGCACCATCTGCTCGAGCCGTTCAGGCGTGAGGGGAGTGAGCGGTCGGACCACTTCGGGCTGCGCCGGCAGATCCCCTTCGGCTGGGTAGGCATGTTGAGCCGGGGCGGGGGCGGCTACCGCCAGCAAGGCAATACCGGTTACGTGGCCGAGAAGGCTTCTGGTCACTACCACAGATCCACTCCCTTAACTTCTAGTATCCTGCCCACATTTTTGACTTAGTCAACAATGGAGCCGGCGGAGCCGTTCCTCCGCGTCCGGAAGCTACCACGGCTCGCAGGAATCAGAAATCGTACTGTAATGACAGGCCTACATGGCGCGGGCGTCCGCGCACTTCGGCGAGTGCTGAGCGGGGAGGAAGCGCCAGCGGATGAAGCCGGTTGGGCGGTCCACCCTGATCCCAATAGCCTCCACCAAACCGTTGTCCGAAGGTGGCGTAAGTGTTGTTCAGCAGGTTGTTGGCGAACAGCGTCACGGTAAGCGGAAGATCGGCCGGTTCGAACTGAAGGCGCGCGTTGACCAGGTCGATCGCGGGCAGAGTGTAGGCGGAGTCGCCGACCTGTGAAGGATGGGTGGCCTGTTCACCCGTGTGCGCATAGCTGAGGTTGAAAGTGAACTCGCCCACCGCCGCTTCGAGGCGGTAGTTGGCACCCACGTTGAAGGCCAGCTCGGGAACGCTGGGGTAGAGATTGGGCCCACCGTTCGCGGCCTCGTCCGCCAGATCGTAGCGGATGATCGCTCCCGCCCCGTCGATATAGAAGTTGTCGGTGAGAGCGATCTGCATGTCGAGCTCGCCGCCGTAGAGATCGACATCGCCAGTATTGATGACGCGGATCTCGAAGCCCAACGGGCAGCTCGGGCTGGTTGGGCAAGTCACTTGGGTCGCTGCTTGGCGGTTCGTCCACTGCATGTAGAACGCGGTCGGATTAAACCGCAGGCGGCCATCGAAAGCCGTGATGCGCAACCCGGCTTCGTAGTTCTTCACCTTTTCGGGCGGGATCGTGCGAATGAAATCGCCGCTCTGGTCGGGCCCTGGAATACGGTCGATGATCGAGTGGCTGTACTGGCCCGCCTTGTAGGCTTTCGAAACTGTGGCGTAGGCCATGATGTCGTCGGTCAGGTGGTAATCGATCGTGCCGCGGTAATCGACCTGCTTCCAGCTGTCGTCGCTCTCCACGAAAGTGGACGCCGTACCGGGAGCAGGCACGAAGTTGGCGGATGCGTGCTCGGTCTGTTCGTAATCCTTCTTGTCATACGCGAACCGCAAGCCGCCGGTCACGTTGAACCGCTCGGTGACGTGCCACGTGCCGCTGAGGAACGCGCCATAGGAATCCGAGATCTGCTTGGTGAAGGTGTCGTTGAGCCGGAACAGGCCCGCATCGCCGTCACCGTTGGCGTCACTCGGAAAGGCGCTGGTGCCGCGCCGATTGATGGTCAGGCCCGGACCGGTCGACTTCTCGTGGAAGTAGTTGAGCCCGCTGACCAGATCGAGCGCTCCGTCGAACAGCTCCGCATTGAGTTGGAGCTCTTGGTAGAACACCGTCGACTTGACGTCGGTCTTGCGGTCTTCGGTACCGAGCAGTTGATAATCGACCGAAGCCTTGTGGTCCAACTTGGCCAGTCCGCTCACCGAGGAGAGCGTGAGCCTGTCGGTCAGCTCGTAAGACATGCGCAAGTCCGATTGCCAGTAGCGGTTGTGATCGAACTGCTCGCAGGCGGCGTCGAAGTCGGGATTGAAATCATCGAGGAGGCAGACGCTGGGGGCGGTGTAATCGTCGATCACGATGCGCGGATCGTTGTACGGGGCCAGCGGCGCTTGGCCGGCGGCCTTGAACGCGTCGTTGAGCCAGTCGCCGAAGTTGCCCTGGATTACGCCTTCGATGCCCGGACGCATATCGAATTCGGTGAAGACGAGTGGTGTTCCGGACGCTTTGGAGTCGCTGTAGAGAAAACCCACGGTCGCTTCGAAGCGGTCGGTTGGCTGGAGGCGCAAGTTCGCGCGGGCGATGTAGTCCGTGGAACCGCCCAGCTTCTGCGTGCCGCGCTCGACAAACCCACCCTCATGCAGCCGCGCCCCCTGCACCCGCAGCGCCGCGGTTTGGCTCAGCGGCACATTAACGGCGCCAACGACATCCAATCGCCCCAAGTTACCGGCGGTGACGCGGGCATAGCCGTTGAAGTCGTCGAGTTCCGGCTGACGGGTGAAGATGCGGATCGCGCCGCCGGTCGAGTTACGCCCGAACAGCGTACCCTGGGGGCCGCGCAGCACTTCGATACGGTCGATATCGAGGACCCGCAGCACGGAGCCGCTGGTGCGAGGAACGTAGATGCCGTCGATATAGAGACCAACGCCACGTTCGCTGGTGGCACCGCCCCCGCCAGAAATGCCGCGGATCGAGAAGCTGGGAATGGCGCTGCCGTTTCCGCGCGACGGGGTGATGTTCAGATTGGGGGTGAAGGTACCGAGATCAGCGAGATCCTCGATCCCCTTTGCGGCGATCGTTTCTTCGGTGACCGCGACAATGGAGATCGGCGTGTCCTGAAGGTTGGTTTCGCGTCGTTCGGCCGTAACGATGATCGCCTGCCCGAAGGCGTCGGAACCGCCCCGCTCAGCCGAAGACGTTTCTTGCGCGGCAACTGTCGGCGCGAGCACACTGGCTGCCACCCCGGCAAGAAAACACGCACGGCGAGCTGCACCGGGATTCACCCTCA
This sequence comes from uncultured Erythrobacter sp., assembly GCA_964439725.1. Lineage (GTDB taxonomy): Bacteria > Pseudomonadota > Alphaproteobacteria > Sphingomonadales > Sphingomonadaceae > Croceibacterium_A. The sequence continues at coordinate 3,167 of CAYTPY010000101.1, read as the reverse complement.
TAGTCTCTCTCCCTTCGTTGCTCGCCACCTTGTTGCAGTAGCTAAGCCGCCGGCCTGACCGACTGCGGGAGGATACGTTTGATAAAGTCAAAAACAAGTGCCTTTGCGCGATCTCGGTCAGTTCGAAGGACCTTGTCGCTGGCGCGCCTGAGGAAGGCTCCTCCAGAGAATGTGCACCGCATCGAAGTCGGTGGGGGCGTCCGTGATCTGCGGCGGCGAACTACGACTGTGACGTGCCAGCCGGGTCCGCCAACAAGTCTCTCAGAGCTTCCGCAAGGCTATGCGCGGACATTGGCTTCTCGCATCGATGGATGTGCTGGTGGCGGTACGGGAGAACGTCCGCACCGCAGCCGGTCGAAAACATGAGCGGAATATCGCGTTGCACCAGCTCGTCGACGAGCGAGAAAGCGGGCTCTCCGCCGAGACTCACGTCGACCACGGCCGCATCGATGTGTTGCTCCAGCTTGGTCTGCTGCAGCGCAAGGTCGAGCGACCCCAGTGGCCCTATGACCTCTGCTCCCCTGTCTGTGAGCTCATTGCGCAGAGCGAATGCCTGCAAGTAATCGTCTTCAACGATCAGGATGCGTCGGTTGTATAACCTCAGGTCAGGCCTCACGAAAGCTCTCCGGCGACAGAAGCTCCAAGCTGACGCTGTTTCGCTTTGCGTTCCATAACTTGAAGTAAGAAAGGAAGCAGACCTCCACCTTTCGGTCACTTCAGGCAGCGACTCAACCCAAGTCATGGCGATTGAGCGGCTTCGCCTTGTACCGCCGTCTCCATGACTCCGGCGGCTTGGCAAATCATGCTCCAACCAAGTCCGTGACGAAGAAAGCGAACTACCGGCCGGTTTGCAGGCCCGGCTGATATACGGGCAGCTCCGTCAGCTCGGCCTTATTTGGGAGTCGGTGCGCTGCTCGCGGGCGGGGTCTCGCGGTCGTGGCCGCCGCAGCCGCCAGCATTGGGTGGATGGTTCTGGCCCGACGGGCGCACTGAGGTCGCTGGCCCTATAGCGACCGCTGATCGTTTCCGTCTTCAGGCTTACGGCTTCGAAGCCTGAGCGCGAGGCGACTTTCCTACTGCCGCTGGCGTGTTTTGCCGCTCCGCAGGAGGGTCGGCATCGTCAGTGATTAGTCGGACCCCGCGCTGGTATGTCAGCCAACGCCAGAACCACTGGAAGCTGACCATCAGCCGCTTCTCGAACCCGACGAGCAGATAGACATGGACGATGGCCCAGAGGATCCAGGCGAACCAGCCTTTCAACTGCCGCGTGCCAAAGTCGAAGATGGCTGCGCTCCGCCCGATCACTGCGGTATTGCCGCGATTGCGGAAATGGAACTGCGGCACAGGAGACGCGCTCTCCAGCTGCGCGGCAAGGCTTCGGCCGAGATGATGGCCCTGCTGCTTTGCCACCTGGGCAAGGCCTGGAAGCGGCCGCCCCTGCTCATCCATCGCGGCGGCAACATCGCCGATGGCAAAGACGTTTGTGCAACCCTGTACTGACAAATCCCCTCTCACGGGAATGCGGCCGAGCCGATCGGCTTCGATGCCAAGCCACTGCGCGGCCGGCGAAGCCCGCACCCCGGCGGCCCAGACGATCGTTCGCGCTCGCACGACTTCGCCGCCGATGGTCAAGGCGGACTCTTGAATGTCCTCCACCGGCTGACCTGTCCGGACCGTCACTCCCATCTTCTCGAGCCGGCGAGACGCGTAAGTGGCAAGATCCTCCGGAAATGGCGCAAGTATGCGCTCTCCCGCTTCGACCAGCATCGTGGTGGCGCATGTAGGGTCGATATTGCGGAAGTCCCGGCGCAGGCTCCAGCGCGCCAACTCGGCGATAGCGCCTGCCATCTCCACACCCGTCGGGCCTCCGCCGACAACGATCGAGGTGGTGAGCATGCGCTGCTCGACGGCGTCCTTGCTGATCTCCGCCAGTTCGAACCCTCGCAGCACCCGCGCGCGGATCTTGCGTGCGTCGGCTATCGTCTTGAGACCCGGTGCGAAGGCCTTCCACCGGTCATTGCCGAAGTAATTGTACTCCGAGCCGGTGGCGATCACGAGCCGGTCGTACGGAATGTAGCCCGAAGCCAGCCGGACGCAGCGGGCATCCGTGTCGATCCCGGTCACTTCACCCATGACCACATCGATATTACGGTGCCGCCGCAGTACCTTGCGCACAGGCTCAGCGATGTCGGCAGGTGACAGAGCGGCGGTCGCGACCTGGTACAGCAGCGGCACGAACAAGTGGTAGTTGTGACGATCGATGATCGTCACGCGGACCGCTCGGCCGCCAAGCACCTGCGCGCAAGCGAGCCCGCCGAACCCCGCGCCAAGGATGACGACGTGTGGACGGTCGTCGACGGCCGATGGCGTGAGGTCGGCGCCCCCGTCCGTCGCACGATCGAGTTTGCGGCTGCTCACGTCCTTTTCAGGGCCGCCTGTACGGCACGAAATCGGATAAGAAGACCGGTCCCGTGACATTGCCCTGATTGCGATCGATGGTGAACCTTACGTCATCGGTGCACAAGCGGCCGGTGGAAAGCCGATCCAGCACCAACGCGTCGGTCCGTCGCAGCTCTCGCGGATCGGCCGCTTGCGCAACATAGATCGTATCGCCGGCATCATAGACCAAGCCGACGCCATCGATCACTTGGACCCGGTCGCTGCGCACGCCGTTGAGGCAGCGCATCGGCTCTCCGGCGATGCGGCCTTCAATCAGGCGGGCCAGCCTCGTTTCGCCTTCGGTGTTCTGAGCCGAGTTGGTCATGCAAGCACTCAGCGCCAACGTGGCGGCCAAACCAACAGCGATCTTCTTCATGGCCGAACGCTCCATCGTCTAGGAAGGGACTCTTCCTGAAAGACTTAACGCAGGCCGCGTTCCGCAATGCGACTTGGCTTAAGAGGCTCTTTTCCGCGTTCTTCGGGAAGAGCGGGCCGGCACCGGCCAATGACGGCCAACTGATTAATGCACTAAGCTTGCACTGCCGAGTCACTACTGCTCGCGCGACGATAGCCAGACCAGCCGGCGACGTGGCCTAATGCGATGAGGTCGCAGCCCGTCCGAGCCAGGCGCAACCTAGCGAGCTATGGAGCTCCCTGGATGGTCCACAAGAACTGGTGCCCCTGGCCCGACTCGAACGGGCACGTCTTTCGACAATCGATTTTGAGTC